>NZ_JBAUJB010000445.1:0-16451 GCF_049683355.1 Mycobacterium sp.
CTCCCGCGCCACCACCTCCCCCACCGGGCGCGCCGGCCGCGCCGCTGCCGCCCGCGCCGCCACCCCCGGGGATCTAGCCCGGTGACCGTGCGGATGACCCCGCAACGGTTCGAAGAGTTGGTCGGTGACGCCCTCGACCTCGTTCCGCCCGACCTCGCCTCGGCGATCGACAACGTGGTGATCCTGGTCGCCGACCGGAACCCCGAGGAACCGCAACTGCTCGGCCTCTACGAAGGGGTCGCGCTCACCGAACGTGACTCGTGGTACAGCGGTTCGCTGCCCGACACCATCACGATCTATCGCGAGGCACTGCTGGACATCTGCCGAACCGACGCCGAGGTGGTCGACGAGGTGGCGATCACGGTGATCCACGAGATCGCGCATCACTTCGGCATCGACGACGACCGGCTGCACGAGCTGGGCTGGGCGTGATCAGCACTGCAGATCCTCAGCGCGCGGCAACCCGAATTCGTCGGCCTCCAGTGCTATGAACGGGTCATGACCAGTGAATGCCGCGACTGCCGGGCAGGCCTGGAGCACTGCCACGGGGCACTGATCCACCACGCCTACCTGCGTGCGGAATGCACCGAGGTCGACTGTTACCTGCCCGATGGTGCCCACGTCATGCACCTGGACTGCGCCGCTGTCGGTTGCGCGTGCGACGACGTCGTCCCGGGTGCGGTGTCAGCCCATCGGTTCGGCTGACCGCGACGCGTCGTCGACGGTCGTCACCGCGGGGGCATCCGTCTCGAACGGCGGGGTCAGCAGGCCCCACTGCACGCAGCTCCAGCGGCCCTCGGCGGCGGGGGCCAGCACGACCGACTCGGTGTTGGCCAGATGGTGATCGAGGGCGAACTGACTGTCGATGCCCGCCAGCACCGCCGAGACGAGCCGGATGGCTGCGCCGTGGCTGACCACCACGATGTCGCCCGGGAACGTGTGGTCCTCGAGATAGCGGTTCCTGACTTGTTCGACGACGGGCAGGTAGCGGTCGAGCACCTGTTGCGCCGACTCGCCGCCGGGAAGGGCGAGCGCGTGCTCTCCGGCGTGCCAGCGGCGGTAGACGGCGTTGAACTCGTCGTGGGCGTCGGCATCGCTGCGGTTCTCCAGTTCTCCGACCTGGACTTCATGGATGTCCTCGAACTCGCGCATGCCGGCCGCGAGCGCCCTTCCGCCTCCCGCGCTGAGCCCTGTGGATATCACTGTGGATATCTCTGTGGCGGTCTGCACGGCCCGGGTGGCGATCGAGTGGGCGATCATCGCCGGCGGCCGGGGCAGCCCACGGGCGAAGGATCTGGCCTGATCGCGGCCGAGGTCGGTCAGCTCGGCTCCGGGTGGCCGGGTGTCGAGGCGCCGCTCCACGTTGCCGTGTGTCTGCCCGTGCCGCACCAGGACCAGCCGGCCGCTCACGGTCTGCCCTCCCGCAGCCCGTCCAGCCAGGCCACCGCCTCTGCCATCTGCGGCGGGGCCGCACCCACCGACTGCCCCGTCGGCCACGACCCCAGGTAGCGCACATCGGCGCAGCGCCGGTGCAGCGCGCGCAGCGCCTCGGCGACGGAGCTGTCGTCGATGTGTCCCACGAAGTCGAGAAAGAAGATGTAGGTGCCGAGTTCGGTTCGGGTGGGTCTGGACTCGATCCGGGTGAGGTCGATGTCGCGGATGGCCAGCTCGGTGAGGGCCGAGACCAGTGCCCCGGGCACGTTCTCCAGCCGCAACACCACCGACGTCCGGTCGGTGCCGGTGCATGCCGGCGGCGGGCCTGGAGCACCGACGAGGACGAACCTGGTGCGTGCGTTGCGTTCGTCGACCACTCCCGCCGCCAACGCCTGCAGCCCGTAGCGCTGGGTGGCCAGCGCGGTGCTCACCGCCGCGTCCGCCCGCCCGGCTGCGACGTCCTGGGCGGAGGCGGCGTTCGAATTGGCCGGTACGAGTTGAGCTTCCGGCAGGTGCTCGGCGAGCCAATGCCTGACCTGTGCAGCGGCGACGGGGAACGCCGCCACGGTCCGCACCTGCGAATCCTCGGTTCCGGGACGCACGGCGATGGTGAACGACACGTCCAGCGTCAGTTCCGCGAAGATCTGCAGCGGCGTTCCCTCGGCCAGGCTGTCGAGGGTCGGCAGCACCGACCCCTCGATCGAGTTCTCGATCGGGACGCACGCGAACTCGGCTTCGCCGGAACGGACGGCCGCCAGCGCGGCCGCGGTGCTGTCGGTGGTGATCGGGGTGACGGACTCCTGGCCACCGGGAGCACCGGTAGCTGCGGGCGGAATCAGCCCGTTCTTCGCGATGGCGCGCAGCGCGGCCTCGGTGAATGTCCCCTCAGGGCCGAGATACGCGATGCCAGGCACCGCTTCAGCGTATCGGGTCACCATTCCGCTGCACGAAAGCCTTGCGCCGATCCGCGATCGGTAGTTAAGTTAGCCTCACCTTACGAAGAAAGGTGGCGCAATGGCCTCTCCTGCACCGACCGCGGCCCCCACGACGGCTGAGCGGATCCGCAGCGCGTGCGCACGGGCCGGCGGCGCCATGCTGGCCGTCGAAGGCCTGGAGCCGGCCTCCACTCCCGTGCACCACCTGCTCGGCGATGGTTCGTTCGCGACGACCGTGCCGGTCGACTCGGCGCTCGCCGCGACGGCGGGCTCGGCGGGGACCACCGGAGTGCAGGCGGTGCTGGAGCTGACCGACTACGCACCGCTCCCGCTGCGGGAGCCGGTGCGTTCACTTGTCTGGATCCAGGGCAGGCTCCGCGACGTCCCGATGAGGAAGGTACCGGCACTGCTCGACCTGATCGCCGCCGCGGAACCCAATCCTGCTCTGCTGCAGGTCAATTCCGGGATCGGCAGTTCCGGCTGCACCGCAGAGCCGGAGATCCGCTACACGCTGCTGCGCCTGGAGATCGAATCGATCGTGGTGGCCGACTCCACCGGAGCCGATTCCGTCCCGCTCAGCGCCCTGCTCGGTGCCGACCCGGATCCGTTCTGCGCCATGGAGTCGTGCTGGTTGCAGCACATGGAATCCGCGCACCGCGACGTGGTCGAACGGCTCGCGAGCCGGCTGCCCCCAACGCTGCGCCGTGGCCGGGTTCGCCCGTTGGGTCTGGACCGCTACGGCGTGCAGTTGCGGGTCGAAGGTGACGACGGCGACCACGACGTACGGCTGTCGTTCGCCAAACCGGTGGACGACGTCACCGGGCTCAGTCAGGCGATTCGGGTGCTGATGGGCTGCCCGTTCCTCAACGGGCTGCGCGCGCGGGGCGTCTGAGCGGCCCGGTCGCGCGCGCCCGGCTACCGTGGCTGCGGTGAGCGACCCCGACGACGAACCGACCGATACCCAGCGGCGTGCGCTGCGTATCGAGATCGCCATCGTGCTGGCGGTCACGTTCGCCCTCAGCGCCTACACCGCGCTGCTGAGGCTGGTCGAAGGCGTGCTGCTCGGCCTGTCCGGACAGACGGTGGCGCTCAATCCGCGGCGCTCCTCCTTCGACCTCATCGACCTCGGGTTGAACCTGGCCGGCCTGTTCCAGCTGCTGGCGTGGGGAGCGCTGGCGGTATACCTGCTGTGGCGCAGCGGCTACGGTCCCGCACGGTTCGGGTTGGGACGCATCCGGTGGCGACCGGATGTCCTCGGCGGCATCGGACTGGCCACCCTCATCGGCGTCCCGGGGCTGGCGCTCTACCGGATCGCCCGGATCCTCGGGGCCAACGCGTCGGTGGAACCCGCCGAACTGAACGACACCTGGTGGCGCATCCCCATGCTGTTGTTGCTGTCCTTCGGCAACGGATGGGCCGAAGAAGTTGTCGTCGTCGGCTTCCTGCTCACCCGGTTGCGGCAGCTGCGTGTCAACCCGTGGGTGGCCCTGGTGATCTCGAGCCTGCTGCGCGGCGCATACCACCTGTATCAGGGGTTCGGCGCGGGCCTGGGCAACCTCGCGATGGGGCTGGTGTTCGCGTACATCTGGCAGCGCACCGGCCGGCTGTGGCCGCTGATCATCGCGCACACACTGATCGACGTCGTGGCATTCGTCGGGTATTCGCTGCTCGCCGGTCACCTCGGCTGGCTGCAGTAGGACGTACATTTCTTGCTGTGACCGACAAGCGGCCGCCTTTCCCGGGGCCGACGCCACCTCCCCCCACGCGAGGGGCGCCGGGTCGCAGTGAGCCACCACCGGCGCTGCGGCGCGACCCGAACTACCGGCCTGCCTGGCCGCCCAATCCGGCGACCCCACCGCGCCGATCCCCACCCTCGCCACCTGTACGGAGACCGCCGGCACCACCCCGCCAGTTCCCGCCGCCCCCACCCCGCAAGAGTTCGCCTCCTCGGCCGCCCGGGCGAGCGATGCCACCACCCGCCGCCCCTGCACGTCCCAGCAGAAAACCCGGGCGCTTGCGACGCTGGCTGCGCGTCTTGGTGGCCTGTGTCGTGGTGCTCGGCGCCGCGACGGTCGGGGTCGGGATCTGGGTGCAGACGTCACTGACCCGCATCCCCGCCCTGACCGACTATCCGGAACGGCCGGCCCGGGGCGCGGGCACCACCTGGCTACTCGTCGGCTCGGACAGCCGTGCCGGCCTGACCCCCGAACAGCAGGCCGAACTGGCCACCGGTGGGGACCTGGACTTCTCCGGCTCCGCGCGCACCGACACGATCCTGTTGGTGCATCTGCCCGGCCTCGGCTCCTCGACCCCGGCGACCATGGTGTCGATTCCCCGCGACTCGTACGTCCCGATTCCCGGGTACGGCTCCGACAAGGTCAATGCGGCGTTCACCCTGGGCGGGCCAACGTTGCTGACCCAGACCGTCGAGCAGGCCACCGGACTGCGCATCGACCACTACGCCGAGATCGGTTTCGGCGGGTTCGCCGGTCTCGTCGACGCCGTCGGCGGCGTGACGATGTGCCCGGCCGAGCCGATCAACGATCCACTGGCCGGCATCGAGCTCCCGGCCGGATGCCAGGAACTCGACGGCCGCTCCGCACTCGGG
The DNA here is from genome assembly GCF_049683355.1 of Mycobacterium sp. Classification (GTDB taxonomy): domain Bacteria; phylum Actinomycetota; class Actinomycetes; order Mycobacteriales; family Mycobacteriaceae; genus Mycobacterium. Next base: position 4,978 of record NZ_JBAUJB010000445.1, read on the forward strand.
TACGTCCGCACCCGCACGACACCACGCGCCGACCTGGACCGGATGGCCAATCAGCGTCAGTTCATGTCCGCACTCGTCGACCGCGCCACCAGCCCGGCCGTGCTGCTGAACCCCCTGCGCTGGTATCCGATGGCACGCGCGGCGGTCGACACCGTGACCGTCGACGACGGCGACAACCTCTGGGATCTGATCCGGCTGGCGTGGGCGTTGCACGGGGACCCGGCCTCGATCACCACCGGGACCGTGCCGATCGGCGAATTCACCGACAACGGCTCCGGCTCGATCGTGGTGTGGAACAGCGAAGCCGCACAGCGACTGTTCTCCGCCCTGGCGTCGGACGCGGCAATTCCGCAGGACGTGCTCGACGCGGCAAACCCTTAGGCCTGGCAAACTAGTCGACGCGCTGAAACGTACGTCACAACAGCGGTTCAGACTAAGGATATGCTGGCCTGCGTTAGGTCCACCTTCGCTGACAATGGCGTCTGACCTGCTATATCTTGATGCCATGCTCAACACGGAATCTTCTGACGCGACCGAAACCAAGTTCCACGGCTTGCTCGACGAGCAGGTCCGCAGCGAACTCGGTGCATCGCAGCAGTATCTCGCCATCGCGGTGTATTTCGACGGCGCCGACCTACCGCAGTTGGCCAAGCTCTTCTACCGGCAGTCGGTCGAGGAGCGCAACCACGCGATGATGCTGGTGCAGTACTTCGTCGACCGTGACGTGCCTGTGGAGATCCCGGCGGTCGAACCCGTCCGCAACGCGTTCGAGACGCCGCGCGACGCCCTCGCACTGGCGCTCGACATGGAGCGCGCGGTCACCGAGCAGTTCAGCCGACTGGCAGGCACGGCGCGCGACGAAGGCGACTATGTCGGCGAGCAGTTCGTCCAGTGGTTCCTCAAGGAACAGGTCGAGGAGGTCGCGCTGATGACGACGCTGGTGCGCATCGCCGAACGTGCCGGAGCCGACCTGTTTCACCTCGAGGACTTCGTTGCTCGCGAGATCACCACACCCACGGGCGATCCCGCCGCGCCCAAGGCCGCCGGGGGCGCTCTCTAGTCGCGACCGGCGCCGGTCAGGCCGTCCTGCAGCCACGCCTTCGTGCGGCCCGGGTGGTTGGTCGCGATCCAGGCCACACCGACGTCGCGGCAATACTGCACGTCCTCGTAGTGATCGACGGTCCAGCAGTACAGGGCGCGTCCCTGAGCGGCCGCCCGGTCCACCAGCTCCGGATGGTCGCGCAGTGTCGCGATCGACGGCCCGACCGCGGTGGCACCGACGGTGGTGGCCGCGCCGCCACCCAGGTAGCGCGACGTCTCCCCGAGCAGGACCGTCGGCAGCATCGGCGCGGCACGCCGGATCCGCCACACGGCTGCTGCCGAGAACGACATCACCACGGCCCTCGACAGAGCGGCCGACGCCGGTGACGCGATGCCGTAGCGATGCAGCAGCGCCAGCACCTTGCTCTCGACCAGCGCGCCGTAGCGCACCGGGTGCTTAGTCTCGATGAACATCTTGACCGGCCGGTTCCAGTCGAGCACCAGCTTGACGAGGTCCTCCAGCGTCAGCAGCCCGGTGTCGCCGTGGCTGCCGTCGGCACGCCTGCTCGGATGCCACGCGCCGTAGTCCAACTCGCGTAGTTCTGCCAACGTCATCTCGCTGACCAGCCCCGTTCCGGTGGAGGTCCGATCGAGGCTACGGTCGTGCACACAAACCAGGTGGCCGTCCCGGGTCAGCCGCACATCACATTCGACACCGTCGGCGCCCTCCTCGAGAGCCAATTGATAGGCGGCGAGAGTGTGCTCGGGACGGTCCGCCGAGGCGCCGCGGTGGGCCACCACGAACGGGTGACTGCCGAACGTCTCGCCGGAGCTCATGTCGCTATGCTGCCGGGTTCTGCCCTTCGGACTCAACCGCTGGGTCGCCTTTGTCCTTCTCCGGCGCGGCGTCCCGGTCCGCAGCGCGCTCGGGTTCGTCGGTCGCGACCATCACCCAACGCCTCGACGGCCGCTCCACGGGCTGGCGCTCGAAACCGAGGAGGACCTGGAGCGCCAGCAGCAGCGCCGCAAGTGCCAGCAGGTAGGCGACGATCGTGGTCACGGTGTTGTCGGCGATGCGTTGCGGGTCGGTGCTGAAGCTCGTGACGAAGGAGAAGATCGACACCACCGTGCTGAGCACCCAGACGGCCCACCAGGCCACGATGGGCCGGCGCAGCCACCTCTGGCGCGACTCCACCTCTGCCAACTCGATGACGTAGACCGGCGCCCAGGCCAGGTTCACCACCGGGATCAGACAGCCCGCCCGCAGTGCCCAGACCGATCGCGGCTCCGGGCGCCCCTGGTGGGCGAACGCAGCCGATCGTCTTGCGATCAGCCAGTTGGTCAGCAGCAGCGCGCTCGCGACGACCATGAACATCGCGACCACACTGACCGCGACACCACCCCAGGTGGCCGCGGCGGCAACCCACGGGTGCAGAAGCGTGGTGCGGTTGATGATCAGCAGCGCGTAGCGGACCAGGTGGACCATCGCCGCGGCGCCGAGCACCGCCATGGCCGCCACCAGGGTGACCCGCACCGCGGTCACCGATGGACCGCCGCGCTGAGCTTTCTGCTCGGCGGGAGCGTCGAAGTGTTCCACCAGACCCCAGCGCGGAATGACCGGGTAACGCGGCGTCGGCCCGAGTACGCGCCGGGCGGGCCGCGGCGGGGGCGGCGTACCGGGGCGCACCGCGACCCAGCGGTATCCCGAGGGCAGCATGGGTCCGGCAGGTCGGCCGGCGTTGCGGGGCGGCGCCTGGCCGGGCCCCCACTCCTGCGTACCGGAGGGCCCCGACGGTGCAAGCAGCGTGCCGCTGCAGCGTGGACACCAGACCCGCTGCCGGTCGCGTACGTTCCACCGCGTCCCGCACTGGGAACACACCTGGATCATCTGATCAGCCTAATGGGGCGCCGGGGAGTGGACGTACCGCGAGGTGGTGCTGCGTGCCGGCTCAGACCGTGCCCGCACCGCCTCCGTCGCGCACCACGGGACGACCGGCCCCCGCCCAGGCCGACATACCGCCGCTGACGTTGACCGGCTGGTAGCCGTGATGCGCCAAATACTGCGCCACCCGTTGCGACCGGCCGCCGGAATGGCAGATGACATACAGCCGGGCGGCGGTGTCGATCTCGGCCATCCGCGCCGGGATGTCCCCCATCGGGATGTGCCGCGCGCCCGGCGCGTGCCCCTGCTGCCACTCGTCGCCTTCGCGTACGTCGAGCAGGACCACCCCGTCGCCGAAGGTCGCAGGCACGTCGCCGATTGCTGCCTGGGGCACAGCCGTGTCATCCATGGCCACATGCTGGCACGTCCGCGGGGCCGGGCACCACCTGCGCCGGCCGGCAGCTATCCGAGAGCTATCCACAGTTTCCACAGGTCTATCCACAGGCCACGGACGCCATTGACCGTCCTGAGCGCCCCTGTCGGGGCCGCGCGGCCCGCCCGCTGTGGATAACCCCCGCCGCCACGCCCGGGCGATCAACAGGCGCGGCGCCGCTCGAGCGAAATGGCTCGCCTGCTAAGTAATTGGTTTCCGACGGCCGCAGCCCGGTCCCGATTTCTCAACAGCGAACAACAGGGGTTATGATCGGCGTCACACCGTTTGTCTGTGTGACTGATCTCACTGGGGAGGTACTCGCGCGTGTTGGTGAGGAACATCTGATGGCGTCGTCGTCGATGGACTCAGGCTCTGCGTTCCCGCCGTCGGAATGGCATGCCTCGTCGCGCGTCTACAACCGCAGCCAACTGATGGCGTTCCTACGGGCCGGTCTCATCGCTCTTGTGCTGCTGGGTTTCCTGGCCCTGATCGTCCTCTCCTGATCTTCCACACCACCCGGTAGGACCCGACTGCCGGCACCCACCCGAAATCGTGGGAATCGGCGGCGCCTGCGGCGTCCGGGTTGTCCGAGCGGGCTTCGAAGGTCACGCTGTTCCGCCCGCGATACACCTCGCCGACTCGCTTGACGAGCCACTGCGAGGACTTCGCAGGATGGCGGAAGACCCGCAACTGGCCGAGCCGCGGATTCCCGTCACGCAGCGCCAGCAGGCCGTCGCCGGGGCGCAGCGCCGGGCGCATCGAGTCCTCCACGACCACGAAGCTGCGGATCGGCCACCGACGGGAATCAGGTCGCGGCCCATGGTTACGGCGCATGGGCTAAGGGTAAGTTAGGACCATGCTGCATCGACTTTTCTCAAACTCCACCCCCGCCCACGCCCACTGCGACCTGTACTGCGGCGTCTACGACCCCGCCCAGGCAAAGATCGAAGCGCTGTCCTGTCTCAAGACGCTGCAGAAGTACCACGACTCCGACGACGAGCACTTCAAGGTCCGCGCGATCCTCATCAAGGAGCAGCGCGCCGAGGAGGTCAAGCATCACCTGATGGTGCTGTGGGCCGATTTCTTCACCAAGGACCACTTCGAGCAGTTCCCCAACCTGCACCAGCTGTTCTGGGACGGCGTGCACGGCGCGGGTGATGTGAAGAAGTCGCTCGACGTCGCCGTCGCCGAGAAGCTTCTGAAGACCATCGACGAGATCGCCGACATCTTCTGGCAGACGGAGAAGGCCAAGGGCATGGGGGTCTACCCGCCCGCCTGACGTGCCACCGGCACATCCCCACTGACACCACCCGGCTCGGTCCTGTACCGAGCCGGGTTTTGTTTTCGCCGGTTGGCACTCGTGTCCACTTGCGTGCCAGTGGGTATTTGGCGCATCCTGAGCGGATCGACCCACAGTCGTGTCGGGCATTTCTGCGAGGGTGCCGGGAGGCGTAATGGATCTAGGGTCCGGACGGGCGATCGAGATCGTCCCTTTTCATTCACGTGGGTCGCTCAAGGGTTTTGTGGTCTCCGGCCGCTGGCCGGATTCGACGAAGGAGTGGGCGCAGCTTCTCATGGTCGCGGTCCGCATCGCGTCGCTGCCGGGATTGCTCTCCACCACAACTGTTTTCGGGGCTCGGGAAGAACTCCCAGACGAACCGGAACCCGGCACTGTCGGCCTGGTCCTCGCGGAGGGCACTGTTGTCGGCGAATCCGCCATGGCCCCCGGTTATTTCGCAGATCGCCAGCCGCCGGCGCTTTTGATGCTGCACCCCCCTTCGGAAACCACTCCGTCACTTCCCGAATGCAATGGCGCGGCGTCAGGGTGCGTGCTGCTGCCCGGCCTGCCTCATCTGGGCCTGGAGCACCGTGCCGCCTGGGTCGAAGCCGAGTCCGATGGCACCGTGACGTCGATGGTCAGCCGCGTCGGCGTCGACCCGATCAGCCATCCGGACACCGCAATCCTCGCCATGCTCCTTGCCGCGTAAGGATTTTCGAATCCCGACATTCGTGTCCAGATAACACTCGATTCGGCTGCCCGAAATCCCGCCCAGCGGTGGCGCTCTCGGCGATCGGCGACTAACGTCGGTGAGGTCAGCGAAGGGGAGTAGCCCCCAATCGTGGTGTCGACATACTGGCGTGAAGCCCGGCACCCGAACCGCAACCGAGCGTGGCAGCGGTGGGCGAGACCTTCGACCGAAGCCTGGCAGGTCGAGAGCACCGACCTGTCGGCGGAGCGTCGAGAGGTCATTTCCATGCTCACCGCCATCCTGGTCAGCCTCGCGGTGGTGTTCGTCGCCGAACTCGGCGACAAGTCCCAACTGATCACCATGACCTACTCGCTGCGTCACCGCTGGTGGGTCGTGCTGTCCGGGGTGGCGATCGCGGCCATGCTCGTACACGGCCTGTCGGTGGCCATCGGCCATTTCCTCGGGGTCTCACTGCCCGAACGGCCCATCGCATTCGCCGCGTCCATCGCGTTCCTGCTGTTTGCGGTGTGGACCTGGCGGGCCCGCGGCGAGGACGGCGACGACCAGGTGCGGGTTGCCGAGCCTCGCTACGTGCTGTTCGCGATCGTGTCGTCCTTTGTGCTCGCTGAGCTCGGCGACAAGACGATGCTGGCAACGGTCGCGCTGGCCAGTGAGCACAGCTGGGCCGGCGTGTGGATCGGCGCGACGATCGGCATGGTGCTGGCCGACGGAGTGGCCATCGCCGTCGGCACGCTGATGCACAAGCGCCTGCCCGAACACATCCTGCACGGGCTGGCCAGCGTCCTGTTCCTGCTCTTCGGGCTCTTCTTGTTCTTCGACGGCGGCCTGGGACTGCCGTGGGTGGCGGTCGCGGTGACCGCTGCGGTGGCGGCCCTGGCCCTGGCGGTCGCCGTGGCAGCGTGGTTGCGCGACCGTCGGCGCGCCGCGGTGCTCACCGCCCAGTAAACGTCGTCAGACACCCGCCGAACTGCCACTGGCTACTGGCACTTGTCGCGGCCGCCCGTTGCGCGTTCGCAGCCCAACTGTGGGCCGCCACATGGCGTGAAGCGGCATCGCCGGCTACCGAGCTGGGACGCACCGCCAACTGGCCAGCAAACGACGGATACCGCGCATCTCAGAAAAGTAGAGGTTGCCCTGGGAAATTGGGGAAACTTTCCTGATGGGCCGTTCGGGGTGCCGGGAGTATGCTGGCTACGGCGCCGTTATTATTTGCTTAGCCGCACCGTACTGTGGCGGTATCAACCGCCGACACCGACGCCGCTCACGTCAGCAGCGGCGGCCCCACCGGGAGCCGGGTTAACTTTTACTCGGTTTGCACTTGGTTGTGGACTTAACTGTCGCTACGATGATCAGCAAATACGCCGCCCTGAAATCACCGCTTGTCTGCATGTGGAGGTCAATCCGATGAGCAATACGTTTGCCGCTCGCCTGAACCGGCTGTTCGACGTCGTCTACCCGCCAGGACGCGGCCCGCACACGTCGGCGGAGGTGATCGCCGCCCTGAAGGCCGAAGGCGTGACCATGTCCGCGCCCTACCTGTCGCAGCTGCGCTCCGGCAACCGAACCAACCCGTCTCAGGCAACGATGGCGGCGCTTGCCAACTTCTTCCGGATCAAGCCGGCGTACTTCACCGACGACGAGTACTACGAGAAGCTCGACAAGGAGCTCACCTGGCTGGCCGGGATGCGCGACGAAGGTGTTCGCCGGATTGCGGCGCGCACCGTCGGGCTGTCCGCCGAAGCCAAGCAGGACATCTCGCAGAAGGTCGACGAACTGCGTCGGCGCGAGAATCTGGACAATTAGCCCGGCTCAGCGCGGCCCGTCCGCCGGCGAATCAGCCTCGGCCCGGGCACTGGTGGTGAAGCCTCGGGATTCAGGCGTGTGGCGGCGAAACTGGCGAGCGATCTCGAGGATCCATTCCCGGTCCGAATAGGTAGCCGGTTGGCGGAGCCAGGCCAGGCCCGGGAACGCCGCGTACGCGCTGCGGGGTGTCCCTTCGCTACCCGCATGCAGCCACCTGGCAATCGCCGCCGCCTGTTCGACCGGCGAAACCTCTGGCGGATCCAGGTCGGCGAGATCACCGGACCCTCCGTGCACGGCTGTCGCCGCGTCGACGCGGCGTAGCGCACCGTCGGCAGCGGTGGCCTCCATGAACAGCGCGTCGGAGATCAGGGACATCCGCTCGGCCACCCGGAAGACCAGCGGTCCCCGTGGCCGGACCCCGATCCCGACGTCGGGGTGGCGGTGGCCGAGCTCGTCGAGAAGCGGTTGGATCATCCTCAGCTCCCGCCGCGCACCGAACCAGTCCTCCACGCTGGGCAGCAGCGATCCGGCGGCGATGACGAGCATCGCGCAGCCCAGCAGCGTCGCTGCCGCCCCGATCCCGACGAGCCCGCTGGTGCCGACCGCGCGCAGCATGAAGAACGCCAGCGCAAGCACGATCAGCACGATCCCGACCGTGAACACGAACAGGGCCCGCCCACGACGGGTGCGGTTGGAGTGCCGAAGCCCGGCCCACACCACCAGGCTCAGCGCCAGGAGCACGTACAGCATCGGCAACAGCCAGGGCAGCGAGGGGCCCCCGGAGCCGAGATTGCGCCTGAGGTACTCCTCCGGCGACATCTCCGGTTGGCGGCCGTCGGCGAAGAAGAAGGCCAGGCTCGCGCCGGCGATGACGGCCGCAACACTGTACTGCGCGATGGCGATCTTCTTGGCCGTCGCCGGGGTCCGCACCGACGACACCGTCGTGATCATCACGCAGCTGCCGGCGGCACAGCCGATCAGCGCCACCTGACTGAGCCCGATCGAGATGTTCGGCCACCTCAGCAGCGTGTCGATGAGCAGTGTCAGCGGCTGCCAGTTGAGTGCCGCCACCACGCCCAGGCTGCCAAGGGCCAAGATCATCGCCGTGCTCACCAGCGACTGCTTGTTGACCAGCGCCCAGCCGATGCGCAGGCCGGTCGCCAATCCGAGAAGACCGGCGATCACCCAGATGATCAACCAAACGCCTCTCCGAGGCGAACCTGGACGATCGAGGCGCGGTCGGAGGGCAGCCGGCCCAGCCGGTAGATCAGCAGGGCGGCGAAGTCCTCGGCTTCCTGCTCCGCGTCCTCCCCGCTAGGGCCCATGCACCCGGTGCGCTGGTTGAGCATGTAGCCGATGAGCTCGGAGCTGGCCATCTCGGTGTGGTCCCTGGCCGCCTGCACCACCGGGATCCCCTCGTGCCCCAGGACCAGGTGGCCGAGTTCGTGGGCCAGCGTGCGATCCCAGGCGGGTAGGCCCTTCTGGATCAGGAACACGTCGTGGTCGCAGTACTGCCGCCACTGACCGCACACGCCGGGCGGCAGGTCGGCCATCGTGATCTCGATCGGTCGTCCGCGGTCCGCGCTGACCGCGTCGACCAGCCTGGTCAGCGAAACCTCCCCCTGCTTCGGGGCGAGGTCGAGAACCTCATTGACCGCGCGGGTGACGCGACGGCTCGCAGGCATATGACCCCCTCTCCGTATCGTCCACTATCCGCCGCTCACTGCTGCAAAGCGACCGTTCTCACTAGTTCATGTACCGGGCGATGTCCCTGGTGCGCACCGCGTGGCCTGCTTTGGCCTGGCGGTATCCCAGCAATCCGCCGGCGCCGGTGACCACCAGGATTCCCGCCAGGCCCGGCACTGCGAGCACTGCGATCTGCGAGAGGCCGGCAGCACGCAGGTATTCGCCGTAGCCCACCCGGTAGGACGACGCTCCCCCCGCGACGTTGCTGCCGGCGGTGGCCGGTGGCGGCTGTCGGGCAGGCGGCGGCTCGGCGGTCCCCTGGCGCGGACCGTTCGACCGCGGTGAGCCCGCCCCGCCCGTACCGGGTCCCGGCCTAGCACCAGCGCCGCTCGGCGTCGGGACGAGGACGGGCACGCTGACCGGGACCCCCGGCGGCCCGCTCTCTGGCACCCCGCCGACCGGCACCGTGTCCACGACGTCGGGGTCGATCGGTTCGCCGGCGGGCGGCGAGAACTCCGGAGACACCGCCCGTGGGGGGATGGTGAACGGGAGTCCGGCGGGCAGTTCCGCCTCGGGGCGGCCACCGCCACCGCTGTCGGACCTCGGCGGTTCGTCGGTGTCGGGATCCGGCCAGGGCCACCAGGGTGGGCAGTCCCGGTCCTGCTCCGGGTTCTCACAGCACGGCGGCCACAGCTTCCTGTCCTCTGCCTGCCGACCTTCATGAGCGACAACGTCGAGACCGTCGTCGGCGGGCACCGCGGGATCCGACTCCGGCGATTCGCGGTCCTGGCCTTCCTCGCCAATCGGCGCTTCGCGCTCCTCACGGTCCTCGCGGTCCGGCAGGTCCCGGTCGGCTCCATCGGCACGTTTCTCGCGGACGGGGCCGCTGCCGTTCCTCGGGGTGCCGGCGTCGTGCCGGCGGGTGCCCGACGACGTGTCGGACTCGCGGCCCGACGGGTCGGACGTGCGGCTCGAGGTCTCGTCGCCGGTGGACTGTCCCGGGTCGGCGAACGCAGTGGCCGCGCCGACGCCGCCCGTCAACAGCCCCGAGGCCACGAGGCAGGCCGCCGCAGCCATCCGCGCACGCGAACCCACGTCGTCACCACCCCTCGACGTACATGGCCGTCGACGTCGCCGGCGCCGTTTGACCAGATGATGGGTTCGATTCTCGCACAATCGTGATGTGCGGTTTGCTGAGGAGCCCAAACGCCTTGGTCGTCGGGCCGCGGCCACCGCGGAGTGTGCCGAACGCTAGGGTTTGGTCAGCGTGACCGCCGGACATCCGGCGGGATGTGTCGACGACAAGATCTGGGAGGCCGCAGGGATGAGCCTGTTCAAGCGACGCAAATCCCGTGCTACCCGCAGGGCCGAAGCCCGCGCCATCAAGGCGAAGGCGAAGCTCGAAGCCAAGCTATCGGCCAAGAACGATGTCCGCAGGTTCAAGGCGGAGCAGAAGGCGCAGGCACGCGCCCTCAAGGCGCGGCTCAAAGCCCAGCGCGACAGTGACAGGACCGCTCTCAAGGTTGCTGAAACCGAACTGAAGGCGGTCCGCGAGGGCAAGTTGTTCTCCCCCACGAAGGTTCGCAGGGCGCTGACGGTGTCGCGTTTGCTCGCGCCGGTGGTGGTGCCGCTGGTGTACCGCGCCTCGATCGCTGCTCGCGGACTGATCGACGAACGTCGCGCCGACAAGCTGGGCGTTCCGCTGAGCCAGCTCGGACAGTTCTCCGGGCATGGCGCGCAGTTCTCGGCTCGAATCGCCGGCGCCGAGCACTCGCTGCGTCAGTTGTCGGCGAAGAAGCCCAAGGATGCGGAGACCAAGCAGTTCGTCAGCGCCATCACCGAGCGCCTCAGTGATCTGGCGGCCGCGGTCACCGCGGCGGAGAACATGCCGACGGCCCGTCGGCGCGCTGCCCATGCCGCGATCGCCGAACAGCTCGACGGAATCGACGCCGACCTGATGGCGCGCCTGGGCGTGGCCTGACCCTCGATCAGATGAGAGCACCCCAGCGCGGACTACCCGCCGTCGTGACCCGGCTCATCGCCGTGGCCGCGTTGTCCGTCGCGCTCGTCACCGGTGCGCTGGCGGCCGCCGGCGTGGCGGCCGCCCACGCCGCGAGGATCGCCGAGGATCCCGCCGAGAATTCCGAGCTGACCGAGGCACCGGCCCGGGTCAGCGCGACGTTCAACGAAGCCATGCAGGCCCAGTTCGCGGCGATGACCGTGATCGGTCCCGACGGTGTCGGCTGGTCCGACGGAGAGCCCGCCGTCGACGGCGCGGTGATCAGCGTCGGAGTGCGCCCCAGGGCGCCGGCCGGGGACTACACCGTGAACTACCGGGCCACTTCGGCTGACGGGCACGTCGTGTCGGGCTCGTGGTCGTACCGGCTGCTGCCGGCCGCCGGCACCGCCCCAGAGCCGACGACGTCGTCCTCACCGGTTCCGGACGCTGCGCCACCGGCATCGGACACCGACGCCGACGGACTGCCGATTTGGCCGTTCGTCGCGGGGGTGACGGTGCTTGTGGCCGCCGGCGCGGTATGGGCGGTTCGGCGCAATTCGTGACCCGTCGCCGGGCGGTGGCCGGCGATGTGCTCGTCACCGCAGCGGCGTGCGTGACAGCCTGGGCGCTGGCCTATCC
>NZ_JBAUJB010000446.1:0-10092 GCF_049683355.1 Mycobacterium sp.
ACGCTGTCCTCGACCATCACGAAGTAGTACCGCAGGAACTCCTGGTACCACGGGATGGTCGGGCCGACGACGTACTTGACGCGGGCCGACTCGGCGACGGCTGCCAGCGTCTGGTCGCGGAACACCACCACGAAGATCAGCGACGCCGACGCCAGGAACGTGGCAAGGGGGGCCAGCGCGGCCCCCGTTCCACCGGCCGCGCGGCGCTCGGCGACGATGCGGGTGATGGCGCGTGCGCCGACCAGCAGCGGTGCCAGCGCGACCAGGCCCTGCGGGGCCAGGGTCACACAGAACACCGCGACGACGATCGCCGCCGCGGCGGGAGTCAGCCGACGCGACCCCAGCGTGATCTCCACGAGCATCCACACGGCGATCACCCCGAACGCGATCAGCGGTTCGGGGCGTAGACCGTTGTTGAACGGCAGCCACGCGGCGAGGAACACCGCACCGGCGGTCCACACCGCCACCCGGTTGCGGGCCAGTCGGCCGCCGAGGCGCGGCAGCACACAACGGCTCAGGATCAGCCAGGTGCCGATGGCGGCGGCGGTGGCCGGCAACCGCATCCAGATGCCCGCGGTGCTGACCTGCGCCAGCTGGGCCAGGACGCTATGGTACCAGTCGAAGGGGGCCTCGGAGGTGCCGAAGAACCGGTAGTAGTTGGTGATGTAGCCGGCTTCGCCGGACACCCGGGCGATGGTCAGGTTGTAACCGTCGTCCGACGACTGCGGGCCGACGAAGTGCCACACCAGCAGCACCCCGATCACCCCGGTGTCGGCGAGCCACGTAGCGAGCCGGGCACGTCGGCGGCGGCGCTGCCTCGGCGGGCTTCGACCCGCGGCGCGGTCCAGCAGCGCCAGGGCCACGATCGACGCGACCACGCAGGCGACGCCGAGCACCATCACCGCAAGCTTGAGCGTGGTGGGCGAGGTGATGAACCGGGTGTCGACGTCGACGGTGGCGGACACGCCGGTATCTGATGTCGCCGCCGGGGCGGCTCCGGTATCAGCCGGCACCCGCAGCTCGGTGAAGAGACCCGCAACCTGCGGCTTCTTCTCCGCTGGGAGCGTGCCCGTAGCGCCGGGAATGCCGACGAAGTCGGCGCCCACCTCGCCGACGTTCGCCCAGATCCGGATCTCACTGCAGGCTCCGGACTCAACGGCCTCCCGCGGCGCCACGGCGGCGACCGAGTCCCGGAACGCCACGACGACGGCATCGGCGTAGGCGCGCACGAACAAACCGTTGCGGCCGGCCTCGATGCCGCCGGGCGGGATGGTGGAGAACACCAGTTCGCTGTCGTCGGGCAGCGTGGCCACTGCCTGGCAGGGGATCACGGCGTCGAGCGATCTGGGAGCGCCCGAAACGAGTGGGGCGGTGACGCTCTCGATGTTGCCGTCGCTGTCGACGCTCTGCGGCCACGCAATGGTGGCGGTCGTCTGGTTGACCGGTAGCAGCGGCGCGAGCGCGCAGAGCAGCATGCCGAGCACACCCGCGACGATCGCGATGAGGCGGGCAGTCCGGTCAGGCACGAGGCTCGATGGTAGGCGAGCTAGCTGAGACGCAGCGGCGCTGGGCTCCACAAGCCGCTGCGCGTCACCGAACCGAGATCCAATCGTGCCGGTTCGGCGGCAGGGTAGTAGGGGGTCAGCCGCTGCAGGGAGCCCCAGTCGCGGAACCAGTCGTGCTTCAGATAAGTGGGGACGGTGGTGGAACGCAGCAGCAGTTCGGTGATGCCCAGCGGGCCACCTCCCAGGTAATCCATCACCGGCGAGTTCGCCTCGGCACCGAACCGGTCGGGCAGGATGCGCCACCGCGGCACCTCGATGACGCCGTTGCGGTGGTCGAACGGGCGCTGGCAGGGGAACGCCAGCCCCACCAGCCAGTCGAGGAGCACCGGGTCCGTCGACCCGACCACGTCCTGAAGGGTGCGCAGCACCGGGATCCGGGGCGGGGTGAGGGCGATCCAGTGCTGTGGGCTGAGGTCGTCGTCGTTGGCGACCAGGCGGATCCGGGTCGCGTCGGCCGGGATCGTCGACAACGGCGCACGCAGGTTGCGCCAGGCCGGAGCGGCGCCGACGCCGATCAGGTCCATGCGGCCTGCCGGTTCGTCGTCCCCGGCGCCGGCCCATTCGACGGCCACCTCGGCGTTGTCGAACCGCCCGGCAGCCGACACGACGAGCAACGAGTCCGACCGGTCGTCCTGGCTCCACCCTGCTGGCAGCTGGTACCACGCCGACTGCAACCTGGCCGGTTGCTGGGTGCCGCTGCGCCAGCTGCCCATCAGCGGCGTGCGAGCCGGGTCGAGACCGTACGCCAACCGGGCGCGCGAGCCGTTGATCCCCGCGGCGGCGGTGGTTCCCCCCTCGGTGCCCGCCTCGATCTCGGTGGGTTCGCCGCTCGGGGTGTCGGCGAAGTTGCCCGCGCCGGACTCCTCCATCACCGGATCGGCGGACACATCGGAGGGAATCCCGTTGGGGCCGAACCCCACTACGGTTCCTGAGCCGACGGTGCCCAGCGCTTCGCCGATCGGCACCCCGATGGGCGTCAGCAGCCCGTCGTTGGGGTCCTGTTCCACCAGGACGTCCTCGGCCATGCCGCACGTCTTGCCGGTCAGCGACTCCAGGTTGGACCGGCCCACCGTCCACGCCGGGTACTGGCCGGTCATGGCCAGCGTCAGCGACAACACCTGGAAGACCACCAGCGCCCAGGTGGCCGTGGCCAGCGGTGCCTGGGCTATCGCCCGCCACCGGCGCTGGCCACCGTTGGGCGGTGCGCCGCCGCGGCCCGAGAAGTGGAACCAGGCCGCCACCACAAGGGTGAGCAGTGAGAGGCCGAGAAACACGGTGGTGAAGCCGATCTGCCACCGCGGGAAGTCGTTCGACCACGGCACACCGAAATTCGAGACGTACCACCAGCCGTTGACCGTCGCGAACGACAGCGCGGTGACGAACAGCACGGCGGCGGCGAACAACGTGCGGTTGCGGCGGGAGCCCATCGCCGCGGCGGAGACGGCGACCGCGGCCAGCGCACCCAGCGATCCGGCCAGCCCGGCGAACACGCCGAAGTGATGGGTCCACTTGGTGGGAGTGAACATCATCGCCAGGAACGCGATGACGGTGATCCCGATGATGCGCCGACTCGGGCCCAGCGCAGTGCCGGGGATCCTGCCCTTGCGCAGCGACATCGCCACCGCGACGGCAAGCGCGAGCAGCAACGTCAGCACCGCGAAGCGGCGGGCCACCGACCCGTCCGGGCTGGTGGTGAACAGGCGCGAGTAGCGGATGTGCTCGTCGAACCAGGCCAGGCTCGGGCCGACGGCCGACTTGAAGCTGCTGGCCTGCAGTTCGGCCGCCAGGGTCTGGTCCCGGAAGATCAGAAAGACCGCGACGGTGCCCGCCGCGGCGATCGGCGCGAGCAGCGCCGCGTAGCCGAACCGCGAAGTATGCGCGGCCACAATGGTTTTCAACGGACCGATGGCGACGAGCAGCGCGCCGATGGCGGCGATACCGGTGGGGCCGGAGAACAACGTCAGCGCTCCGATGATGACCGCCACCGCCACCGGCAGCAGCCTGCTGGTCGCCACCCCCCGCTCGACCGAACACCACGTCAGCAGGATGCCCAGCGCGATGATCGGCTCGGGGCGAAGCCCGTTGTTCAGCGGCAACCAGAACGCGAGGAACAACCCGGCGGCCGTCCAGGCCGCGGCCCGGCTGTGTTTGACGGCGGAGCCCAGCCGGGGGATGACCTCGCGGCTGATCACCCACCAGCAGGCCAGCCCCATCAGCAGCGTCGGCAGCCGCATCCACACACTGGTCGTGCTGACGTTGGCCCACAGCGCCAGCAGGTCGTAATACCAGCCGAACGGGGCCTCGGGCGTGCCGAACCAGCGGTAGTAGTTCGCCATGTAGCCGGCGTTCTCCGACACCCGGGCCATCGTCAGGATGTAGCCGTCGTCGGCGGTGTTGGCGCCGACGAAGTGCCACCACACCAGCACCGCGGTGACGACCCCGTCCAACGGCGACATCGACCACCATCGAGACGGCAGGAAACGCCGGTGGCGCATGCCGTCGGCCTGGTCGAGCACGTGCAGCGCGCCCAGTGAGATGACGGTCATCGCGACGCCGACGATCATCGCCAGCAGCTTCAGCACGGTGGGGGAGGTGCTGTAGCGCGTATCGAGGGTGGCCGAGAACTGCAGGCCCGGCGGAGCGGGACCGGACAGGTCGGTGAACACCCCGACGATCTGGGGGCGGAAGTCGTAGCCGCTGCGCTCGCCGCGCAGCGGTTCGCCGGCGGACTCGGAGTCGGGTCCGTGGGTGAGGCCTACGAACTCGCCGGTCACCTTGTCGGCGTGTGCGGTGAACCTCAGTTCCTCACACTCCGGGCTGAGTACCTCGCTCAGCGGGGCGCTGACCACCGGGGTGTTGCGGACGATGACAAGAAGGTCGTTGTTCACCCGCTCGATGAGCAGGCCGCGGTCGATGGCGTTGGGGGCCTGCTTGGGAACGGTGGACAGCAGCACGGTGCGGCCGGGCCGGTCCAGGCCGGCGGCGACACTGCACGGGACGCTGATCTCCAGGTCGGTGGCGACGTACCCGATCAGCGGAGCGTCGACGCTGCTGAGCACGTCATTCTGTGGCCAGTTCAGCTCGGCGGTGGTCTGGTTGACGGGCAGCAGCGGGGTGGCGATGGCCAGCATCGTGCCCAGCAGCCCGGCGACGATCGCGATGAGCCGCGCAGTGCGGTGGTTACTCGGCTCTCGGACCACGGGGCTAGATGCTAATTGGCTTGCGGATCGCCAGTACGAACGGCCCGATGGTTGTCACGTCGAACCGGCGGTCCTCGAACAGCGCAGCGTCCAGTGCGACCTGGTACCGGCGCACGTTGGGCTGGTTGGGGTAGACGTCCTCGGCCAGCCGCAGCGTATAGGTGTCCGTGGAGTCCCCGGAGCCGCCTTGGCGCATCAGGAACACCGACGGCGGCTCCCAGGGCAAGGCGTCGAGTGCGGCGATGAACTCGTCGGAATCAGAGAGCACCGACCAGCTCTCGATGGCCTCGGCGCGCTTCTCGAACTGCGCGAGCGGGTTGGCGTAGTGCGAGGTCAGCCCCTGGAAGCCGTAGTACGGGTAGTACGACAGGAAGCTGTAGTCGGCGGTCAGGACCACGGTTTCGTCCCGCGGACGTTCGGTGACCTGCTGGATCCGGTCGTCGATCTCCGCGTAGTACTGCGCCGCACCCGGCGGACGACGGTCGGCACGCTGTCCGTACCCGTCGGTGTCGGTGTAGGCGACGACGATGTCCGAGCGCAGCACGTCGGGGATGTCCTGGCTGAACGTGACCGCGCCGAGCGCGCCCACCGCGGTGGCGACCGCGACGACCCTGCCCGCGTTCTCGGTACGGACCCGCGAGGCAAGTGCCCGGGTCGCCTCGATGAAGCCGAAGGCGCCCGCCGCGGTCAGCAGGATCGTCAGCGTCGGCTGCAGCCGGAACGACAGCAGCGTGGTGCCGGCCAGCGTGGTGAGCATCGACAGCAGCGACCAGGCGTACCCCGCCAGCACCGCCACGGCCAGCGCTCCAGCGCGGGTGGAGGTGCGTGCACGGATCACCAGCCACAGTGTGCCGAGCATGCACAGCGCCCCCAGCAGGGTGAACTGCAGCATCGGGAAAGCCAGCTGGGCGCCGTCGACGGGCAGGTAGTGCTGGGCGGTGCCGCTCGCGGCGCGTTCCCCGCGGACCGCGGCGAGCAGGTAGGGACCCCAGCCGATGAGGGCCAACAGGCCCGAGATGGCCGCGATCGTCAGCAGCCGCAGCAGCGGATCCCAGTGCCGGCGTGACACGGCGAGCAGCACCGCCATGATCGCCAGCGTGAACGCGGCATAGGCGAACAGCAGGGTGTAGGACAGCGCGGCGACGCCGAGGAACAGACCGGTGCCCACGACCGCGGCCCAGCCGCCGCTCGGCCGGACACCCGGCTCGCCGGGGGCCATCCGGCCCCTCAGGCCCGACCACGCGAGGACGAACACCGGCGGCAGCAACACGGCGATGACGGCGGCGTACGGCTCGGCGGGGGTGTACGCCAGTGCTGCGGCCGCGGTGGCCGTCGCCACCACCAACGCATACTCGAAGCGAATCATGTTGGCCCACAGGACGAACGCCAGCACGATCGCGATCGTGATCGAGATGATCGACCAGGGTTTGAACATCTCCCACGCCGGGATGCCGGTCAGGTCGGCGAGGCGGCCGCCGATCCAGAACCATCCCGGGGGGTAGAACGGCGGCAGCCCCATGTAGGTCATGTCGTGCAGCCCCGGGGAGTCGGCGAAGCGGGTCATGTACTCAGTACGGAACTGCTGGTCCACCGAGATCCCGAAAAGGTAGAGCTTGGTGGCGCCCAACGGCATCGCGAGGGTGACGACCGAGAACGCCGCCAGGAACACCGTCGAGGCCAGCCATGCGACATGAGCGCGGCCGCGCCGGTACAGCCAACCGCCGGCGAGCAGGCCGACCAGGCACCCGACCTGCCCGACGGTGGTCAGAGCGTGCAACTGGTTCGACGAGTTGTAGGCGGGCCAGTCCACCCGGCCGATGGCGGCCAGTGCCACCACGGCGAGCGCCGCGGCGACCAGCGCCGCCACCACCATCTGGCTCCCGGTGGCCAGCACTCGTGTACCCACGGATCAGATGGGTAGCTTGCGGAAGATCGGCCGTGGGATGTGGCGCAGCACCATCATCACGTATCGGAATGCGCCGGGGGCCCACACCAGGTCTTTGCCCTTGGCCGAGGCGGTCACCGCGAGTTCGGCGACGTACTCCTTGTCGACGGTCAGCGGAGCTTCCTTGACGTGCGCGCTCATCCGGGTGCGCACCTGGCCGGGCCGGATGACCAGGACGCGGACGCCGTACTCCCGCAGAGCTTCTCCGAGGCCCAGGTAGAAGCCGTCGAGTCCGGCCTTGGTGGAGCCGTAGACGAAGTTGGACCGCCTGACCCGCTCGCCCGCCGCGGAGCTCATCGCGATGATCTGGCCGGACCCCTGGGCCCGCATCTTGTCGCCGAGCAGCACCCCCACCGAGATCGCCGCGGTGTAGTTGATGTCGGCTATCTGCACTGCCTTGCGCTGGTTCTGCCAGAGTTCCTCGGCGTCGCCGAGAAGCCCGAACGCCACGATGGCGACGTCGACGTCCTGCGGGTGTTCCCCGCCCCAAGCCGCGTCGATCACCGCCGGATGGCTTTCGGTGTCGACCGCGTCGAAGTCGATCACCTCGACGGACTTGGCGCCGGCATCCTCCAATTGCTTCTTGGCTGCCTCGCGCAGCGGATCGCCGGGCATGCAGGCCAACACGATCCTGGCCTTGGCGTTGCGCAGGTAGCGCTCACAGATCGCCATGCCGATCTCGGAGGTGCCGCCGAGAAGCAGGACCTTCTGCGGGTTGCCGGTCGCATCAAAAACCATGGGAGAACACCATCTAGAGAAGCTCCAGTCGACGGGCCATGTCGGAGACGAACACACCGTCGGGGTCGACCTTGCGGCGCAGGGCGATCCACTCGTCGATACGGGGATACATGGCGTGGAAGGTCTCGGCGGTGGTGCGCGAGTCCTTGGCGGTGTAGAGCCGGCCTCCGAACTCCAGCACCCTCTTGTCGAGGCCGTTGAGGAATTCGTTGAGACCGGGCTTGATCTGGAAATCGACGCAGACGTTCCAGCCTGGTATCGGAAAGCTCAGCGGTGCTTGGTTTCCCGGCCCGAAAAGCTTGAAGACATTGAGGAACGAATAGTGTCCGGAGCGCTGGATGTCGTACAAGATCTGCTTGAACTCATCCACGGCCTCGGTGGACACCACGAACTGATACTGGCCGAAACCTGCTGAGCCGTAGGCTCGGTTCCATTCACCGACCATGTCGAGGGGGTGGTAGAACTGCGTCAGGTTCTGCGCCTTGCCGCGGTAGGTTTTGCCCATTCGGTACCACGCCGCGGTCATCGCGCCGAAGACCAGCTTGTTGCCCAGTCCGTTGGGGAACACGTCGGGGACGGTGAAGTACTGCGGCGCATCGAATTTCAGCGGGCCGCGTTGCAACTTTTTCGGCAGCTGGTCGATGGTGGCCAGCGAACCGCGGGAGATGACAGCCCGGCCCAGTGCCGGCGGCGGGCTGATCGCGTCGAACCACGCGCTGGAGTAGGTGTAGTTGTCTTCGGTGCCGTCGCTGTGGAAGGCGATGGTCTCGTCGAGGCCGCTGGTGACGTCGCCGTCGGCGATGAAATAGGCGGTCTCGGTGGGTGTCATCTTGATGGTGGCCCGCAGGATGACACCGGTGAGACCGTTGCCGCCGACCGTCGCCCAGAACAGATCGCTGCCGGGTCCGCTGGGGGTCAGGTGGCGGACCTCGCCGTCGGCGGTGAGCAGTTCCAGGGAGTGCACGTGGTTACCGAAGCTGCCAGCGCTGTGGTGGTTCTTGCCGTGGATGTCGCAGGCGATCGCGCCGCCGATGGTGACCTGTCGCGTGCCGGGCAGGACGGGCACCCACAGGCCCAGCGGGAGCGCGGCGCGCATCAACTGGTCGAGGTTCACCCCGGCGTCGACATCCACGACCGCGTCGTCGGTGTTGATCGAGTGGATGCGGTTCACCACGCTCATGTCGATGACGAGACCGCCGCCGTTCTGGGCGTTGTCGCCGTAGGAGCGCCCGAGTCCGCGTGCCACGACCCCTCTGCCGCCACGGCGGTCGTCTCCGTCAGCTACCTGGGTCACCGCCTTGACGATGACGTCCGGATCCGGGGTCGACAGCACCTGCGCCACCGACGGGGCGGTGCGGCCCCAGCCGGTCAGCCGCTTCGCGGTGGTCGGGAAATCGGTGCTCAACATCGTCACAGAGGGTACCGCTTGGCTCCCAGTGGTCAGCGCAGGCGGAAGATGACGGTGCGCTGGACGATGAAGTTGATCACGGTCGCTGTGCCCTGGGCGATGACAAACGCGACCGGCACGCGCCATGGATTGTCATCGAGTTCCATGTAGAAGATGTAGTTTATGCCGACCTGGACGGCGTACGTCACCGCGTAGAGCACGACAACTGCGATGAACCGGGCGGTGCTGGGCGGCGCCTGGAACGTCCACCGCCGGTTGATGAGGTACGCCGTGGTGGTGCCCGCAATGAAGCTGAGGGTCTTGGCGACGTTGACGTGCAGCCCCGCGGCCAGCAGCGCCACGTACAGCGTGAAGTCCACGATGGCAGCCAGCCCGCCCGTCGCGACGAACCGCCAGATCTGGGTCCCGAGGCTCAGCTGCGGTGATATCGGGGGCTCGGCCACCCGGGCAGCTTACGGGCTGGGGTGTGCCACCCCGTTTCAGAAGGGTGGTGGTTTGTTGTGTTCGGTGACGAGGTCGTTGTTGAGGCGGCGTTCGGCGGTGATGCTGTGGGCGCGGTTCTGGGCGCGGGTGTGTCGGCGTCGGGGCATCATGGCGCCGCGTTGGTCGGTGGTGGTGTTGGTGCTGCGGGGTGGGTCGGCGTCCCACAAGGCCGCGGTGGGTGGGCTCAGCGCGGGGAACAGGGCTGTTCCTGCGGGGTGGGTGGTGTAGGTGTGACCGGTGGGGCTGGTCCAGATGATGGTGCCGTCGGGTAGTTGTCGGTCGTGCCAGCCGTTCTTGCCGGTCCAGAAGGTTTTCAGCAGGTGGTGGAAGCGGCATAGGCATTTGCAGTTGGAGGCGTGGGTGGGTCCGACCGGGTAGGGCACGGTGTGGTCGATGTCGGCATCGGTGGCGGGGGCGTCGCAGCCGGGGAAGCGGCAGGTCAGGTCGCGGCAGCGAATGAAGTCGGCCAGTGCGCGGGAGGGGGTGTAGCGCGGTTCGGGCGGGGCCAGGCCGGGGTGGGTGACGGTGCGCAGCCGGGCGCGCGCCAGCAGCGGGTCGAGCAGGACCGCGGGCAGGATCCCGGCGCCGAACACAAACGCCGGCGCCGCAGGCGCGCAGGGTTCGGGGCCAGAATCGCCGCCGTCCTCGTCATCGGGACCGCCGCCGCCGTCGCCATCACCATCACCGCCGCCGCCGCCGCCATCGCCATCGCCATCGCCGCCGCCGCCGTCGCCATCGCCATCGCCGCCACTG
>NZ_JBAUJB010000447.1:0-2174 GCF_049683355.1 Mycobacterium sp.
GCGCCACTACCGGGCGCGCTGGCGGTCGCGGGCGGCATCGTAGGCGGCGCGCACATGCGCCGGGGACAAATGAATGTAGGCGGCCGAGGAGTCGACGTGGTCGTGGCCCATCAGCGCCTGCAGCACCGCCAGGTCAACTCCCGCCTCGGCCAGCGCGGTGCCGAAGGTGTGCCGCAGCGCGTGTGGATGGCCAGCCGGCACCCCGGCCTTCATCCGATGATAGCGAAAGATCGTGCGCAACCCGGCCGGGGTCAACGGCTTGCCCCGGTTGGGGCCCTTGGCAACCAGAAACAGTGTGTCGCAATCCGATTCCGGGCGTTCGGCGAACAGATAGGTCTGGATCAGCCCGGCCACGTCCGGGTCCAACGGAACCCGACGCTCCTTGTCGCCCTTGCCGATCACCCGCACCCAACCGCGGCCAACGTCGATATCACGCACCCGAAGCCCAAGCACCTCCGCCGAACGCAACCCGGACAACAGCATCAGTCCCGCGATCGCCCGATCCCGGTCGGTGCGCAGGCTGGCCAACAGCGCGGTGGTCTCCTTGCGGTCCAGGCCGCGCGGCAGCCGCCGCGGTTCCCGTACGCGTAACCGCGAGCGCTGCTTGGGCTTTCGCAGGTGAGCCAGAAGACCACTCTGCTCGCCGGTGCTTCGGCGTGCCGGACCGCCAAGCGGCACCGGATTGTCTGCCGATCCATCCCGCATCTGCCGATAGGAGAACAACCCGGAAATCGCGGCCAGCCGACGGTTGACCGTCGTCGCCGCATAGCCGAGATTGCGGCCATCGCGAATCGAATACACGTTGCCGCCCGGCCGCCCGGGCATCGACGCCGAACGACAAAACGCCAAGAACCGCAGCAGCACCTCCGTGGTGACCTGCTCGACCGCCAGTCCTTCCGCGACCAGCCAGCGCGCGAACGCCAGCAGGTCGAACGCATAAGCGCGCACCGTGCGCGGTGAATATCCCCGGTCGGCCAGATAGCCCAGGTAGTCGTTTATCACATCCACCCCGCCGGGCGCCGACCCCTCCAGCGACCACCGCCCGTCCCGCTCCACCGCACGCAACGACTCGACCGCTTGATCTTCCGTCATGAGAACTACATATGCCGAACGTCTCAGCACAAGTCAAACACCCAAGGCAATCCGGCGTGTCGGAGTCAGCAACAGTCACTATTAGCCGGTTAAGAGGGGGTGAAGGAGGCGACGAAGTGAGCGTGGCACGCTTCATCGCCGACCAGAGGACCAAATACCGTGTGCCGCACACGATGACGTGTGTACTGTTAGGTGTGAGCATGTCCTGGTTTTACAAGTGGATCACCCGTGCTGAGAGCGCCGATGGGTTGCATACCGACACCGATCGGCGTCGCGCGCAGCTCGATGAGGCGGTCGCCGCGGCGTTTGCTGCGGCCAAGGGGTTGCATGGTTCGCCGCGGCTGATCGCTGACCTGCGCGATCTGGGGTGGGAGGTGTCGGAAAAGACGGTGGCCGACTCGATGCGCCGCCAGGGTTTGGTGGCGCGCTGCATCAAACGCCGCAATGGGCTCACCAGGCAGGACAAGACGGCACCGAAGTTCCCTGACCTGGTCAAACGGAACTTCACTGCGGCCGAGCCGAACCGCAAATGGGTCGGTGACATGACTGAGATCCCGACCGAGTCCGGGCAGAAACTGTATTTGGCGACGGTGATCGACCTCTTCAGTCGCCGGCTGCTGGGGGCGGCGATGGGCCTGCATCCGGATGCCGAGTTGGCGTGCGCTGCCATCAAGATGGCGGTGGCCGCGCGTGGTGGCCGCCAAGCGATCTGGCGGGATGAGGAGTCGCAGCGGGTCATATTCCACACCGACCGCGGTAGTACCTATACCGCGAACGCGTTCACCACGCTGTGCCGGCAGTTGGGGATTAGGCAGTCGATGGGCCGGGTCGGATCGTGTTTCGACAATGCTGCCGCGGAGGCGTTCTTCTCCTCGTTGGAATGGGAGGTGTTGTCCCGCAATCGTTTCCGTGATACTATTCAGGGGCAGGCTGTGGTTATCGACTGGTGTTACACCTTCTACAATCGCCAACGCCGCCACAGTGCCGCAGACGGGCTCTCGCCGGTCAACTACGAGATCAGGGAATCCAAGACCAAGCCGGAAGCGGCATAGGGAACCCTCCACGATTTCGGGGGAACCACA
>NZ_JBAUJB010000448.1:0-11261 GCF_049683355.1 Mycobacterium sp.
GGGCAGTGGCGGGTGGTCGACGGGACCCTGCTGGCGCCCCGGCAGTCCCTGGTGCGCATCGCCACCGGCCGCGACGCCGCCGACATCGCCTTCCTGACCAACCACGACGGGGCGATCACGCTGGACACGCTCATGGTGAGCGCCGTCGTCGACGGCGATCTTCCCAGGGACTCGATGGATCAGCTGGTGTCGATCACCTGAGCCGGTGCGGGTAGGTCTCGTCGCGGTGCTGGAACGACAGGATGGCGGGGTTTTGCACCACACCGTCGCGGATCTCGATGGCCCGCGCCAGCGTCGGGGTCTGCTCCCAGGCCTCGGGCCCGGCCAGCAGCGTTTCCAGGTGCGGCAGCAGCGCCTCGCTGATCTCCCAGGTCGCCGAGTTATACAGGTACGACGGGCTGTGGTCGACGGCGTAGTACTGCACGCCGTTGGCCATCTCGATGACCGGATCGGTGAACGAGGTCGGGCGGGCCCAGTCGAACCCCATGCCGAGGTCGCAGGAGACGTCGATCACCAGGCTGCCGGCAGTGAACGATGCCAGCTCCGCCTCCGTGACGAAGACCAGCGGGGATTCGGGATCCTGGAGAACGCAGTTGACGACGATGTCGAACTCGGCCAGGAAGTCCGCAACCGGCATCCGCCCGTCCGGGGTGTCCGCCCAGATCCGGTCGGGGTTGTCTGGGTTGGGGGTGTCTGCGGCGCGTCCCATCTGCACCATCTGGGTGGAGTGGATCGGTGACGCGACGGCAGCGACGTCTCGGTTGGTCAGCACGTGCACCTCGTCGACACCGTGGGCGTTGAGGCCGGTGACGGCACCGCGGGCGGTCGCGCCGAACCCGATGACCGCAGCACGCAGCCGGCGGCCGTAGCTGCCGGTGATGCCGGCCAGCGCCATGGCGTGCAGCACCGAGCAGTAGCCGGCCAGCTCGTTGTTCTTGTGAAAGACGTGCAGGCCGAACCCGCCGTCGGACTGCCAGTGGTTCATCACCTCGAACGCGATCAGCGTCAGTTGCCGGTCGATCGCGACCTGGGTCAGCGCCGGATCCTGCACGCAGTGCGGCCAGCCCCAGATGGTCTGGCCCACCCGCATCTCAGCGAGGTCGTCGGCCTGGATCTTGGGCAGCAGGACGACGTCGCAGTCGGCGATGAGCTGCTCGCGGCTGCGGATGCCGCCGACCATGCCGGCCAGGGCGTCGTCGGTGGCGCCGAACTGCGCACCGTACCCGTGCTCGAGGAAGAGCTGCTGCTGGATGTGGGGTTCGATCCTGCTGAGATGCGCCGGATGGATAGCCAGTCTACGTTCATTGGGCTTGCGGGACTGCGCCAGCACCCCCAGCGAAAGCCGTTGTGGTTCAGCGCTTCGTGTCATGACGCCGACCCCTTCGACATGGGCCCCGGTTGGTCCCGACCTCCTGACCCTACAGGTCGCGTTGACGCATGCAGTCGGCCTGATTAGCCTGAGGGCAACGCCGACGAGCTGCCGTTGTCACCCGATATGGCTGGTGGTCCGCACACCCTGGGTTCCCACCACGAGCCCGCACCTTTACCGCTCGGACGGACCGACAGGACACCGCATTGGCCATCGCCGACATCGCTGCGTACTCCCATCTGACCGAGGTGGAGATCGAAGCCCTCGGCGACGAACTGGACGCCATCCGCTGTGAGGTCGAGGAGTCGCGCGGAGCCAGGGATACCGCCTACATCCGGCGCACCATCAAGTTCCAGCGCACCCTCGACGTCGCCGCGCGGCTGCTGATCGGCTGTACCCGGTCCCGCACCGGTTGGGCCGTGGGGACGGCGGCGTTGGCCTACGCCAAATCCATCGAGAACATGGAGATCGGCCACAACGTCGGCCACGGCCAGTGGGACTGGATGAACGACCCGGAGATCCACTCGACCACCTGGGAGTGGGACATGGTCGGGGTGTCGTCGCAGTGGCGATACTCGCACAACTACCGCCACCACATGTTCAGCAACATCGTCGGAGTCGACGACGACTTGGGTTTCGGCGTCATCCGGATGACCCGCGACCAACCGTGGAAAACCGAACACCTGTTTCAGCCGCTGCGTAATCTGTTGCTGGCCAGCATCTTCGAGTGGGGGATCGGCCTGCACGGCATCCATTCTGAGCGGGACCGGCTGCTGCCGGACCGCGAAAAGGTGGTCCAGGCAAGAAAGTCCTTCGCCGGCAAGATCGCCCGGCAGTCGATCAAGGACTACGTGCTGTTCCCGGCGCTGAGCCGGTGGCGCTGGCGCCGCACCCTGGCAGCCAATGCGGCGGCGAACCTGCTGCGCAACTTCTGGGCATATGCGGTGATCTTCTGCGGGCACTTCCCCGACGGCGCGGAGAAGTTCACCGCCGACGTGCTCGACAACGAGACCCGCGGCGAATGGTACCTGCGCCAAATGCTGGGTGCCGCCAACTTCAACGCCGGCCCGCTGCTGGCGTTCTCCAGCGGCAACCTGTGCTACCAGATCGAACACCACCTGTTCCCCGACCTGCCGAGCAACCGGCTGGCGCAGATCGCGGTGCGGGTTCGCGAGCTGTGCGACAAATACGATCTGCCCTACACCAGCAGTTCGCTTGTGCGCCAATACTTTCTGGTGCTGCGCACCATCCACAAGCTGGCACTTCCCGACCGGTTCCTGCTCGCCACCAGTGACGACGCGCCGGAAACCGCCTCCGAACGCAAGTTTGCGGGCAGTGCCGACCGTGGCGATTCGGCGGGGGGTCTTCGAACGGCACTGCGTGAGCAGGCGCGCAAACGCCGGTGCTGACACCGACCGTCCGGCGAGGGCGTACCGTTGCGGGTATCGGGCAGCTCGGTTCCGAGCGAACATGCCCGACTAAGAAGGAATTTCACCATGGCGGCACCAACCCAGATCCGATCCCCCTACGACCGGCGGGTCGAACTCGTCAAGGACACCATCAAGGATCACTCCAAGCTCGGCGGCAAGGCCGCGGCCGAGCTCGCCGTGCACGTGCTGCACACTCTGAACACGATTCCCGAGACGGTGCGCTGAGTCGCGCATGACGGTCACCGTGACGCTCTCCGACGGCCGACCGATCAGTACATGCGGTTCGGTGACAGCTTCGTCAAACACCATGACGGCAGCCTCGACGTGGTGCGGGGCGGTGCCCGGCAGCCGTTCAGCTATGCCATGGGTGAGTGGACGCACGTCGAAGGCGATGAGAAGAGATGGAAGAAGCATGGGTTCTGGGGCTGACGGGCGCGCGGGCGGGAACCGGATCGGTTGAAAGTGGCGATCCGTGAACAACTTCTGGCCGCAGTCGGCGGCCGGCGCGGCATAGATGCCGCCGACCGGCTCTGTGAGGCGTGTGTGCTGCTGCTCGACATCGACGCGGCGGCGATCTCACTGGTGTTCGACGGAGCCAACACCGGAACGCTGGGCTCCAGCAGCCAGCATGCCAGGGAGTGCGACGAGTTGCAGTTCACCCTCGGCGAGGGGCCGTGCCTGGAGTCGATCACCCGGCGGGCGCCGGTGTTCGTCACCGACCTCGCCGACCCGCACGACAAGCGCTGGCCCATCTACGGCCCCGCGATGCTCGATCTCAAGATCCACGGCGTGTACGCGATGCCGGTGGTGGTCGCCGGGGAGTACGTCGGTGCTCTGGACTTCTTCCGGGTGTTGCCGGGCAAACTGGCCGGCGGTGAGCTCGCGGGGGCGATCGTCGCTGCGGAGCTGGCGGGAATCCCGCTTCTCGATCTGCTGGACTCCGATATGAAGGCCGCTGCCAGCGATCCCGGGAGCAACGCCTGGACCGAGCTGAACACGCTTTCGCGCGCGGAGGTCAGCCAGGCCACCGGCATGCTCGTGGCGCAGCTGCACATCGAGCCCGCCGAGGCGCTGCTGCGGCTGCGGGCCCACGCCTATGCGACCGGCCGGGCCGCCACCGAGGTGGCCCGCGACATTCTCGAGCGCCGACTCACGCTGGAGTCCGACTGTATGGACGGCGTACCGAATCCTCAGGACGGAGGTCCACTGTGACTGAATCTCCCCGTGAAACCCGCGTTTTGGACGCGGTGGTCACCCTCGTCGACAGCGTGCTCGTCGATTTCGACGTCATGGACCTGCTGACCGAACTCACCGAGCGCTGCGCGACACTGCTCGATGTGGCCGCCGCCGGCTTCCTGCTCGCCGATCCGTTCGACCGGCTGCATCTGCTGGCCGCGACCACCCCACAGGCCCGCGATCTGGAGCTCTTCCAGCTGCAGGCCGACGAGGGTCCGTGCGTGGAGTGCTACGCGAGCGGCCAGCGCGTCTCGGTTGCCGACTTGACGGCTGACGTGCAGCGCTGGCCCCGCTTCGTGCCCGCCGCGCTGGACGCCGGGTTCACCTCGGTGCACGCCGTGCCGATGCGTGCCGCCGGCCTGGTACTGGGTGCGCTGGGCCTGTTCGGCACCGAGCCTGGCGAACTCAACGATGCCGACGTTCTGGTCGCCCAGACCCTCGCGCACATCGCGTGTGTGGCGATCCTGCAGGGTCAGGCCCCGACACCGTCGACGGTGCTGCCGCAGCTGCGCTCGGCGCTGGCCAGCCGGGTGGTCGTGGAGCAGGCGAAGGGGTATCTACGCGAGATCCTCGATGTGTCGGTGGAGCAGGCCTTCACCGTGCTGCGCGCTTACTCGCGCGCCGGCGGCGAACACCTCACCGAAGTCGCTCGACAGCTGATGACCGACCGCCATTCACGCCCGGCGCTGATTGCTTCGATCACCGAATTCGCTTCGGCGCGAAGCGACTAGGGGCGGTGTCGGGCGCGTGCCCGGCGCACCGCCTCGTCGACCAGCCGTTCGGCGACCAGCACGAGCTTGACGTTGTCTGTCTGGCTGGCTCGCTTCAGCCGCTCGATCGCCTCGTCGGCGGTGGCGCCGGTGCGACTGCGAATAATGCCGATCGCCTGATCGACCACCGCGCGACTGCTCAGCGCACGCCGCAGGTGTTCGGTCCGCTGTCGGGCGCTGGCGAGCAGTTCCGCGTTGTGCACCGATACCGCGGCCGTCGCGGCGAACTGGGAACCCAGCCGGACGGCGTGCTCGCCGAACGCGTCCCGGGCACGGGCATAGGTATTGATCGCGCCGATCACCTCTTCGCCGACGATCAGCGGCAGCGACAGCGCGGAATGCACGCCCATGCGCGCCACCCTGCCGCCGAAATGCGGCCACCGGCAGTCACCGCCCAGTGAACCGCTGATCGTGGTCCGCCCGGTCTCCATGCAGGTGATGCACGGGCCTTCGCGGAGCTCTTCGTACTGTGCGCTGTCGATTTCTTCGACGAACTCCGCGGTGGCCGCACATGTCTGCAGACGAGGCACCACGTGCTGGGGCTGTAGCAGCGCGACGCTGGCCCCGTCGACACCGGGGACGGCGTGTGCGGCGAACTGCGCCACGTCACCGACGAGCTCACTGACTTCGCGGGCGCCTGCCACCAGACCTGAGACGCCTCTCAGCCCAGCGTTCAGATCGCTCTCGTCGGCTTCGCGTCGAGCGGACGAAAGATCCTCATGGGGCACCCGGCCGGGCTGCGCGTCGTAATCAGCCATGGTTCCTTGGACGATACCCGCCTGGAGTGCCGACTAATCAGCTCACCAGGGACAGTGCGTGCGCCCGTCGCAGCTTGCCGGACGGGGTCTTGGGGATGGTGCCCGGCGCGAGCACCACGACGTTGCGGGGCCGCACGTCGACCTCGGCGAACACCTCGTGGGCGACTTGCCGTTCGACCCGGCGGACCGCGGCGTCGTCGGCGTAGTCCTTGCACTCCACCGCCACCGCGAACGTTTCGCGGGACCGGCCCGCGTCCAGCCGCACCGCGACCGCGCACCCGGGCTGCACCCCGGCCACCCGGCCGGCAGCACGCTCGATATCGGTCGGGTAGATGTTGCGGCCGGCCATGATGATGACGTCCTTGAGGCGGCCGCACACCACGACGTCGCCGGTCTCGGTGAGGTAGCCCAGATCGCCGGTGTCGTACCAGCCCCGTTCGTTCTGGGCGGCGATGAACCCGCCGACCGTGGTGTAGCCCATGGTGACGGGCTCCCCGCGGACCTCGATGACGCCGACGCCGCGGGCGTCGAGTTCGCTGCCGTCTTCGTCGACGACCCGTAACTCGAGGCC
This sequence comes from Mycobacterium sp., assembly GCF_049683355.1. GTDB lineage: Bacteria > Actinomycetota > Actinomycetes > Mycobacteriales > Mycobacteriaceae > Mycobacterium. Next base: position 6,135 of record NZ_JBAUJB010000448.1, read on the forward strand.
GTGCAGCGGCTTGCCCAGGACGACCAGCCGACGGGTGTGTCCCTTGGTGGCCGGCACTGCGCGGTGCAGCACGGCGAGCAGGTCGGCGTCCACCTCGTCGACGACCATGCCGCCGCCACATTCGGAGAACGACACCGCGACCGTCGTCTCGGCCATGCCGTAGGCCGGGATGATCGCCTCGGGTTTCAGGCCGAAGGGTGCGCCGGCCTCGCAGAGGTCTTCGACGTCGAGCGGGTCCACCTGCTCGGCGCCCGACAGCGCCCACCGCAGCGAGGACAGGTCGAACTCACCGGGGGTGGCCTGGCGGCGCAGCCTTTTGGCCAGCAGGTTGTATGCGAAGTTCGGTGCGGCCGTCATGGTGCCCTTGTACTTGCTGATCAGCTTGGGCCACAACAAGATATCGCTGAGGAAGTCCATCGGCGTGACCTTCACCAGCTCGGCGCCGTAGTACATCGGCACCGTCAGGTATCCGGTCATGCCCATGTCGTGGAAGCACGGCAACCAGGAGACGATCACGTCGGTGTTGATATCGAAGTCGCAGCCGACGGTCATCGCGTCGGCGTTGGCGACGATGTTGGCGTGGGTGATCTGCACGGCCTTCGGGGAGCCGGTGGAGCCGCTCGTCAGCTGCATCAGCGCGACGGCGTCGTCGTCGGTGTCGACCGGTTCGATCGGGTCGGCGGCCAGTAGGTCCTCGATGGTCAGCACCGTCATCCCCATGCCTTCCAGCACCGGTGCGGCGACCATGAACGGGTCGGAGATGACGACGGCTCTTGCCGCGATCATGTCGATGACGGCGGTGGTCTCTTCAGCCCAGCGCACCAGGTCGGTGCGCGGTGTGGGCTGGTGGACCATGGTGGCGCTGGCGCCGCGCATCCAGATGCCTTGGGCGGTCGGTGCGATCTCGACCGGCGCGCCGGCCAGCACGGCGACGGCGTCACCGGGGCCGATGCCCGCGGCGGCCAGTCCACCGCCTACGCGGCGGGCCCGTGCGTGCACCTCCGTCCAGGAATGGCGCACGGGTGCGTGCGGCTCGCCGGTGATCAGGCCTTTGGTGCTGCTTTGGGCGTTGGCGTACATGGTCTCGGTAAATCGGCTCATGGAAGCCCCTAACGCTGCTTCGGCGCGAAAACGCCTGTGATCTGTGCCCGTGGCCCGCGAAAAAGTTGCTGGTGCGTCAGGGATTGCGCGAGCCGCTGGAGTTCGACTGCCGCGAGGTGGTGGTGAGTCGCGGTAATGTCAGACCTCCTCGGTTCCCCAGACGGTTCCCGATCCAGTCAAATCGAGGGTCGCGACATGTCAGACGGGCTGACTGTACCGGCTGGACCGGATAAGGCCAGCCAGGCACGTCCGATGTACCACTGATCGTTACGACCTCGGAAACGTTGCGACACCAAACCCCCACTGGGGCGCACAACGTGAATGATCGGCTGACGTCGAACACTCGGCAGGGACAAGACATCGCCGCCGTGACGTTTCCGCAGGGCTGAGAGCCAACCCTGCTAAACCATACCGCGTCGGTCCATAGCTGCCCCGCATCCCCGGTCGACGTTGCCGAATCGCGACGTCGGCGCGCTCCGGGCAGCGCGGGTAGTTCGCTGGATGCCGCTGCCAGACCATGAATTCGTCGCCCAGGGCGCGGTGCCGGCGCGGATTCCGCAGCGCAGACCATGCCCAACTGACTCATCGGTAAGAAATCCGCAAAGCCGCCCGGTGGGCCGGTTAGACACGGTAAGCAGTTGGCCATGGGTGCGGGGTCATATGTGGGTCGAGTGGGCAGTCTGGCGGTCGCTCTGGGAATCGGTGCCGCGATCGTCATGGGGGCGGGTTCGGCCGCAGCCGACGACGACACAGGCTCCTCATCAGCCACAACATCGTCAACGTCGTCAACGTCTTCCAGCACGTCGTCCGCGTCTTCGGCGTCCTCGGGCGAGGCGTCGTCGACGCGGTCGAAGTCCCGCGACACCAGGGACTCCGACACCGACGACTCAGCCGACACCGATGACTCAGCCGACCCCCAAGCCGACCAGGACCCCCAAGCCGACGAGGACTCCTCCGACGACGAGCAAGACAACTCCGATGTCGAGGACGACACCGACGTCAAGAATCGGGCCAACGAGGCGCCTGTCGAGGAAGCCGAGGAACCGGCCGACGAACCCGAGGTGGTCGCCGAGGAGCAGCCGGTCGAGGTGGTCGACGATGAGCCGCTGGTTGCCGAAGCCGCGCCGGTCGAGCCCGTCGAGGTCGTGACGACGGAACTGTCCGCCGTCACCGCTGAAGAAGCAACGGACGACACCGAGGCCCCTGTCGCACCGACGGTGACCTCTCTGGTGATGTCGCTGGTCGCCGCCGGTCGGGAGCTGACGACCGAGTCCGAGGCCGAGCAGGTGGGCACCAGCCTGGCGGTGGCCGCCGCCGAGCAGTACCCGATCCCGACCGACGTCGAGATCATCGAATGGACACCGCCGTTGGAGTGGCTGCAGCGGATCCCGGTGCTCGGGCCTCTGGTGGTCACACCGCTCGTCGGGCTCGCGCATGTGATCCCGTTCGTCGGCGACGTCATCCACCCGGTGATCGGGTTCCCGATCGACCACCGGGCTCCGGCGGGCGCCCCGGCGCCCCGCAGCTTCCTGGTCAGGTCGTTCGACGGGGCCAAGATCTTCGTCAACTTCATGCCGGCCGAGGGGCTTCAGGCCGGGGAGCAGGCTCCGACGGTGATGTCAGGCTCGGGGCTGGGCCTGCCCGGTTCGACGACGCTGGAACTGGAGGTCGACAGCTTCCTGCCCAACGACGTCATCGGCATCGGCGCGCTGCGCGGGGCGGGCTACAACGTCGTCACCTGGGATCCGCGCGGGGAGTGGCGCTCCGATGGCCGGATGCAGTTGCAGTCACCGGATTTCGAGGGCCGCGACGTCTCGCACATCATCAGCTACCTGGCGACGCTGCCCGAGGTCGCGCTGGACGGGGCGAACGATCCGACGCTGGGCATGGTCGGTGCGTCCTACGGCGGCGGCATCCAATTGGCCACGGCGGCAATCGATCATCGGGTAGACGCGATCGTGCCGACGATCGCCTGGAACAGCCTCACCGAGGTGTTGTTCCCCGACTCCTCGGTGCGCAGTGGTTGGGGCACGCTGCTGAGCGCGGTCCTGGTCGCCACGCTGTCGCGGCCGAACGAGCGGATCCTGCCCGCGGCGATCGTGGGCATCCTCACCGGGCAGGTGGCGCAGTCGGACCTCGACCTGCTCAACGACCGGGGCTACGCCGACCAGATCGGTGACATCACCGCGCCGACGCTGCTGATCCAGGGCACCGTGGACACGCTGTTCACACTGGGGCAGGCCGACGCCAACGCCCTGTCGCTGATCGATGCGGGAACCACCACCAAGGTGCTGTGGTACTGCGGCGGCCACGGCACCTGCCTGAGCGACTTCAACGACGGCGAGGTCGTCATCGGCCGGACGCTGGACTGGCTGAACCGGTACGTCAAGGGCGAGGCTGTGGACACCGGGGCGCAGTTCGAGTGGGTGGATCAGAACGGCGACTGGTTCTCCTCGGACAGCTATCCCGCGCCGGGGTCGATGACGTCGGTGACGGCGGTGCGCACCGATCGCCGCACGATCGCCTACATCCCGTTCCTCGGCGGTTCGGGACCCAACCCGTTGGTCATCACCAGGGGACTGGTGCCGGCGCTGCTCGGCGTGCCGTCGGCGACGTGGGCGTTCAACGCGGTGAACCTGCAGGTTCCCGATGCCACCGAGACGACGCACATCGTCGGCGCACCGGAGCTGACGCTGACCTATTCGGGCAATGGCAACGCCGAGCACGTGTATGCCCAGATCGTGGACGACAGAACGGGTTTGGTGCTGGGCAACCACATCACCCCGATTCCGGTCGAGTTGGACGGGCAGACGCGCACCGTGACGATCCCGATGGAACAGATCGCACACACGCTGGCGCCGGGGCAGTCGGTGACCGTGCAGGTGGTGACCTCGGCGTTCAACTTCCTGAACTTCTACTCCTTCGGAGCCATCACCGTGGAGGGGATGTCGGTGCGGCTGCCGACGCTGGCGGCTGCGCAGGCGGTCGCGGCCGCGTAGTTGTCGGTGCAGCGCAACGCTCAGGGCTGGGTGTCGGCAGGGACCACGCGACGCACGGCGACATCGGGTAGGTGGCGCTCGGCAAGTTCGTAGTCGGCGTCGTCATGGAGCACCACCAGTCCGCGGGCGGCCGCGGTCCCGCAGACCAGTAGATCCACAACCGACAGCGCTCGCGCCGCGCCGACGCTTGAAAGCCGGTGCTGTGCCGTATCAATCCACCGCCACACGGATTTGGCGACCGGCACATCCGGGTAGACGTCGCAAAACATTTGGTTCATCTGATCGAACTCGTCGGCGTTGCGGGCCGATCGACGGAACTCGGCACGTTGCGGTTCGCACGAGCCGACCGCGCCGCTGGCCACGGGGGCGCTCCATACTTCGGTGAGTTCGGGTTGTCGCTGCAGCCGCCAGACCGCCGACGAATCCACCAGGAACTGGATCAATGCCCGACGGCCTTCTCGTCGGCCCGCGCGGCGAGCCAGCCGTCGTAGTCCCACCCCTTCGCTTGTTCACGGGAACGGGCCAGCGCTTCGATCCGCCGGAAGCGGTCCACGTAGTCCCGCATCGCGAGGTTCACGGCCTCTTTTTTGGTGTGTACGCCGGCCAGCCGCATCACCTCGGCCAGCGCTTCATCGTCGAGGTCGATCTGCGTCACGGACACTGCGCCTCCAATGTTGGCGATGTTGGTACCGAGCATATATCGCCAACATACGTGGTTCGTTGAGACTGCGCTGACGGCAGAGCTCACTCGCATTTTGCCGCCCTGGACGCAGTGTCAACGGCGGGGTCAGTCCAGGTTGACGACGCCGGCGCGCCAGGTGTCGAGGATCTCGTCCACGCGGTCGCGGACCCGGTGCCGGGCGTCGTCGCGGTCGAGGCCGGACATCAGCAGGTCGTCGTAGTCGGTGTCGACGTGCCTGACGGACGCGGCGACGGCGAGGCGGATGGCTTTGGGATCCAACGCGCGACCGGCGGCACTGCGCCCCACGCGGCCGCTGCCGCGCAGGGCGGCGTGGTAGGCGATGGC
>NZ_JBAUJB010000449.1:0-8537 GCF_049683355.1 Mycobacterium sp.
GGGTCGGACTGCTGGCCGCGCTGGCGGCCGAGTTCGACGGCCGGTACCGGCTGGCGCCGCCGGTGATCGCCACGCAGGCCCGGGTGGCACTGGGCGATCACAACGGTGCCGCGCTGGATGTCGGCACGCTCATCATGATCATCGGGGAACGGCCGGGATTGTCGGTCGCGGACAGTCTGGGCATCTATCTCACCCATCTTCCGCGGCCGGGCCGCACCGATGCCGACCGCAACTGCATCTCCAACATCCACCCGCCCGACGGTCTCGGGTATCAGCGCGCGGCGCGCACCACGGCCGCCCTGGTGACCGGCGCGCGCCGGCTGGGCCGATCCGGCGTCGACCTCAAGGACACCTCCCGCGCGGAACTAGGCGGTGGTGTTGGCCAGCGCGTTGATCCGCTCCAGAGCCTCGACGGCGAGGGCCCCGACGTCGAACCCGCCGGCTGAGCCGCAGGTGGTGATCTCGACCGCCGCATTGTGGGCCGCGACAAAAGTGTTGTCACAGTTCCAGTCGACGGCCCGCAGCGACCAGAGCACGCTGCCTTGCGGGCTGTCGCCCGCGGCGGCGCGCACCTCGAAGACGTACGTGCGCCCCTGCATCGTCGTCACGGTCACCGGTGCGTCACGGCAGGCCTCGACGGTCTGACGCACGTCGTCGAGCGCAGCGGCCGGATCGAAGTCGACACGGAAGACGGCCACCATCTCCTCGACGAACACCGACGCGTCCCCGGTGGTCCAGTGGCCCCCGTCGGTGGCGAGGGGACCCCGCGAGTCGAGAAACGGCGGGTCCACCTCCTGGGCCAGGCCGCCGCATCGTTCGGGTTCGGCGGTGACGAACAGATTGCCGTCCTCGCCCGCGACCTGCGGACTGAGCAGGTCGGAGACCTGCAACTCCGAGATGGGGGCGGCCACCGGGGCCGGCTGGGGCGTCGCATCCTGAACGCTGCGGGTGCAACCGCTGACCGCGACGAGCGCCCCGATCACGGCCATCGCCGTGACCTGTGAGCGCCGCGGCCCCGGGTTCACCGCCCGAAACCCGCATCCCGCAGCGCCTGTGCCATCGAACCCGCGGCAGCACTCGCCGAGCTGCGGTCAGACTTGTTGATGCGCTTCGGTTTTCCCTTCCTGGTGTTGGCACGGGGCGCGGGCTCGGGCCGGGCACCGCCCGCGCCGCGCGACGGTGTGTCGTTCAGCCGCAGCGTCAGCCCGATCCGCTGGCGCGCGACATCGACGTCGAGCACCTTCACCATCACCACCTGACCGGACCGCACCCCCACGTGCGGGTCGGAGACAAAGCGCTCGGCCATCGCCGACACGTGCACCAGACCGTCCTGGTGCACGCCGACGTCCACGAAAGCCCCGAACGCCGCGACGTTGGTGACCACACCCTCCAGCGTCATACCCACCTCGAGGTCGGCGATCTTCTCGACCCCGGCCGCGAACGTCGCCGTCGTGAACGCCGGGCGCGGATCGCGCCCCGGCTTCTCGAGTTCGGCCAGGATGTCGGTGACCGTCGGGATGCCGAAGCGGTCGTCGGCGAACTCGGCCGGCCGCAGTGCGCGTAACGCGCGGGTGTCGCCGATCATCTCGGCCAGGGTGACCCCGGAGCGGTCCAGGATGCGCCGGACCACCGGGTAGGCCTCGGGATGCACACCGGAGGCATCGAGCGGATCGTCCCCGTCCCGGATCCGCAGGAATCCCGCGCACTGCTCGAATGCCTTGGGGCCCAACCGGGGAACCTTCAACACCGCCCTGCGGTCGCGGAACCGGCCGGTCTGGTCCCGGTGGGCGACGATGGCCTCGGCCAGCGACTCGGTGATGCCCGACACCCGGGCCAGCAGCGGCACCGATGCGGTGTTGAGGTCGACACCCACGGCGTTGACCGCATCCTCGACCACCGCTCCGAGGCTGCGGGCCAGGATGCCGGACGTCACGTCGTGCTGGTACTGCCCGACCCCGATCGACTTCGGCTCGATCTTGACCAGTTCGGCCAGCGGATCCTGCAGCCGCCGCGCGATCGACACCGCCCCGCGCAGCGTGACGTCGAGATCGGGCAGTTCGTGGGCCGCGTAGGCCGAGGCCGAGTACACCGACGCTCCGGCCTCGCTGACCATCGCCTTGGCGGGTGCCGTTGCCCCGGAGGCGCGGATCTCGGCGATGAGCTCGTCGGCCAGCGTGTCGGTCTCCCGCGATGCGGTGCCGTTTCCCACCGCGATCAGCTCGACGCCGTGGCGGGTGACCAGCGCGGCGAGCGTCGCCTTCGCCTGCGCCCACTGCTTCTGGGGTGGGTGGGGGTAGATCGCGCAGGTGTCGACCACCTTGCCCGTGCCGTCGACGACGGCGACCTTCACTCCGGTCCGGAAGCCGGGATCCAGGCCCAGCGTGGTGCGGTTGCCCGCCGGGGCGGCGAGCAGCAGGTCCTTGAGGTTCTTGGCGAACACCGCGACGGCGTCCTCCTCGGCGCGCAACCGCAGCCGGACTCGGGCATCCACCGACGCCGAGACCGACAGCCTGGTGCGCCACGCGAACCCGACGGTGTTCGCGAGCCACGGTGTAGCGGCGCCGGGCGACCCCAGATCGACCCCGAGCGCCCTGCCGACCATCGCGAGGTACGCCTCGTCCTCGCCGCCGTCGAGGGTGAGGCTGAGGACCTGCTCCTTCTCCCCACGCAGCACCGCCAGCACCCGGTGGGACGGAATGGTGGCCAGCGGCTCGGCGAAGTCGAAGTAGTCGCGGAACTTCTGCGCCTTCTGGTGCGCAGGACCGGTCTCGGCGGCCTCCGAGGACGGCCGGGTGCGTACCGAGCCGTTCTCCCAGAACCGTTCTCGCAGCGCGCCGACGAGTTCGGCGTCCTCGGCGGCACGCTCGACGATGATGTGCCGCGCACCCTCGAGCGCCGCGGCGGCGTCGGCGACGGTCCCGCCGACGAAGCCGGCGGCCACGTCCTCTGGGACCGAGCTCTGGTCGGCGAGCAGGCGGTCGGCCAGTGGTTCCAGCCCGGCTTCCCTGGCGATCTGGGCCTTGGTGCGGCGCTTGGGCTTGTAGGGCAGGTAGATGTCCTCGACGCGGGCCTTGGTGTCCGCGGCGTACAACGCGGCCTCGAGCGCCTCGGTGAGCTTGCCCTGTTCTCTGATCGAGGCCAACACCGCGGTGCGACGGTCATCGAGCTCGCGCAGGTATCCGAGGCGCTCCTCGAGCGCGCGCAACTGACCGTCGTCCAGGCTGCCCGTCACCTCCTTGCGGTAGCGGGCGATGAACGGGACCGTCGACCCCTCGTCGAGCAGTCGCACCGCCGCATCGACCTGTCGCTCCCCCACCGCCAGTTCCGCAGCCAGGCGGGCCGTCACGGATTTCAGGGTGGGAGCGGACTTCTCGGTGGCACTCGGATTCACGGGCTGGACCCTACCGAAAGGCTGCGACACGTGGGGCACGCGACAGGGCGCCGCCCGCTACCGCACACCGGGCACGGTAGAGGGCGGCTACAGCCGGGGGCTGTTCTGTCTCAACGCAAATCGAAGCGATCGGCGTTCATCACCTTGACCCAGGCCGCCACGAAGTCCGCCACGAACTTGTCCGTGTTGTCGGCCTGCGCGTAGACCTCAGCCATCGCGCGCAGCACCGAGTTGGATCCGAAAACGAGATCGTTGGCGGTGGCCGTCCACCTGGCCTGCCCGGTGGAACGGTCGACACCCTCGAAGACGTTCTCCGTGGCCTTCGACGGCTTCCACTGCGTGCTCATGTCTAGCAGGTTGACGAAGAAGTCGTTGGTCAGGGTGCCCGGCTTGTCGGTGAACGCGCCGTGCTTGGATCCGCCGTGGTTGGCACCCAGCGCACGCAACCCGCCGATGAGCACCGTCAACTCCGGAGCGGTGAGGTCCAGCATGTACGCCTTCTCCACCAGAAGCTGTTCCAGCGGCGCCTTCTCACCCGGCCGGACGAAGTTGCGGAAGCCGTCGGCGCGCGGTTCGAGCACCGCGAACGACTCCGCGTCGGTGCTCTCCTGCGTGGTGTCGGTGCGCCCGGGCGCGAACGGCACCTCGATCTGGTGTCCGGCGTCCTTGGCCGCCTTCTCCACCGCCGCCGATCCGGCCAGCACGATCAGATCGGCCAGCGACACCTTCTTGCCGCCGGCGCTGTTGAAGTCCTGCTGGATCTTCTCCAGGACGGGCAGCACCTTGTCGAGTTCGGACGGCTCGTTGGCCTCCCAGTTGCGCTGCGGCTCCAGACGCAGCCGGGCGCCGTTGGCGCCGCCGCGCTTGTCGGTGCCGCGGAAGCTCGATGCCGCCGCCCATGCCGTCTTGACCAGTTGCGGCACCGACAGGCCGGCCTCGAGCACCTTGGCCTTCAGCGTCGCGATGTCCTGCTCGTCGACGAGTTCATGGTCGACTGCGGGCACCGGGTCTTGCCACAGCTGCGGCTCCGGGATCCACGGTCCGAGGTAGCGGCTGACCGGACCCATGTCGCGGTGCAGCAGCTTGTACCAGGCCTTGGCGAACGCCTCGTTCATCTCCTCGGGGTGGTCGAGCCAGCGTCGGGTGATCTCACCGTAGATGGGATCAACACGCATCGAGACGTCCGTGACGAGCATCGTGGGCTTGCGCGGCGGGCCGCCGAACGGGTCGGGGATGGTGGCCTCGGCGTCCTTGGCCTCGAACTGCCATGCCCCGGCGGGGCTCTTGGTCAGCTCCCACTCGTTGCCGTAGAGGATCTCCAGGTAGCCGTTGCTCCACTGCGTCGGCGTGCCGGTCCAGACGACCTCCAGGCCGCTGGTGACGGTGTCGTTGGCGTTGCCGGTGCCGAACGGACACTTCCAGCCCAGACCCTGCTCCTCGAGGGGAGCGCCCTCGGGCTCCGGGCCGACGTTGACGTCCGCGGCGCCGTGGGTCTTGCCGAGGGTGTGGCCGCCGACGATCAGCGCGGCGGTCTCCTCATCGTTCATCGCCATCCGCCCGAACGTCTCGCGGATGTCGTGGGCGGCGGCCAGCGGATCCGGTTTGCCCTCGGGGCCTTCCGGGTTGACGTAGATCAGGCCCATGGTGGTCGCGCCGAAGGGTTCGGCGAGTTTCCGCTCGCCGCTGTAGCGCTTGTCGGTGCCCAGCCAGGTGTCCTCCTGGCCCCACAGGATCTCCTCGGGCTCCCAGATGTCCTCACGGCCGAACGCGAAGCCGAAGGTCTTGAAGCCCGCGGACTCCAGCGCGGCGTTTCCGGCGTAGGCGATCAGGTCGGCCCAGGAGATCTTGTTGCCGTACTTCTGCTTGATCGGCCACAGCAGCCGGCGGGCCTTGTCCAGGTTCGCGTTGTCCGGCCAGCTGTTGAGCGGGGCGAACCGCTGGCTTCCCTGGCCGGCGCCACCGCGACCGTCGAAGATCCGGTAGGTGCCCGCGGCGTGCCAGCTCATCCGGATGAACAGGCCGGCGTAGCTGCCGTAGTCGGCGGGCCACCAGTCCTGCGACTCGGTCATCAACGCGACCATGTCGGACTTGAACGCCTCGACGTCGAGCTTCTTGAACTCCTCGGCGTAGTCGAAGTCCTCGCCGAGCGGGTTGCTCTTGACCGACTGACGGTGCAGCACCGACACATCGACCTGTTCCGGCCACCAGTCCTGATTTCGCAACGGGGCGTGGGACTTCGGGGTCGGCGAATCGATCGCCGGGTTCTCGCTCTCGCTGTTGCTGTCGGTCCCGCTGTCGGGGTGCGGGGGGCGGCTGTCGGACGTATCGGAGGACACTATGTTTCCCTTCATTTCCAATTCAGTGGTGATGGGGCTGTGATCACGGGTGTGATCGGGATACATGTGAGGGCGAGCAGTCGGCGCAGAGCCCCCAGTAGATGACCTCGGCTTCGTCGACGTCGAAGCCTTCCAGCAGACCGAGGTCGTCAGACGGCGTCAGGCAGGGCGCCTCGCCGACCGCGCAGTCGACGTCGGCGATGAGTCCGCATGATCTGCAGACGATGTGGTGGTGGTTGTCACCCACCCGGGATTCATAACGGGCCAGAGATCCAGCGGGCTGGATCCGGCGCACCAGACCCGCGGCGGTCAGGGCGTTCAGCACGTCGTACACGGCTTGCCGCGAGATGTCCGGAACTTGTTCGCGTGCAGCATCGATGATGACCTCGGTGTCTGCGTGCGGGTGCCGCTCCACCGCGTGCATCACCGCCATCCGGGGGCGGGTGACGCGCAGTGCAGCCGACTTCAGTGCGTCTACATAGTCGGGATGCTCGGACATCGCCCTCAATTTTGGCGGGTCTTCTGGACAGGATCAAGTATTCCGGCGGAAAAAGTTCCGTGTCATCCAGAACACAAAATACGGATTTGGGCCGGCGCCGGTCCGGGTATGGCGAGTGCATGACACACACAAAGCTGGCACTCATCACCGGGGCATCGAGCGGTATCGGGTTCGAGCTCGCCCGCCAATTCGCAAGCAACGGCTACGACTTCTGTCCGAGTTCGGAGTGGCGGTGCAACCGGTCCAGGTGGACCTGCGAAGCGCAGAGGGTGTGGAGCACCTGTTCGGGAGCACCGTCGACGGCGGACGGGAGTTGTCCGCCGCCGCGCTCAACGCCGGGCTGGGACGGGGCGACATGTTCCTGAAGAGCGAACTCGAAGACGACCTGAGCATCGTCGATCTCAACGTGCGGTCGACCGTGCATCTGGCCAAGCTGGTGCTGCGGGACATGGCTAACCGGGGCGAGGGCAAGGTGCTGCTCACCTCGTCGGTGGCGTCGATGATGCCCGGTTCCTATCAGACGGTGTACAACGCGTCGAAGTCCTTCGTCCAGTCCTTCGCCAAGGCGCTGCAGGACGAACTGCGGGACACCTCCATCACCGTGACGGCGTTGTTGCCGGGTCCCACGGACACGAACTTCTTCGCCCGCGCCAAGATGCTCGACACCCCGGTCGGCAACATGCCCAAGGATGATCCTGCCGAGGTGGCCGAGCAGGGATTCGAGGCGCTGATGCGGGGAGACCGCCAAGTCGTCGCCGCGTCCATCCCCTCCAAGGTCATGGGCACCGTCGCCCGCGTGCTGCCGGATCCGATCAAGGCTGCCGGGAGCCGACTGACCTCGGTGCCCTCCGGTCGCTGACCGTGCCGGCGGCGCCGGCGCAGAACCGGGCACCGGCCACGGCGGCGACGAAGCAGCCCAGAGCCGTCCACCCCGACGCCCCGCTCAGGCCGAACTTCGCCATCATCACCAGCGCGACACCGGCGGCGCAGATCAGCGCGCCGGCGGCGGTGGCGCGGGCGCCGGTGGCCGCGGCCGGGGTGTCCCACCACGGCAGGCGGCGGTGCTCCAGCGGCGCGAGCAGCTGGAACAGCACGCCCATCACCACCGCGAACACCAGGGCCCGCAGCCCGAGCAGGCTCCAGAAGTCCGGGGCCTGCACGTCATAGGCGTCCAGCCCGACGGCGTGCAGGCCGAAGGCGGCGATCGCAATGGCGGGGATGTGCCACAGGTACAGCGTCATGGCTCCGCCATTGCCGACCGCGACGAACCGCCACACCCGCGGCCGCTCGGCCCACCGCTGCAGCACGCCCGCCATCAGGACGAACGCGAACGACATCCAGGTGCAGTGCAGTGCGAGCAGCAGCGTGGGCGGCGCGGTGTTGGAGATCCGTTCCGCCCCGGTGACCACCAGCGAGACCTCGTAGGTCCCGGCTGCGGCGAGCGCCACCTGTGCCGCGAACGCCGAGACCGCGACCGCGACCGCCGCCCGGGCAGTGATCAGCCGGCGCGCATACGCGACCCCGACCAGCACCGGGATCAGCCAGACGATGACGAAGTTCGTGATCCCGGCCTGCGGCGCGTCGACAGCGAACCGAAGCCGGTCCGTCATCGCCGCCGCGACGAGAAGGACCACAAGCACGATCGCGACGGAGCCTCCGGTGCGCAGTCGCGTCAGTACCGGGACGAAGGCCAGCGCGACGAGGTACACGCCGAGGAACCACAGCAGCGCCACACTCTCCCGGCCGAGAGCTCGCGCGGAGTCGACGCCCAGCGTGACCCGCACGACGAGCAGGCCCACCGACCATGCCGCCAGATACCAGAACAGCGGGCGGCACAGCCGTTGCGCACGGGTGAACAGCCAGGTGCCCCACGGCGTCCCGGCGTGGTAGCCGTAGGCTCCGGCGGCGCCACCGGCCAGGAAGAACAACGGCATCACCTGGACGATCCAGGTGACCGGGGCGACCGCGGGGACCTCGCCGATCAGGTTGCCGATCCGGACCCCGCTGCTGTCGATGGTGGCCAGCAGCAGCGCGCAGTGCCCGAACATCACGACCAGCAACGCGGCGAGCCTGGCGACGTCGACGGCGCGGTCACGCCTGGGTGGGTTCAGTGCCATGCGGCCAGCATGCCTGGCTGCGCGGCGCGGCGGATGAGTAGAACTACCGGATTCGGCGAGGATGCCCCACAGATCAGGGCAGTGCGCCGAAGAGGGTTGACAGCACCGGCGGCAGCGGCGGCGGCGGTGCCAGGTTGTTGACCGGCTTGGGCGCCGCCGGGGCAGGCCGGGGCGCTAGCGGCGCGGGTTGCGCC
>NZ_JBAUJB010000450.1:0-9826 GCF_049683355.1 Mycobacterium sp.
GCTGATGCCCGGCGGCGCCATCGACGCGATCGCCGCCGGCGCGCTGACCGGCGTGTCGCGCATCTACGCGCTGCACTGCGACCCGCGCCTGGCGGTCGGTAGGGTCGCGGTGCGGCCGGGGCCCATCACGTCGGCGGCCGACCAGGTCGAGGTGACGATGCACTCGCCCGGTGGGCACACGTCGCGTCCGCACCTCACCAGCGACCTCATCTACGGGATGGGCACGCTGATCACCGGCGTGCCCGGGGTGTTGTCGCGACGCATCGACCCGCGCAACAGCACGGTGATGGTGTGGGGCGCGGTCAACGCCGGGGTGGCCGCCAACGCGATCCCCCAGACCGGCACGCTGGCCGGCACCATCCGCACCGCCAGCCGTGAGACCTGGCTGACGCTGGAAGACATTGTGCGGGAGACGGTCTCGTCTCTGTTGGCGCCGTTGGCCATCGAGCACACGGTGCTGTACCGGCGCGGGGTGCCGCCGGTGGTCAACGAAGAGACCTCCACGCGGATCCTCACCCACGCCATCGAGGCGATCGGCCCGGACGTGCTGGCCGACACCCAGCAGTCCGGTGGTGGTGAGGACTTCTCCTGGTATCTCGAAGAGGTGCCCGGAGCGATGGCGCGGTTGGGGGTGTGGAGCGGCCGTGGCCCGCAGCTGGACCTGCACCAGCCGACGTTCGACCTCGACGAGCGCGCGCTCGGGGTCGGGGTGCGACTGCTGATCAACCTGGTCGACAAGAGCGCGACCGCGTGACTGTGGTCCAGATCACTGTTCCGTCCGGTGGCGACGCAGGCCACCAGTTGGCGGCCGGGCTTGCCAAGCGAGGCCAAAATGGTTAGCCTGACTTTGCTTATCGGATAATTCCGGCCGAACACGGCGGCGCCGTAACGACCTTCGGCTCAACCCCCGAAGGAGTCTCACGGTGGAAGGGCCCAAGCCGCACTTCTACGGTATCGCCCGCTTCATCCGATTGGCCTCCATCCCGATCATCCTTATCTGGATCGGCCTCGCCGCCTTCCTGAACGTCTCGGTACCGCAGCTCGAGGACGTCGGAAAGCTGCGGTCGGTGTCGATGAGCCCCGAGGACGCGCCGGCCGTCATCTCGATGCAGCGCATCGGTGAGGTCTTCGAGGAGTACGAGTCCAACAGCTCGGTGATGATCGTCCTCGAGGGTGAGGACACCCTCGGCGACGACACCCGCGCCTACTACGCCGACCTGATCGCTGCGCTCGAGTCCGACACCCGCCACGTCGAACACGTGCAGGACCTGTGGAGCGACCCGCTCACCGCCTCGGGTGCGCAGAGCTCCGACGGCAAGGCCACCTACTTCCAGGTGTACCTGTCCGGCAACCAGGGTGAGGCCCTGGCCAACGAGTCGGTCAAGGCCGTGCAGGACCTGGTGGAAGACAGCCAGCCACCCGACGGCGTCCGCGCCTACGTCACCGGGGCGTCGGCGCTGGCCGCCGAACAGGAGACCGCCGGGCGCGAGAGCCTGCGGATGATCGAGGCGCTGACATTCCTCGTCATCACGATCATGTTGATGCTGTTCTTCCGTTCCATCGTCACCACCCTGCTGATCCTCGTGATGGTCGGGCTGAGCCTGATGACGGTTCGCGGCGCGGTGGCGTTCCTGGGCTTCCACGAGATCATCGGCCTATCCACGTTCGCGACCAGCCTGCTGGTCACGCTGGCCATCGCGATCGCCGTCGACTACGCGATCTTCCTGATCGGCCGCTACCAGGAGGCCAGGGGCAAGGGCGAGAGCCCGGAATCGGCGTACTACACGATGTTCGGCGGCACCGCGCACGTAATCGTCGGCTCCGGCCTGACCATCGCCGGGGCGACGTTCTGCCTGAGCTTCACCCGGCTGCCCTACTTCCAGACCCTCGGGGTGCCGCTGGCGCTGGGCATGCTGGTGCTGATCATGGTGGCGATGACGTTCGGTCCGGCGGTGGTGACCAGCGCGAGCAGGTTCGGTCTGCTGGAACCCAAGCGTGCCATGCGCGTGCGCGGCTGGCGCAAGATCGGCGCAGCCACGGTGCGCTGGCCGGGGGCGATCCTGGTGGCCAGCGTCGCCGTGTCACTCATCGGGCTTCTGGCGCTGCCCGGGTACCAGACAAGCTACAACGACCGGAACTACCTGCCCGACGACATCCAGTCCAACATCGGTTACGCCGCCGCCGAGAGGCACTTCTCACCGGCCCGGCTGAACCCCGAGATGCTGATGGTCGAGACGGATCACGATCTGCGCAACCCGGCCGACTTCATCGTCATCGAGAAGATCGCCAAAGCGCTGTTCGGGGTGGAGGGCATCGGACGGGTGCAGACCATCACCCGCCCCGACGGCACCCCGATCGAGAGCACCTCGATCCCGTACATCATGAGTCGGCAGGGCGGCACCCAGAAGCTCAACGAGAAGTACATGCTCGACCGGATGGACGACATGCTGATCCAGGCCGACGCGCTGCAGGACACCATCAACACGATGGGCCGGATGCAGGCGCTGATGACGCAGATGGCCGGGATCACGCAGAACATGGTGGCCAAGACCAAGACCATGGCCGCCGACATCACCGTATTGCGGGACCAAATCGCCGATCTGGACGACTTCCTGCGACCGATCCGCAACTACTTCTACTGGGAACCGCACTGCTACAACATCCCGGTGTGCTGGTCGATTCGTTCGATCTTCGATCTGATCGACGGCACCAACCTGCTGACCGACAACGTGCAGGAGCTGGTGCCCGAGCTGGAGCGACTCGCGGCGCTGATGCCCCAGCTGATCGAGTTGATGCCGTCGCAGATCGAGTCGATGCGCTCCCAGCGCGACATGATGCTGACGATGTACCAGACCCAGAACGCGCAGCTCGAGCAGCAGGCCGCCATGAGCGAAGGCGCCACGGACATGGGAGATGCGTTCAACGAAGCCTGGAACGACGACACGTTCTACCTGCCGCCGGAGGCCTTCGACAACGCGGACTTCCAGCGCGGGATGGAGCAGTTCATCTCACCCAACGGGCACGCGGTGCGGTTCATCATCGCCCACGAGGGCGATCCGCTGTCCCCGGCCGGCATCGAGAAGATCGACGCGATCAAGGCGGCGGCCACGGAGGCCATCAAGGGCACCCCGCTGGAGGGGGCCCGGATCTACCTCGGCGGGACCGCGGCGACGTTCAAGGACATGGCCGACGGCACCCAGTACGACCTGCTGATCGCCGGGATCGCGGCGATCGGGCTGATCTTCATCATCATGCTGATCCTGACGCGGGCGATCGTGGCCGCCGCGGTGATCGTCGGCACGGTGGTGTTGTCACTCGGCGCGTCATTCGGCCTCTCGGTGCTCGTCTGGCAGCACCTGATCGGCATCGAACTGCACTGGATGGTGCTGCCGATGGCGGTGATCATCCTGCTGGCGGTGGGTGCGGACTACAACCTGCTGGTGGTGTCGCGGCTCAAAGAAGAGGTGCACGCGGGCCTGCACACCGGCCTGATCCGCACCATGGGCGGCAGCGGTTCGGTGGTCACGGCGGCGGGAATGGTCTTTGCGCTCACCATGATGACGATGGCGATCAGCGACCTGACGATCATCGGTCAGGTGGGCACGACCATCGGCATGGGGCTGATCTTCGACACGCTGGTGATCCGGTCCTTCATGACGCCGTCGATCGCCGCGCTGATGGGCCGCTGGTTCTGGTGGCCGCAGCGGATCCGGCTGCGCCCGCCGCCGGTTCCGTGGCCGGCGCCGTTGCCCCGCGAGCGCGCGACAGAAAGCTAGGTGCCCGGGCCGATGTTGCTGGCCGGGCGGGTCCGCAGGTCGTGGACGTATTCGGCGGGAGCACCGGCGATCTCGGCGGCCTCGGCCATCACGCCCAGGTACCGCGCCGATGGGATCCCGCCCTCCCAGGCGTCCACCACATACAGCCACGCCAGCACCGGGTCGGTGTCGGTGTCCGACGACAACCGCTCCACCCGGCACCGGATCTTCTTGTGGAACCCGAGTTCGGAGCCCTCCCAGCGGTCGAGGTTCTCCTCGTCCTCCTTGGTCATGTCGTAGAGCACCACGAACACCTTGGAGGTCGGATCCTCGACGACAGTGGCCAGCGCGCCCTCCCAGAAGATGTCCGCCCCGCCGAACGTCAGCCGCCAGCCGTGCAGCCACCCCGTCCCGGCCATCGGGGAGTGCGGCGCCCGCTGCTGCATCTGCTCGGGATGCATATTCGATCCGTAGGCGGCGTAGATCGGCACGCGAGCAGCTTAGTCGCATCGTGTTCGGCGGGCCGACATCCGGCGGGCTCCCGGTATCTGAACGCGGCCGCGTGTCCTAGGTTGAAACGGTGGTAACGCGCATCGTGGTCATCGGCGGCGGGCCGGCCGGATACGAGGCGGCGCTGGTGGCTGCCGCCAAGGGGAAGGACGTCACCCAGGTGACGCTCGTGGACTCCGACGGGGTGGGCGGAGCCTGCGTGCTCTATGACTGCGTGCCGTCGAAGACCCTGATCGCCTCCACCGGCGTGCGCACCGAGCTGCGGCGGGCCGAGGGGCTCGGCTTCGACATCGCCGTCGACGCCGCCAAGATCTCCCTGGGTCAGATCAACAACCGGGTCAAGACGTTGGCGGCGTCGCAGTCCGCCGACATCGGTCGCCAGCTGCTCAACCAGGGAGTGACGATCATCGCCGGCCGCGGTGAGCTCGTCGACGACACCTCGGGAATGGCGCATCACCGGGTGAAGGTCACCACCTCCGACGGCAAGGTCGGGGTGCTCAAGGCCGACGTGGTGCTCATCGCTACCGGCGCCAGTCCCCGGGTGCTGCCCAACGCCGAGCCCGACGGCGAACGAATTTTGACCTGGCGACATCTCTATGAGCTTCCTGAGTTGCCGGAACACCTGATCATCGTGGGCTCGGGGGTGACGGGCGCGGAGTTCTGCAATGCCTACACCGAGCTCGGGGTGACGGTGACGGTGGTCGCCAGCCGCGACCAGATCCTGCCGCACGAGGACTCCGACGCCGCCGCGGTGCTCGAAGAGGTGTTCGCCGAACGTGGCGTCACGCTGATCAAGAACGCCCGGGCCGACTCGGTGACCCGCACCGACACCGGCGTGCAGGTGAAGATGGCCGACGGCCGCACCGTCGAGGGCAGCCACGCGCTGATGACGGTCGGCTCGGTGCCCAACACCGCCGGTCTCGGTTTGGAGCGGGTGGGTGTGGAGCTCAAAAAAGGCGGCTACATCCCGGTCGACCGGGTGTCGCGCACCCCGGCGGCGGGCATCTACGCCGCGGGTGACTGCACCGGTCTGCTGCCGTTGGCGTCGGTGGCCGCGATGCAGGGGCGCATCGCCATGTACCACGCGCTGGGCGAGGGGGTGTCGCCGATCCGGCTGCGTACGGTGGCGTCGGCGACGTTCACCCGGCCCGAGATCGCCGCGGTGGGTATCCCGCAGTCGTCGATCGACGACGGCAGCGTGCCGGCCCGCACCATGGTGCTGCCGCTGAACACCAACGCCAGGGCGAAGATGTCGCTGCTGCGGCACGGTTTCGTGAAGATCTTCTGCCGGCCGGCAACCGGCGTGGTGATCGGTGGTGTGGTGGTGGCGCCCATCGCCTCGGAGCTGATCCTGCCGATCGCGCTGGCGGTGCAGAACCGGATCTCGGTGACCGACCTGGCGCAGACGTTGTCGGTGTATCCGTCGCTGTCGGGTTCCATCGTGGAGGCCGCGCGCCGACTGATGGCACACGACGATCTGGACTGAGTACACGTAGCCTGGGACGGACAGCCGTACTGACGAGTAACGAGGAGTCGGTCAACGTGAGCGACGCGGTCCCCGGCCCGGGCAACGGGCAGACCCTGCTGGGTCCCGAGCAACGGGCCCGGGCCTGGCAGCGGCTGGGCAGCGAGCAGTTCGACGTCGTCGTGATCGGCGGTGGCGTGGTCGGCGCGGGCGCCGCGCTGGACGCGGCGACGCGGGGCCTCAAGGTGGCGCTGGTCGAGGCGCGCGACTACGCGTCGGGGACCTCCAGCCGCAGCAGCAAGATGTTCCACGGCGGCCTGCGCTACCTCGAGCAACTGGAGTTCGGGTTGGTGCGCGAGGCGCTGCACGAACGTGAGCTGTCGTTGACGACGCTGGCGCCGCACCTGGTCAAGCCGCTGCCGTTCCTGTTCCCGCTGACCAATCGGTGGTGGGAACGACCGTACATCGCGGCAGGCATCATGCTCTACGACCAGCTCGGTGGCGCGAAATCTGTTCCGGCACAAAAGCATCTGACCCGTTCCGGGGCGCTGCGGCTGTCCCCGGGGTTGAAGCGCAGTTCGCTGATCGGCGGAATCCGGTACTACGACACCGTCGTCGACGATGCCAGGCACACCATGACGGTGGCGCGCACCGCGGCGCACTACGGAGCGGTGGTCCGCACGTCCACCCAGGTGGTGGCGTTGCTGCGGGAGGGCGACCGGGTCACCGGGGTGCAGGTCCGCGATACCGAGAACGGCACCGTCACCGACGTGCACGGCCACGTCGTGGTCAACGCCACCGGAGTGTGGACCGACGAGATCCAGGCATTGTCCAAGCAGCGCGGCCGGTTTCGGGTCCGGGCATCCAAGGGCGTGCACATCGTGGTGCCGCGGGACCGCGTCGTCAGCGAGGTCGCGATCATCCTGCGCACCGACAAGTCGGTGCTGTTCGTCATCCCGTGGGGCACGCACTGGATCATCGGCACCACCGACACCGACTGGAACCTCGACCTGGCGCACCCGGCGGCCACCAAGGCCGACATCGACTACATCCTCGGCACCGTCAACACCGTGCTGGCCACCCCGTTGACCCACGACGACATCGACGGCGTGTACGCGGGGCTGCGGCCGCTGCTGGCGGGGGAGAGCGAGGAGACCTCCAAGCTGTCCCGTGAGCACGCGGTGGCCGTGCCGGCGCCGGGACTGGTCGCGATCGCCGGCGGCAAATACACCACCTACCGGGTGATGGCCGAAGACGCCATCGACGCCGCGGCCGAGTTCGTGCCGACGCGGGTGGCGCCGTCGATCACCGAGAAGGTGCCGCTGATGGGCGCCGACGGGTACTTCGCGCTGGTGAACCAAACCCAAAGCGTCGGAAAGCATTACAACCTGCATCCGTACCGTGTGCGGCATCTGCTGGATCGGTACGGGTCGCTGATCGGGGAGGTGCTGGCGCTGGGCGAGGAGAACCCGGACCTCTTGGGTCCGATCACCGACGCCCCGGTGTACCTGAAGGTCGAGGCCGCCTACGCCGCGGCGGCCGAAGGGGCACTGCACCTCGAGGACATCCTGGCGCGCCGGATGCGGATCTCGATCGAGTACCCGCACCGCGGCGTGGACTGTGCCCGTGAGGTCGCCGAAGTCGTCGCGCCGATCCTGGGGTGGAGCGCCGAGGACGTCGACAGCGAGGTCGCGACGTACCTGGCGCGGGTCGAGGCCGAGGTGCTGTCCCAGTCGCAGGCCGACGACGAGTCCGCCGATGCGCTACGGGCGGCCGCGCCGGAGGCCCGCGCGGAGATCCTCGAACCGGTGCCGCTCACTTGACGCGGACGCCGGCGCCGCTCCCGCTGCGCGACGGACTCGGGCCGGCACGGGTCCGGTTGCGTGGCGGCGCGGTGCTGGTGGAGTTGGCGGACCGGTTCGGTGAGGCCGCCGCGGCCAAGGTGCTCAACGGTGAAGTGCGCACCGCCGACGGCACGGTTGTCACCGCATCGACTGTGCTGAAACCGAATTCGCACGTCTACCTGTACCGGGATCTGCCCGACGAGGTGCCGGTCCCGTTCGCCATGCCGATCCTGCACCGCGACGCCGACATCGTCGTCGTCGACAAGCCGCACTTTCTGGCCACGATGCCACGCGGCCGCCACGTCGCCCAGACCGCGCTGGTGCGGCTGCGTCGCGAACTCGACCTGCCCGAGCTGAGCCCCGCGCATCGGCTGGACCGCCTGACGGCGGGGGTGCTGGTGTTCACCACGCGGCCGGAGGTGCGCGGCGCGTATCAGTCGTTGTTCGCGCGGGGGCTGGTGCGCAAGACCTACCTGGCGCACGCGCCCGTCGACCCCGATCTCGTCTTCCCGCTCACGGTGCGCAGTCGGATCGTCAAGCGCCGCGGCTGCCTGCAGGCTGTGGAAGAGACGGGCGAGCCGAACGCCGAGACGGTCGTCGAGCATCTCGGCGACGGCCGCTACCAACTCACCCCGCGCACCGGGCGGACCCATCAGCTGCGGGTGCACATGGCGTCGATGGGGTTGCCGATCACCGGTGACCCGCTGTACCCCGACGTCACCGACATCCCGGCCGACGACTTCGATGTTCCGCTGCGACTGGTGGCGCATCGCCTGGAGTTCGAGGACCCGCTCACCGGGACGGCCCGGCGGTTCACCAGCGCCCGCGAGCTACCTGCTGGTTAGTCTGCGCTCAGATCGCAGTTCCCCTCGGCTTGACGCACTACTGCGATCTGAGCGCATACCGTGCGCGGTCCGGATGCGCACAGAGGCAATGTACGACATCCCCGAGTTGTTCGCTGCACGATTCGACGGCACAGTCAAAAACAGCGTGGACGAGGCATCTAGTGCCGTAATTGGCGTGAGCAGAATTTGCCCGGCGGGGTCGGTGACCGCTACGAAACGGTCACCGGACGCCGATGACGGTGCAGGGCCCGCGTACAGTGCCGATGCTGTCGACGCATACGCCGACACGCATACCTGGCAAAGATGGGCGCGTCGACATCGGGTGCGGCAGCAGTATGTATGCATCGGAAACAATATGTTGATATTGTTTCTGGATGTTCGGCGCCAGCGACCGCCCGGCCGACGACCTGACCGCCCGGGCCCGGATTCGGGACGCCGCGCTGGCGCAGTTCGCAGAACGCGGCGTCCGGGGGGCCACCATCAAGGGCATCGCCGATCAGGCCGGCGTCTCCCCGGGGCTGGTACAGCACCATTTCGGGACCAAGGACAACCTGCGGCAAGTCTGCGACGACACGGTCATCGAGGTGTTCCGGCGACAGGCCATCGAGGGCGCCGCCAGCGGGGACATCACCAGGCCGGACTTCATCTACGGCCTCTACCGCGCCGCTCCGCCGTTGATCCGCTACCTGGCACGGGCCGCGGTCGAGGGCGGGCCGGCCGCGGTCGCGGTTCTCGACGGACTCGCCGCGGGGGCCGAGGAATTCCTGAGCGGCACCTGGCCGGAACGCTTCCCTCCCGGTTCGCAGCAGGTCGGCGACGCCGCCGCGGTGATGTGTGCGATGCACACCGGGGTGACCATCTTGCACGACCACCTCGCCCGGCAGATGGGCAGCGACCTCGCGGGCACGGAAGCCACCCGCATCGGTCGGGCCATGTTCGACCTCTACGCGGCGATGGGTGAATTCTCGGCTTCCGATGCCGGCCGGCGGATCGCCGACGCCGTCACCCAGCACCGCGAAGGTCGGGATCCCGAAGGGTTTCCGGGGCTACGCTTCTGAGGCGCGCCGCCCGCGTTCAGCCCCATCCGGGCGTCGCTGCTGTAACAATCGGGAGACCTGCGCGGCGCCCGCCGCTGGAAACCTCGAAGGAGCCGACAGTGCGCACGACCTGGCTCGTGGCGGCAGCGGCGCTGTGCGTGGGGGCGGTGCTCGGTCCCTTATCGGGCCCTGCGCCTGCCGCGCAGGCCGCGGTGTGCGGTTCGGTCGGTGGCGTGCACCTCGACATCACCGGCTGCGCGGACCCGCTGTCCGAACTCAACGCGTTCCCGCCTCCGCCCCCTCCACCGCCACCACCACCACCACCGCCGCCACCGCCTCCGGGTGCGCCGCCACCACCCCCTCCACCGCC
>NZ_JBAUJB010000451.1:0-8348 GCF_049683355.1 Mycobacterium sp.
CACCGTGGGTGCGCTGGTCGCCGGCGCAGGCGGGTTCGCGCTGGGCAGGCGGATCGACGTCGCGGCGTCCCGGCGCGCCGTCGGTGAACTGATCCCGACCACGCCCGCCCCGCCGATTCCGGACAGCGCCGCGTTCCCGCAACTGGGCACCCCGACGTTCCTCACCCCCAGCCCGGACTTCTACCGCATCGACATCAACCTCTCGGTGCCCCAACTTCGGGCGGAGGACGCCGTGCTGCGCATCACCGGCATGGTGGACGAGCCGCTCGAGTTCACCTTCGACGACCTCAGGTCCATGCCGTTGGCGGAGCACACGATCACGATGACCTGTGTGTCGAACGAGGTCGGAGGGCCGTATGTGTCGACGTCGAACTTCATCGGTGTCCCCCTGCTGGACCTGCTGGACCGCGCCGGGATCCAGGACGGCGCCGAACAGGTCGTGGGCCATTCGGTCGACGGGTTCACCCTGGGCACCCCGCTGGGCCTGCTGCGCGAGGCCGGCAAGGAAGCCCTGGTGGCGATCGGGATGAACCGGCAAGCACTGCTGCCCGAACACGGCTTCCCGATCCGCACGGTGGTCCCCGGACTGTACGGCTACGTCTCGGCCACCAAATGGCTGACCGAACTGGAGCTGACCACCTACGACGTGAAGCCGTACTGGGTGCGGCGGGGTTGGGACGGTCAGCCGCCGGGTGTGGTGCCGATCAAGATCTCGTCGCGCATCGACGCGCCGTCGTCGTTCCAGCGGGTGCCCGGGGGCGACGTCACCGTCGCCGGTACCGCCTGGGCTCAGGGCCGCGGCATCAGCAAGGTCGAAGTGCGCTTCGATGACCAGCCGTGGCAGCCCGCCGAACTGGCGACCGAGGTCAACCGCAACACCTGGCGGATGTTCCGGTTGACCAGGCCGTTGCCGCCAGGACAGCACACCGTGACGTGCCGTGCGTACGACGGCCAGGGCACCATGCAGGTCGAGGACCGGCTACGTCTGATCAACCCCGGACCCGTCCCCGACGGGTCGACAGGCTGGCATTCGATGATCTTCACCGTCGAGTAGATGTCGTTCCCGGCACTTCGGCGCGCCGCCCGATGTTTGCTCGTAGGCTCGGGGGGAACGTTCCCCGGTGGAGGTAACCATGCCGCAGCAGCACCGATCTGACATCGAGGTCGACCCGGGCCCGGTGCAGATTCAGTCCCGCCGGGTGCACTTCGATGTCTCCGACACCCCCCTGCACTGGATTCCCGGTCATCCCGTCGCCTCCAATGTGATCAGCTTCCTGAACCTGATCCTGCCCGCAGCCGAGCGCTGGTTCGTCGCCACCTACGACGAAGCACTGCCGTTGGTGAAGGATCCGAAACTCGCCGAGGACATGCGTGGCTTCATCGGCCAGGAAGGCACCCACGCAGAGGTGCACAACAAGCTGCTGCACGACTTCATGGAGGCGCGGGGCATCGACCCCACACCGATGCTCGATCAGGTCGAGTACGTCTTCACCAAGGTGCTCGCACCGTCGACGTCCGAGGATCCGAAGCGACGGCTGAACCACCTGTGCGACAGGCTGTGGTTCATCGCAGCCATCGAGCACTACACGGCGGTGATGGGCGACTTCGCGCTGAACTGCACCTGGGACGAGCACGGAGCCGACCCGACGATGGCCGACGTGTTCCGCTGGCATGGCA
This sequence comes from Mycobacterium sp., assembly GCF_049683355.1. Taxonomy (GTDB): domain Bacteria; phylum Actinomycetota; class Actinomycetes; order Mycobacteriales; family Mycobacteriaceae; genus Mycobacterium. The sequence goes on from NZ_JBAUJB010000451.1 coordinate 1,678, forward strand.
GCGAGGAGGTCGAACACCGCAACGTCGCCCACGACGTCGCCGTCTACTTCCACAACAGCTACGTCGACCGCATCGGTGCGATGGTGATGGCGATGATCGGCATCTTCACCTTCTTCCAGCGTGGCACGTCGTTCCTGATGAAGACCGACCCGAACGTGAACATGGGGTGGTGGCGCATGCAGCGCGAACGCGCCCGCGACTCCAAGCTCGGACTGCTGCCCAAATACCGAAAGCTGTTCGGCAGCAATACGTTGACCTATTTCCGTCCCGGGTTCACCCCCGAACAGATGGGATCGACCGCCCAGGCGGTCTCGTACCTGGCCCGGTCCCCCGCTGCCCGCGCAGCGCATCTGTGACGTTGCTGCGCAACCGGTTTCGGGACGTCCCGCCGAGCGTGTCGGGACGTTCCCGACACGACCCGTTCATCGGGCTGATCGACGGGGCCGTGACCGGGGTGTGGCGCCTCACCGGACGCATCCGCGACATGGCAGAACCGCAGACGCTCGACCGGGCCATCACCCTCGAGGTGGCCGACCGGAAAGTGGTCGCGCACAACGACGAGGTGATCGCACTCCGGCTGGTCGCGCCCGACGGTCGCCGGCTGCCCGGCTGGCATCCCGGCGCCCACATCGACGTCCGCCTGCCCAGTGGGGTACTGCGGCAGTACTCCCTGTGTGGCGATCCCGCCGACACCGACTCCTACCGGATCGCGGTGCGCCGCATTCCCGACGGCGGCGGCGGATCGATGGAGGTGCACGACCACCTGCCCGTCGGCTCGCGGGTCACCACCAGCGGTCCGCGCAACGCGTTTCCCCTCACGGTGCCCGGGCGTGGAGTGCCCACCCGTCGGCTGCGTTTCATCGCCGGCGGAATCGGGATCACCCCGATCCTGCCGACGCTGAACCGTGCGCGCGACCTCGGCGTGGACTGGTCGATGGTGTACACCGGCCGCAACCGAGACAGCCTGCCGTTTCTCGACGAGGTGGCAACGTTCGGCGGGCGTGTCCAGATCCGCACCGACGACATCCACGGGCTGCCGTCCCCGGATGAGCTTCTCGGCGAATGTCCGGGTGGCACAGCGGTATATGCGTGTGGACCCGCGCCACTGCTCACCGCGCTGCGGTCCCGGCTGGCCGACCGCGACGACGTCGCACTGCACTTCGAGAGGTTCGTCGCACCGCCGGTGGTCGACGGCCACGAATTCACGGTGTCGATCATGTCCTCCGGGGTCTCGGTACCGGTCGCGGCCGACGAGACCATGCTGACCGCACTCAACCGCGCTGGCGTCCGCGCGCCGTATTCGTGCTAGCAGGGCTTCTGCGGCACCTGCCGCACCCGCGTGCTCAGCGGCGCCGTCGATCACCGCGACACGCTGCTGACCGAATCCGAGCGCGCCGAAGGCCTGATGCTGACCTGCGTGTCGCGTGCGGTCCCCGACGGCAACCTGACGCTGGACCTCTGAGCGCCGCCGCCGTCCCTACGTCCAGGCGTGCTCGCGCCACCGCCACGCGTTGTCGCGCAGGAACTCTCGCATCGTGCGCGGCGGGCGGCCCAGCAGCCGAGCGACGTCGTCGGTGATCGGCTGGTTCTGCCCCAGCCGGGTCAGGGTGTAGACCGCGGACATGAATCCCATCGTGTCCCAACCCACCCCGCGCCGACGCAGCCGCGCGGCGAACCGCACCAGCCCGGGACGCGAGTAGCGGACCGGGTGACCCAGCTCGTCGCTCAACGCGTCGGCGACCTCGTTCATGCTCAGCGCTGCGGACCCGGTCAAGTGGTGGATGCGGTTGCGGTGGGACGCCACGTCGGTCAGCGCCAGGGAAGCCACCTCGGCGGCGTCGCGGGCATCGATGAACGTGGTCCGGCCGGACCCGGCCGGGATGAACACTTCTGCGCGGTCGGCGATGTCGATGCCGTGGGTGGAGATCGCCCGGTGCAGGTTCTGCATGAAGAAGCTGCACCGCAGGATCGTGACGCTCATCGTGCCGGCTTGCAGCGCGGCCTCGACCTTGTGGTGGGGAATGAACCGCGCCCGGTCCGCGCCGAACACCGAGACGTACACGACGTGCCTGCACCCGGCCTCTTCGGCGGCTTCCACGAACGGGATCACCGCCTCGCGGGCTGCCCGGTTGCCCGGCAGCGGAAACAGCAGGAACAGCGCCAGCACACCGCGAAGCGTCGCCGGCCAGGTCGAGCGGTCGAAGAAGTCGAACGCACTGACCTGCGCGCCGTCGCCCAGTCGATCCCGCAGCCTCTCGGGATGGCGGCCCGCCACCCGCCAGGCCTGCGGATCGGTCTTCACACGCAACAGCTCGACCAGCTCGTGACCGACGTTGCCGGTCGGACCGGTGATGAGCATCAATCAGACGTGCTTACCACGGCTTGCCGCCGGCGTGTCGCTGCCTTGTCACACCCGGCGCTTACCATGCGTGCGTGACCAGGCTGCGGTGGAAGCTGTACGCCGTGCTGGGCGTGGCCGTCGGCCTCACCGCCCATCTGGTCGGCGCCGGCCTGACCGTCAGCGTGGCGCTCGCGGTGCTGGCCCCCCTCGTCGTCACCATGGCTCCACGCTTCTTCCTGGCCACGCTTGTCGGCGCTGTCACCCCGGGTGCGGCGGAGCGCGTCGTCGGGGAAGACATGTCGGGCACCGATTTCGAGGACTACGTCGCCCGGATCGCCCGGTCCTGCGGCGTTCCGGTGATCATGACCTCGCTCACCGGCGACTGGGGCGTCGACCTGATCATCGGACACCGGCCCCACCGGCTGGCGGTCCAGTGCAAGCGCCGCGCACGCCCGGTCGGGGCCGGCGCCGTCCAGGAGGTGGTCGCCGGAGCTCCCATGCAGGACTGCACAAGGACGATGGTCGTCACCAACAACGAGTTCACCCCCGCTGCACGCAAACTCGCCGAGCTGCACGGCTGCGAAATCGTCGGGGGCGCGGATCTGCCGAGGTTGCGCTCGACGATCCGCCGACTCACCCTGCCTGCCGAACCGACATCCCCGTGAGCACGTCGCGCACCGCGTCGACCGCGGCGTCGAGTTCGTCCTGCGAGACCGTCAGCGCGGGCCGGAAACGCACGCTGTCGGCACCAGAGCCCAGCATCACGACCCCGTTGTCCCACAGCCGCGCGATCAGCGCGTCGCGCTGTGCCGCAGACGGCATGCTGAACGCGCACATCAGGCCGCGACCACGCGCGTCGCGCACCAGAGCGGGGAACTCGACAGCCAACTCCTGCAGTCGCTCTCGCAGATAACGCCCGTTCTCGGCGGCCCGCTCGAACAACCCGTCGGACTCGATGACCTCCAGGATGCGGCGCGACCGGACCATGTCGACGAGGCTGCCGCCCCACGTCGAGTTGATCCGCGAGCTGACGGCGAACACGTTGTCGGGCACCTCGTCGACGCGCCCACCCGCCATGAGACCGCAGACCTGGGTCTTCTTGCCGAATGCCAGCACATCGGGCAGCACCCCCAACTGCTGGTAGGCCCAAGCGGTTCCGGTGATACCGCAGCCGGTCTGGACCTCGTCGAAGATCAGCAGCGCGTCGAACTCGTCGCACAGCTCGCGCATCGCGGCGAAGAACGCGCCCCGGATGTGCCGGTCGCCGCCTTCGCCCTGGATCGGCTCGGCGATGAAGCACGCGATGTCATGGGGCGCGGCTTCGAACGCCGCGCGCGCCTGACGGATCGACTCTGCTTCCAGCGCTTCGATGTTCGCGCCCGGTCGCTGATACGGCGTGTCGATGCGGGGCCAGTCGAACTTCGGGAAACGCGCCACCTTGTTGGGATCGGTGTTGGTCAGCGACATCGTGTAACCGCTGCGGCCGTGGAAGGCGCCGCGCAGGTGTAGCACCTTGGTTCCCAGCGCTGGATCCAGTCCGCGGGCCTCGTTGAACCGGCTCTTCCAGTCGAACGCGACCTTCAGCGCGTTCTCCACCGCCAGCGCCCCGCCGTCGACGAAGAACAGGTGTGGCAGCGCCGGGTCGCCGAGCACCCTGCCGAACGTGTCGACGAACCGCGCCATCGGGACGCTGTAGACGTCGGAGTTGCTCGGCTTGTTCAGCGCGGCCGCGGTGAGTTCGGCGCGGAAGGTGTCGCCGTCGGCCAGGCCGGGGTGGTTCATCCCCAGCGCCGAGGACGCGAAGAAGGTGAACATGTCGAGGTAGCCGCGCCCGCTGCGGGCATCGACCAGATACGAACCCTGCGAGCGCTCGATGTCGAGCACGAGGTCGAGGCCGTCGGCGAGGATGCTGCGCGACAGCACCTCACGCACGTCGGCCGGGGCGACTCGGGCACGGCTGGCGACCGGAAGAAGATCAATCATACCGCCATGCTAGAGGATATTTTGCGGTATTACTGCCCGGAGACTGATGTTGTCTCCGGTATGTGACGTCTTTCGCCATAAAATTTCTGTAAGATCACCGTGGTGCGCGTCTTCACGTCGGCTGCGGTGCGGATCCGCTGGAGCAGACCCTCCAGCGCCCGCGCAGACTCGACGTGGACCAGCAGGACATAACTTTCCTCCCCGGCCACCGAATAGCACGCCTCGATTTCGGGGATGTGTTCCAGCCGGGCGGGTGCATCATCGGGTTGTGACGGATCGAGAGGGGTGATCGCGACGAACGCGGACAGCATGCTGCCGACGGCCTCCGGGTTGATCCGGGCCGTGTACCCGGCGACGACGCCGCGGGACTCCAGCCGCCGCACCCTCGACTGCACCGCCGACACCGAAAGACCGGCGGCAGCAGCCAGATGGGCCAGCGTTGCGCGGCCGTCTGCCACCAGTTCACGAGCCAGCACCCGATCGATCTCGTCGAGCTGCACAGGTTCGTCGAGACCGCTCATGGCCGCACTGTATCGGAACCTCTACCCCTACAAGCTCGATGAGGCCTGTTCATGACCACCACAATGAAGTCCCCGCTGCCCACCTCAGACGCGCTGCGGTCCCGGGTGCGCGACGCGCTGGCCGCCGTCGGCTCCACGGTGACGCTGGGCGACCCCGGCGCCGGCGGGCTGACCGCCAGCTCGCCGATCAACGGCGACGTGCTGTTCACCCTGACAGCGTCGTCGGCCGAGCAGACCGACGCCGCGATCGCCGAAGCCGCACAGGCGTTCACGACGTGGCGGCTGACGCCGGCGCCGGTGCGTGGCGCGCTGGTGGCCCGGCTCGGCCAGCTGCTCGTCGAGCACAAGGCGGCGCTGGCCTCGCTGGTCACGATCGAGGCCGGCAAGATCACCTCCGAGGCGCTCGGCGAAGTGCAGGAGATGATCGACGTCTGCGAATTCGCGGTGGGCTTGTCACGGCAGCTGTACGGCAAGACCATTGCCTCCGAGCGGCCCGGGCACCGGCTGATGGAGACCTGGCACCCCCTCGGTGTCGTCGGCGTCATCACCGCGTTCAACTTCCCGGTTGCGGTCTGGGCATGGAACACCGCCATCGCGCTGGTGTGCGGAGACACCGTGGTGTGGAAGCCTTCCGAGCTGACGCCGCTGACCGCTTCGGCATGCCAGGCGCTACTGCAGCGTGCGTGCGCCGATGTCGGTGCGCCACCGGAGGTCAGCCGACTTGTCCTCGGTGAGCGGGAGATCGGCCAGCAGCTCGTCGACGACCCGCGGGTCGCGCTGGTGTCGGCGACCGGGTCGGTGCGGATGGGCCGCGAGGTCGGGCCGCGGGTGGCCGCGCGATTCGGCCGTGCGCTGCTCGAGCTCGGCGGCAACAACGCGGCGATCGTGACCCCGGCGGCAGACCTCGACCTGGCGGTGCGGGGCATCGTGTTCTCGGCGGCGGGCACTGCCGGGCAACGGTGCACCACGCTGCGCCGGCTGATCGTGCATTCGTCGGTGGCCGACGAGCTGGTATCGAGGATCGTCGCGGCCTACCGGCAGCTGCCGGTCGGCTACCCGTTCACCGAGGGCACGCTGGTCGGGCCGCTGATCCACGAGAGGTCCTACCGGGACATGGTCGGCGCGCTGCAGCAGGCCGAGGCCGAAGGTGGTGAGGTGATCGGCGGTGAGCGTGTTGACGTCGGGGACGAGGGCGCGTTCTACGTCACCCCGGCGGTGGTCCGGATGCCCGGCCAGAGTGCCGTCGTGCACACCGAGACGTTCGCGCCGATCCTCTACGTGCTGACCTACGAGACTCTGGACGAGGCTATCGCGATGAACAATGCGGTACCGCAGGGTCTTTCGTCGTCGATTTTCACGCTGGACATCCGTGAGGCGGAACGCTTCCTGGGCGCCGACGGTTCGGACTGCGGGATCGCCAACGTCAACATCGGCACCTCGGGTGCGGAGATCGGCGGCGCGTTCGGCGGTGAGAAGGAGACCGGCGGCGGGCGCGAGTCGGGTTCGGACTCGTGGAAGGCCTACATGCGGCGGGCGACGAACACCGTCAACTACTCGTCCGAGCTCCCTCTGGCCCAGGGCGTCACGTTCGGCTGACTCCCCTGCGAACCCGGCGCGCGCACGCACCTCAGCGGTCCGTTTGCGCGCCCGATTCGCCCGTCAGTCACACTCGGGGCATGGAACTGGACAGCAAGGTCGCCGTCGTCACCGGCGGCGGCTCGGGCATCGGGCAGGCGCTGGCATCGGCACTCGCGGCACACGGCACGCGCGTCGTCATCGGGGACGTCGACGAACACGGCGCGCGCGCAGCGGCCGCAGCGATCGGC
>NZ_JBAUJB010000452.1:0-12957 GCF_049683355.1 Mycobacterium sp.
TCTGCGATGAAACCCTCGATGAAACTCCGCAGCATGTCTGCGCTCAGCGGCTCGGCGTGGCCGTCGAAGTCGTAGATGTAGTCCCCGTCGCCGCTGACCTGCACCCACTGCAGGATTCGACTCTGCGGGTCCGTGCCCCGATGCTGCGCCCGCTCGCAGCGAGTCTGCACCGTCCCGGTCGCCACGACCTCGCTGACGTCGAGGACACGGGCAGACAGCTCGTCAGGCTCGTCACGCCGAACAGGAAATCCGAGGTCGTCGAAGTCTTCCGCCGTAACCGGCATTTTCGGCAGGTGATTTCCGTCTCCTGCCAACGCGATACGCGGGTGCGCACCCGCGCCGACCAGTCCCACCGATTCTGCTATCGCGGCCGCCAACGCGTCCGGCGCCACCGAGTAGATGTCGACGACGTCGACACCGTCCTGGTCGCGGGTCTGCACCGCAACAAACCCGGACTCGCCCGCACGCAACGCGTGCAGCCGCAACTCCGGCGTGTGCGCGTCGAAAGGGTGCACCCGGCATTCCACGCAGACGTCGCTTCGCACAAGGGCTTCCACCCATGACCGGACTCCGCGAAGGTCGCCACCGGCGAGGCGATCAGCGATCGGTTCGCCGGCTCTGGTGGCAAGCCACACCGACCCGACCGGTCGGCTACGTCCCAGCGGGTACGGCAGCGTTTCCCGGCCGAACAGTGCGCACGCCGATTCCAGGTCGACCACGGCCACCCTGTCCACCGGCGTCCGAGCGAAGCTCAGCTCATACGTCATGAACCCATTCTGCGGGCGGCCACGCTCGCTGCGTACAAACGGTGAGGGACACAGACGGCCGATACGCTCAGTCGAACGCTGGATTCGGTTCGAGCCGGACGCACGAATAGGAGCTCTGGGGCGGTGACGAGAACCGAAAGGCGGGTGGCGCTCGACGGGAACGACCGGCTGCGTCGGGCCCGATACCGGTGGACGGCAGTGCTGATCGCCGCACTGCTGTTCGGCACCGTGGTCTATCTGCTGGCCGTGTACACGACGACGGGCCAGCGGTTCGAGGACGCGGCGCTGCGGGGCGCCACCCAGGTCGACGCCGCGGTGCGTCAGGCCGCGCTGGACCAGTTCCACACCATCACGGTGACGTCGCAGTTGGCAGCGGCGGTGATCGTCGGAGCGATCGGGTTGCTGCGTCGCCAGGTGTGGCTGGCCGTGGCCGGGGTGGGGGTGATCCTCGGCGGGCAGGCTGTCACCCAAGTGCTGAAGTACCACGTGCTTTCCCGCCCCGAGCTGGTCGCGATCAACGGCACGTTCGCCGACAACACGTTGCCCAGCGGGCACACGACTGCGGCGATGTCGCTGCTGTTCGCAACGCTGATCGTGATGCCGTACCGGTTCCGCGGTGTGGCCATGTTCTTCACGCTCACCTGGGCGGTGGGAATCGGTGCCTACACCGTCATCATCAAGGCCCACCGGCTCTCGGACACCCTGGCTGCCGACGCGGTGGCGCTCATCGTGGCCTGCGCCGCGTCGCACTTCCTGGCCCGCACCGACCGGATCCGCGCGGTGATCTCCCCGGCGGCGACGCGCTACACACTCCGTACGGTGTTCGTCGTGCTGGTCGGCGCCGCGGGGTCGGCGAGCCTGGCATTGGGCATGGTGCAGGTGCTGCGTGGGGCGTCAGCCCATCTCAACGACGAACCCGCCGAGTGGCACCTGTTCCTGGGTTCGCAGTGGCTGGCCGCCGCCGGTTCGGTAGCCGCCGCGCTGCTGTTCTGGTGGACCTGGCACCGACTGGAGACCAAACGTCGCGGCGACCCGGTCAGCACCCGGTAGCGCCGGTCAGGCCGCCTGCTCAGCGTCTGTCTTTGCCGCCGGCCGTCAGCGTGAAGCACTGGGTGCCCGCGGCATGTGTCCAGATCGAGTCGCGCGCCAGGCCCTCACCCGAGGGTTGCGCAAAATCGGCGCACAGCTCGAACGTCCTGTCGGTGCCCGGCGAGTAGCGGTAGGGCGCGCGGGTCGACGGATCGTCGAGCGGAATCGGCGTCGGCAGCGCCGCACTCAACTCACCGAGGCTTTCGGGCAACTCGGCGTTCTGCTCGTAAAAGCGGTCGACGCCGGCGGCGAGCGAACGCAGGTCCTCCACCCGCCGGTCGTCGATACGCCGGGCCGCCTGCTCGGACGGCGGACCCATCAGCCACAGCCCCGCCCCCACTGCCGCGACACTCGTCAGCACCGCGACGCCGAGGAACAGTGCCGGCACGGGCCGCCGACCGCGTTCGCTGTCCCGGATGTCCCACAGGTAGTAGCCGAGGATCAACCCGGCGACGACCGCCACCACCAGCACCTTGAGCAGGAACCGTGCCGTCGTACCGCCGCCGAGCACATACGCCACGAGGGTCACGAAGTCGCCGATGATGACGGCCACCGCCACGAACATCGCGAGGTAGGTGAACCAGCGGCGGATCGCCGACCCGCGCTCGGCAGGATCTTGCCTCAGCGACCGGGCGACGAGCCACGAGGCGGCGACGAACACCGGGAAGGCGATGATGACGCGCGCCACCGCCCACAGAACGTCCGGCACCCACACGTCCGAGCCGAGCGGCACCGCGGCCGGATCGTAGAACAGGTAGTCGATCAGTGTGAAGAAGAGTCCCACCACCGAGAACGCGGTGATGCCGAGCGCGGTGAAGAGTACGAGATAGCGGAATGCCTCCCCCCGCCGAGACGTGCGGTACGGGCCGGGGAACGGGAACCGGGAACGGAACCTCCGGCGAAGCTCGCCAGGGCCTTGTTCACCTGTTCGGGCTGCCAGCCGGCTTCGTGGAGTGCCTGCTCGATCTCCGGGCGCGGTATGCCGCGCTGAAGCGCCTCGCGAACGAAGCGGGTGAGTTCGTCTGACCGCGCAGCCATCAGGCGCCGATGAATTCCGGTGCGCCGTCCAGATACCGGGCCAGCGAGAGCCGCAGCGCCCGAACCCGGTGGCCGGCGTCGAACTCCAGCAAGGCCGCCTCGGCGGTCATGCCGACCCACAGTTGTGCTGCCGGGTACGGATCGGGCCAGCCCATGGCGGCGAAGTCCGGCTCACACAGATGTGCGGTGTCCCGGTTGCGTCGGCGGACCTCGGCAGCGGTGACGGGCTCAGCCCGGGCCTCCAGCAGCAGCGCGCGCACACCGTATTCGCGCAGACAAGCATCCAAATAGGTGCGGCTGGCCCTCAGCAGCCGCTCCGCCCCCGGCGGATAGGTGTCCATCACACCGCGGGTGTCGTCGAGGATGCGGTCGTGGAAATCCCGGTGCAACGCCAGCAGATAGGCTGCGCGGTCCGGAAAATGATGGAAGAACGCACCTTTGGAGACGCCCGCCTCTTCGACGATGCGGTTGATGCTCAGGCCGGACAGGCCGGTGTCCTTCGACACCCGGACACCGGCGTCGAGCAGTGACAGCCTGGTCCGTGCCGCCGATTCCTGCCTGGTCATGCCACATGGTACCGCGGCGGCCACCCCGCGATGGTCACCCCGCGGGCATGTGTAATCGGTTGCCCGCGAACCGATTCGCTACGTCGCGACCCCGAGCACCCGCTGCAGGTCCGGCTTCATCTGCTGCAACTGCTGGCCCCAGTATCCCCAGCTGTGGGTGCCGTCATGGGGGAAGTTGAATACCCCGTTGCTCCCGCCGGCGGCCAGATAGCGCTCCTGGAACGTGCGGCTGGTGCGGCCCAGGAACCTCTCCAGGAACTGCGCGGCGGCCAGGTTCCCGACGCTGGCGTCGGCGTCGAAGTCCGACGCCGCTCCGGTGCCGGAGTAGATCCAGATCCGGGTGTGGTTGGCGACGAGCTTCGCGACGTTGACGGTGGGGTCGTTACGCTGCCACGCCGGGTCGCTGGACGGACCCCACATGCTTTCGGCGTTGAAGCCACCGGCATCCTTCATCGCGATGCCGATCAGCGTCGGCCACCACCCCTCTGACGGGTTCAACGCCGCGGAAAGCGCTCCGGCGTAGACGAACTGCGTCGGATGCCAGATCGCCAGGGAAAGTGCCGAAGACCCGGCCATCGACAGTCCGACAACGGCGCTCCCGGTGGCGGACACGGATCTGTTCGCCGTCAACCACGCCGGCAACTCGCGCGTCAGGAACGTCTCCCACTTGTAGGTGTAGGCCTGCCCGTTCCCGTCGGAGGGCTCATACCAGTCGGTGTAGAAGCTGGACTGGCCACCGACCGGCATCACCAACGACAGACCCGAGCCCTCGTACCACTCGAACGCGGGGGTGTTGATGTCCCATCCGCTGAAGTCGTCCTGGGCGCGCATCCCGTCGAGCAGATAGCCGCCCGGGGGCCACCGTACTGAAACTGGACGCGGATATCGCGACCCATCGCCGACGACGGCACATCGAGATACTCGACCGGCAGGCCCGGTCGAGAGAACGCGCCGGCTGGGCCCGCTGCCCCGTCGACGACCCCGGCGCCGAAGAGCACCGTCACCACCGCCGCCACCACGGACACTCGTCGCCTCACCATCGCCACCACACACCTTTCACATACCGTCCGGTCGGTCGGTGAAATGAATCTACCGCACTGCCCGATGTTCGGTGTGCTCAGTTCCCGCGGCGGCGCAACAGCAGGATGGGGACGATCGTCGCGGCGAGCGCAGCGCCGATCACCGCGAGCGTGGGGAAGCTGGTCTGCGCGACAACAAAGCCGGAGCCCAAACCGCCGGCCGCACCGCTGACGGCGATGAACAGGTCGACGGTCCCCTGGGTTTTCGCGCGACCGGCCACCGCGGTGGCGTTGGTGATCGCGGTGGTGCCCGCGATCAGCCCCAGGCTCCAGCCGAAGCCGAGCAGCGCCAGCGCCACCGCGAGCGCGGCGATCGAATCCGGCGGAGTGAAGGCGGCCAGCGCGCCGGCGGCGATCAGCGTGGCCGCGGCGAGCCCGGCGGTGACGGCGGCGCCGTACCGGTCGACGAGGTAGCCGGAGATCGGCGAGGGCAGGTACATCGCAGCGACGTGGATCGAGATCACCAGCCCCGCGGCAGCGAGGTCGTGATCGTGGTGCTGCATGTAGACCGGCGTCATGGTCATGACGGCGACCATGACGAGCTGGGTGATCATCATCACCGCCGCCCCGGCGAGCACCACAGGGTTCCACGACGACGTTCTCTCGGCGGGTTCGTCGTCTACCCCACCGATGATGACCGGATCGGCCGGAAACTCGGCAGCCAGCCGTAAAGGGTCGGGCCGCAACAGAATCCAGATGATGACCCCGGCGGCGCCGTAGGCGACGGCAGCGAGCAGGAACGGGCCGGCCAGCCGCGGCACCCCGATCGCGTCGGCGAGGTCGCCGAGAACGCCGACCAGGTTGGGTCCGATGACCGCGCCGACCGTGGTCGCGACGAGCACGGTGCTGATCGCGCGGGCGCGGCGGTCATGGTGGGCGAGATCCGCACCGGCATAACGAGCCTGCAGGTTGGTGGCGGTGCCGGCGCCGTAGACGAACAGTGCGGCGAACAGCAGCGAGATGTTGTCGATGACGGCGGCGACGACGATACCGACGCTGCCCAGTGCTCCGGTGAGGTATCCGGCCGCCAAGCCGACGCGCCGGCCGAAACGTTGTGACAGTTGTCCGACGCCCGCCGCCGCTGCGGCCGACCCGATGGTGAACAACGCGCTCGGTACTCCGGCCATGCCGGTGGAGCCGAACATCTCCTGCGCCAGTAGCGCTCCCACGGTGACCCCGGCGGCCAGGCCCGCGCCACTGAAGATCTGAGCGGCCACCAGCACGCGCAGGGTGCGCTTCTGGACCGCGTCGAGCTGCGCGCTGGTGGGCTTCAACTCAGTGTCCGGCACCGATCTCGATCAGCAGGACACCGACGACGATGAACCCGATCCCACCGAGCATCCGGCCGGTCAGCGGCTCGTCGAACAGGAACCGGGAGGCCACGGCGGTGATGGCCACTCCCGCGGCCGCCCAGATTCCGTAGGCGATTCCCAGCGGCATGCCGTGGCGCAGCGAACCGAGCAGCATGGTGAAGGCGAGCACGTAGCCGATCGCGACCGCGGCGTAGAGCCGGGGCCGGCCGTTGGCGGCGGTCCGCAGCGTCAGCGTGGCGGCGACCTCTGACGCGATCGCACCCAGCAACAGCAGGTACTGCATCCGGTCAGCTCCCCGGCGCGGACGCGTCGGATCGCTGCGCATGCGTCCCGGTCTCGACCAGCAGCACGCCGGCGATGATGCACACCAGGCCCAGGGCCATCGCCACCGTGAAGGCCTCGCCGAAGAACAGCGCCGACAGGCACGCCACGAGCGCGACGCCCGTCGCCGCCCAGATGCCGTACGCCACGCCGACACCCATACCGCGCTTGAGCACTGCCGTCAGAAAGACAAAAGACGCCAGGTATCCGGCCACGACCACGACATAGAGTGCTCCGATGGTGGCCGAGCCCTTGAGCGCCAGCGTCGCCGCCACCTCGCACAGGATCGCGCAGCCCAGATAGAGCCAGGTCATGGCGTGCCCTTTCAGACGTGCGCGACCTCCGACTCAGCGCGCCCAGACGAGGGTATGCGAGACCGACTCAGTCGGTCGGCTCGCCGGCATCCTCGTCGACGTCGGGGGTGTCCTTGCGGTCGTCGGCATCGGCCTGCTTGGCCTTGGCGTTCTTGGAGGAGGCCGAACCTTCTTCGTCGTCGTAGATTCCTCTACCGCGGGTCATCGAGTTCCTCTCACTGCGAAGCGCTTCGGAGCTTGTCCAGTAGCGGGCCCGCCGCCTTCTCGAGGAACAGGTCCTGACTTTCGCCGCCGACCTGCACCATCGCGATGTCGGTGAATCCCGCCTCCCAGTACTTTCGCACTGATTCGACGATCGCGTCCAGGTCGGGACCACACGGGATGGACTCGGCGACGTCTTCATGGCGGACGAACTGCGTGGCACCGTCGAACCCGGCCGTGGTCGGCAGGTCCGAGTTCACCGCCCAGCCGCCGGCGAACCACCGGAACTGGTCGTGCGCGCGGGCCACGGCGGCGTCGCGGTCGGGGTCCCAGCAGATCGGGATCTGGCCGATGACCCGGACATCGCCCGGTAGGCCCGTGGCCCGTCGGGTGTCATGCCAGGAGTCGACGAGGGACTTGTCGGGCTGGACCGCGATCAGGTGGTCGGCCAGCGGGGCGAACTCCTCGATGGAGCGGTCACCGGACACCGCCGCCGCGATGGCCACCGGGATCTCCGGAACGTCCCACAGGCGCGCGGAATCCACCTCGAAGTACTCGCCCTTCCAGTCCACCATCTCGCCGCTCATCAACTCGCGGATGATGTGGATGGCCTCACGCAACATGTCGTGGCGGCGAGCGACCGTCGGCCAGCCCTTGCCGACCACGTGCTCGTTGAGGTTCTCCCCGCTGCCCAGACCCAGGGTGAACCGGCCGTCGGCCAGGATCTGCAGTGTCGCCGCCTTCTGCGCGACGATCGCAGGGTGGTAGCGGATCGTCGGGCAGGTGACATAGGTCATCAACTCGACCCGCTCGGTGGCGTGGGCGACCGCTCCGAGCATCGACCAGGCGTAGGGAGCGTGACCCTGCGACGACAGCCACGGGAAGTAGTGGTCGCTGGACACTTCGAAGTCGAAACCGACATCTTCTGACGAAACTGCATAGCGGACAAGATCTTTGGGACCGCTCTGCTCGGTCATCAGGGTGTAGCCGAATCGCGTCATGGGCTTCGGATACCCGGGCTTGCAGGTACGAAACGAGCACCGGACCAGACGCGCCGCCGCGTGCGGCTGGAGTGACTGACGTTGTCAATTCCACCGACGATCGACAGGATGGTCGGCATGACGTACGACACCGGCGGCTACGGTCCGGCGGGGACACCCTCCCCCGGCGGTCCGCCCACCGGTTATCCCCCGCCCGGATATCCGGGTTACCCGCCGCCGGGATACGGCGGATACGGACCGCCACCCGGCTATCCACCTCCCTACGGTGGCCCGCCACCCGGCTACGGTCCGCGGCCGGCGTTCAAACCGGGTGTCGTCCCGCTGCGTCCGCTCAGCCTGTCCGACATGTTCAACGGGGCAGTGGCCTACGTCCGGGCGAATCCCAAACCCACGCTGGGGCTCACCACCATCGTCGTGGTCGCTGCGCAGCTGTTGACGCTGGTGCTGTCGCTGCTGCCGTTTGCGTTCACCGGGCAACTCGCGCAGGCGATGGGCAGCGACGAACCCAGCGCCGAGATGCTGGTGAGCTGGGCGACGTCCAGCCTCACCGCGTCCGTCTCGACCGTCCTGTCGGCGATCCTGCTCAGCGGCCTGCTGACGGTCGTCGTCGGGCGGGCGGTGTTCGGCGCCGGGATCACGATCGGGGAGGCCTGGCGGCGACTACGCCCGAGGCTCTGGGCGCTGATCGGGTTCACCGTGCTGCAGACCCTCGGCGCCGTGGTGTTGATCGCTCTGGTGTTCCTGCCCGTCGTGGCCGTGGCGTTCGCGACGGATGTGATGATCGCCTTCCTCTTCGGCGTTCCGCTGGTACTGGCGCTGATCGCGGCGCTGGTCTACCTGGGCACGATGCTGACGTTCACCCCGGCGGCCATCGTGCTGGAGCGCCGCGACATCATCTCGTCGATCAAGCGGTCGTTCGCGCTGATCAAGGACGACTTCTGGCGGGTGCTGGGCATTCGGCTGCTGGCCACGCTGGTGGCGAACCTGATCGCCGGGGCGGTCGCGATCCCGTTCAGTTTCGGCGGTCAGATCATGCTGTCCACCTCGGCGTCGGCCACGGCGGCGATGCTTGCCCTGGTCGCGTTCGCCGTCGGTGGTGCCATCGGCCAGATCATCACCGCGCCGTTCACCGCCGGTGTTGTGGTGTTGCAGTACACCGACCGCCGCATCCGGTCGGAAGCCTTCGACCTCGTTCTGCAGACAGGCGCAGCGGGCGGACCGGCAGCCTCGCCGGATTCCACCGACGACCTCTGGCTGACCCGCCAGAGCTGACATGCCGACGATCGACATCGACCGCGACGCGGCCCACGAGGCGGCCCAACGTGAGCTCGGCAAACCGATCTACCCCCGGCCGTCACTGACCGACCAGATCCTCGACTGGATCGACGAACTTCTCTACCGGCTGGTCGCCGGAGGCGCGGACGTCCCGGGCGGCTGGTTCACGGTGTCGGTGCTGCTGATCCTGCTCGGCGTCGCCGTGTTCGTCGCGGTGCGCCTCGCCCGCCGCGCGATGCGCACCGCACGCAGCGAATCCGCCGGCCTGTTCGGTGACCACGAGCTCAGCGCCGCCGAACACCGCGCGACCGCCGAAACGCATGCCGCGTCCGGGGATTGGGCACCTGCCATTCGGCATCGACTTCGCGCCGTGGCGCGACAACTCGAGGAGAACGGTGTCCTGGAACCCGTTCCCGGCCGGACGGCGACCGAACTGGCCCGCACCGCCGGCCGGGCGCTGCCGCCTCTGGCCGACGAATTGTTCTCCGCGGCGGAGATTTTCAACGACGTGACCTACGGTGAGCGGCCCGGACTGGAACAGCAGTACCGGATGATCGCCTCGCTGGACGGCAAACTTGGCACCCGGGCGGCGAAGGATTCCGCCGAGTCGCCGCCCACGTCGTCGCCGCAGACCTGGGCCGAGGTGCGATGACGGATTCCTCGTCGACCGTCGTCGGCGCGACCATGGGCCAGCGGTGGCGGACCGGGCGTTGGGTGCTGCTCGCCCTCGTCGTCATCGTCGGCGTCGCCGCCGCGACGGCCTACCTGACCTCGCCGGGAACCGGCGGCCGGATGGAAGCGACCTCGACGTCCCCGGAAGGGGCCCGTGCCCTGGTCACGCTGCTGCGCGACAACGGGGTGACGGTCGTCGAGGCCGAAACCGTCGCGGCCGTCGAACGCGAGGCGCAGCCGGGGACCCTGCTGGTGGTCGCGCAGACCGCCCATCTGTTCGGTGACGAGTTGCTCGACCGGCTGGCGGAGGTGCCGTCCGATCTCCTCCTGGTCGAGCCGGTCGGACGGACTCGCGAGCAGCTCGCCCCGGCGCTCCGCCGAGCGGACTCGACGAGTTTCGGTGGCCTGACCGCCGATTGTGACCTGCGGGAGGCCCGGCAGTCCGGAACCGTGCACTTCGGCGCGGCCGACACCTACGAGGCGTCCGGCGAAACACCGGTGGCCCGGTGCTACGACGGCGTGCTGGCGCGCTACACCGACGACGGCCGGACGACGACGGTCGTGGGCAGTGCGCTGTTCATGATGAACGAAGGGCTGCTCGAGGAGGGCAACGCCGCGCTGGCGATGAATCTCGCCGGCCAGCACCCCCGGGTGGTCTGGTATGCGCCGCAGAGCAGCGAGACCGCCGACTCCGACGGCGGGGCAACGATTTCCGACCTCATTCCCGCCCAGGTCACCTGGGTGGCCCTGCAGCTGGCGCTCGCCGTGGTGTTGCTGGCCCTGTGGAAGGGCCGCCGGATCGGCCCGCTGGTGGCCGAACGGATGCCCGTCGTGGTGCGCGCGTCGGAGACCGTGGAGGGCCGCGGCCGGCTGTACCGTTCGCGGCGCGCCAGGGACCGCGCCGCCGAGGCTCTGCGGACATCGACACTGCAGCGGATGCTGCCCCGCCTGGGTTTGGGCTTCACGGCCGACCAGTCGACCGTCGCCCAGGCGGTCACGGCACGTTCCGGTCTGGACCCCCGCGCGGTCGGCCATACGCTCTATGGCCCGCCGCCTGCCACCGACACCGAACTCGTCACCCTCGCTCGCGAACTCGACAACATGGAAAGGCTGGTCGCACAGTCGTGACACCACCCACCGAGCATGACAGCGCCCGCAGCGCGCTGATGAACCTGCGCGCCGAGATCGGCAAGGTCGTCGTCGGCCAGGATGCCGTGGTGAGCGGCCTGGTGATCGCCCTGTTGTGCCGCGGTCACGTGCTGCTGGAGGGTGTGCCCGGCGTCGCGAAGACCCTGCTGGTGCGCACGCTGGCGGCAGCGTTGCAGCTGGACTTCAAGCGGGTGCAGTTCACCCCGGATCTGATGCCCGGCGACGTCACGGGATCGTTGGTCTACGACGCCCGCACCGCGGAGTTCGAGTTCCGAGCCGGCCCGGTGTTCACCAACCTGCTGCTGGCCGACGAGATCAACCGGACCCCGCCCAAGACGCAGGCAGCGCTGCTGGAGGCGATGGAGGAACGTCAGGTCAGCGTCGACGGCGATCCCCGGGCCCTGCCCGACCCGTTCATCGTCGCGGCCACCCAGAACCCGATCGAGTACGAGGGCACCTACCAACTGCCCGAGGCCCAGCTGGATCGGTTCCTGGTCAAGCTCAATGTCCCGCTGCCGCCACGCGACCAGGAGATCGCGATCCTCGACCGGCACGCCCGCGGGTTCGACCCGCGTGATCTGTCCGGGGTGAAGCCGGTCGCCGGCCCGGCCGACCTGGCGGCCGCGCGAGAGGCGGTCCGGCAGGTGCTCGTCGGCGACGAAGTTCTCGGCTACATCGTCGACATCGTCGGCGCGACAAGACATTCACCGTCACTACAGCTCGGGGTATCGCCGCGAGGCGCGACGGCTCTGCTGTCCACGGCCCGGTCGTGGGCGTGGCTGTCGGGCCGCGGCTACGTCACCCCCGACGACGTCAAGGCGATGGCCAGACCCACGCTGCGGCATCGTGTCGCGCTGCGCCCCGAGGCTGAGCTTGAAGGGTCCACCGCAGACGGGGTGATCGAGGGCATCCTCGCCTCCGTGCCGGTGCCGAGATAGTTGCCGGCCAGTGATACTCACCGGACGCACCGGGTTGATCGCGCTGCTGTGCGCGTTTCCCATCGCGTTCTCCGCCCGCCCCGCACTCGCTTTCGCCGTCCTGGCCGCCGCGCTTGTGATGGCCATCGCGGTCGACGTCGCTCTGGCAGGCAGTCCGCGCGCCCTCACGTTGACGCGCAACGGCCAGACCTCCGCGCGCCTGGGTCAGCCGGTGGCGGCGGAACTGAGCGTCGGCAACGGTGGCCGGACCAGGTTCCGCGGGGTGATCCGGGACGCGTGGGCCCCCAGCGCGCGCGCCGAACCGCGCACCCATCCGGTGAACCTTGCTGCCGGACAGCGTGTTGCGCTGCGAACACAGTTGCGACCGGTCCGTCGCGGTGATCAGGTCTCGGCACTGGTGACGGCCAGATCCGTCGGCCCGCTGGGCCTTGCCGGCCGGCAACGCTCACACCGGGTGCCCTGGCAGATCCGGATCCTGCCGCCGTTCCTGTCGCGCAAGCATCTGCCGACACGGCTGGCCAGGCTACGCGAGCTCGACGGCATGACACCTGTGCTGATCCGCGGCCAAGGGACCGAATTCGATTCGCTGCGGGAGTACGTCGTGGGTGACGATGTCCGCTCGATCGACTGGCGTGCGACGGCACGGCGGGCCGACGTGGTGGTGCGCACTTGGCGGCCCGAGCGTGACCGGCGCGTGGTGATCGTGCTTGACACCGGCCGCACCTCGGCCGGGCGCGTGGGCGTGGATCCGACAGCGGCCCGATTGCCGGCTCCGCCGGCGGAAGCCAGATTGCCGGCTCCGCCGGCGGAAGCACATCCCGGCGGCTGGCCGCGGCTGGACTGGTCGATGGACGCCGCCCTGCTGCTGGCGGCGCTGGCCGCGCGGGCAGGCGACCACGTCGACTTCCTGGCACACGACCGCGTCACCAGGGCCGGCGTCTTCAACGCCTCGCGCACCGGGTTGCTGGCCAAGCTCGTCGAGGCGATGGCGCCGCTGGAACCCGCGCTGATCGAGTCGGACCCGCGCGCGCTGGTGACGGCGATCCAGCGGCGGGTGCGCCGGCGCGCGCTGGTGGTGTTGCTGACCGACCTCAACGCCTCCGCGATCGACGAGGGGCTGATCACGATACTCCCGCAGCTGACCGCCAAACACCAGGTGCTGCTGGCCGCGGTCGGCGATCCCCGGGTGGACACGCTCGCCGCGGGCCGCGCCGATGCCGTGGCTGTCTACGAC
>NZ_JBAUJB010000453.1:0-4538 GCF_049683355.1 Mycobacterium sp.
ATCACCTCAGGCCTGGCCGGCGAGCGCCAGTTCGGCCCGTCCGATGGGGACTTGCTGCGTGATGACCCGTTTGCTGAACATGAAGTCTCGCGGGCGGTTGACGCAGTCCGCGGCAATGAGCTCGCCGTCACGGAGGTAGAAGCAGGTGAAGTCGCGGTCCTCGGTCGGGTCGCCGCTGAGGACGACCTCGTCGTATCCGGTGTTGAGACCGGCGATCTGGAGCTTGTGGTCGTATTGATCTGACCAGAACCATGGAAGCGCCGCTATCTTCTTGGACTTCCCGCAGACGGTCGCGGCGGCGACTTTGGCCTGCTCGGCCGCGCTCGGCACGGACTCAAGGCGTATGCGACAGCCGTACCGGGCCACCTCGTGGCTGGCGCAGTCCCCGGCGGCCACGATGTCGGGGTCGCTGGTGCGGGCCTGGTCGTCGATCACGACGCCGTTGTCGACGGCCAGGCCTGCGGCGGCGGCGAGCTCGGTGTTCGGTTGAACGCCGACGCCCACAATGACGAGGTCGGCGGGGATTGATTCGCCACTGGCCAGGTGCACTTCGCGGATCCAGCCGTCACCGGACAGAGCCTCGACCAGCGCGCCGGTCCGAATGTCGACGCCCTCCTCCCGGTGGATCCGGTCGAAGAACGCCGATACCTCGGGGGCGGTGACCCGTTCGAGGACGCGCTCGGTCGCCTCGAGCACGGTGACCTCGAGACCCAGCGCACGCAACGAGGCGGCCGTCTCCAGTCCGATGTAACCGCCGCCGACGAGCACGGCCCGAGCCCCGGGGCGGATGGTCGCGAGGATCATCTCGACGTCCGCGGCGGTCCGTAGGTAGAAGACTCCGGCCAGGTCGGCGCCCGGGATGGGGAGCCGTCGAGGGCGGGCGCCAGTACACAGCGCGATCTTGTCGTAGGGCATTGCGTCGCCGGTGCTCAGAGACAGGTGGCCGACCGAGCGGTCGATCGCCTCCACCGTCGCATCCAGGAGTTGGATTCGCTGCTTGGTGTAGAACTCCGCGCTGCGGATCGCGAGTTCGTCGAGTGTGATCTTCCGGGCCAGGTAGGCCTTCGATAGCGGAGGGCGTTGGTAGGGCAGCGCCGACTCCTCGCCGATGAGGACGATCTCATCGGTCCACCCTTCCTGACGCAGACTGGCCGCGAGTTGTGCCCCGGCATGGCTCGCGCCTACGATGACCGCTCGCTGCAAGGTCATGCGCCAGCTTTTGGGGTGAGTCGGACCATCAGCTTGCTGATACCCCTGACGAAGTTGGACTGCACGTACTCGGGCTCACCGACGACTTCGATATTCTCGAAGCGCGGAAGCAGCTCCTCCCACAGGATCCGCAACTGCATCTCGGCCAGCCGGTTGCCCATACAGCGGTGGATGCCGAAACCGAAGGCGATGTGATTTCGGGCGTTGGGCCGATCGATGATCAGCTCATCGGGCCGATCGAACACGCGCTCGTCGCGGTTACCCGAGGCATACCACATCACGACCTTGTCGCCCTTGCGGATGAACTGCCCGTGCAGCATAGTGTCCGACTTGGCGATCCGGCGCATATAGGCCAACGGTGTCTGCCACCGGATGACCTCCGAGACCATGTTGGGGATCAGGTCGGGGTTTGCCTTCAGCTTCTCGAACTGGTCCGGGTACCGATTCAACGCGAGAACCCCGCCGCTCATCGAGTTCCGCGTGGTGTCGTTGCCTCCGACGATCAGCAACACAAGGTTGCCCAAGAACTCCATCGGTCGTTTGATCAGATCCTTGGTGCTCTCGTTACTCTGCAGCATGGTGATCAGATCGAATCCGGGTTCCTCTCCGGCAGCTGTCCGTGCCGCCTTGTCGTGCCAGTGCTCGCTGAGACCTCGCGCCATGTCGCGCATGCCTGCAAACGTGTCATCAAGGTCCGACGGACCGCCGTTGGCTTGCTCCATCGAGGTCGCCAGATCTGACCACTCGACGAGCTTGCGACGCTGCTCGTATGGGAAGTCCAAAAGGGTCGCGAGCATCCGAGCGGTCAACTCGATCGAAACATTCTGCACCCAGTTGAACGGCTGATCCACGGGCAGGTTGTCCAGCACCTCCTGCACGCGAGATCGAATCAGACCCTCCATCTCACGCAGGTTCTTGGGCGCGACCACCCCTTGGACAGCGGCCCGCTGCCTGTCGTGGCGTGGCGGATCCATCGCAATGAACATCGCTACGTCAAGGAAACGAGGCGGGGACCCGATGACGATGAACGGCTCGGAGGAGAAGACATCATGGTTCTTCTCCACGGCCACGATGTCGGCATGCCGTGTGACTGACCAGAACGGACCAAACGGACTGTTGGGCTGATAGTGGACCGGAGCTTCGTTACGCAGGCGCTCGTAGTATGACTGCCAGCGCCCCTGACGGTAGAGGAAAGGGTTGCTGAGGTCGATGTCGGCGAGTTTTACGTCCGCGACCGAGGGGACGGGGCCCTCGAAGAAGAGCCTCTTCCCGTTCGTTCCGGTCACCAAACGCCGGGTTTTGTCATACAGGTGTGCGCCCTGAATCTGCAGGTCGATCGGGATGGTCGCCTGAACTTTCTCGGTGATTGCTTCAGAAACCTTCATTACGTCTTATCCGTCTCTCTCGTCATTACATCTGGAACTCGGGCAGATGGACGATCAAGCCGTCCCACGACTCAGTGACCTGCATCTGGCACGACAGCCGGGAGGTCGGCTGACGCTCGGGGCTCATCGCGAGCATCTCTTCTTCAACGGCGCCGGAGCGCCCAACCCGATCGGACCATTGCGGATCGACGATCACATGGCAGGTGCCGCACGCGGCTTCGCCTCCGCAGTCACCGTCGATGCCGGGCACCGCGTTGTTGGTCGCAGTCTGCATCAGTGAGTGACCTGGCTCGAGCGGCGCCTCGTGCTGCTCGCCGTCGTGGGAGACAAAGGTGACAACGGTCATAACGAACTCCTAATACGTTGTCGTCGGTGTGAATGATAGTTAACAGTCTTGTCGAAGATAAGCGCTTCGGCTATGTTCGCTGGAGTCAGTAACGTGTGAATTTGGCTCAAAGGGGCCTGGTGATGAACCTCGATAACGCGGGGATGCCCCCACTCGCGTTCGTGCAACTGCTCGAGAGCCCAGCACTCGAGCCAGACATCATCGTGCAGCTCCGCGACATCATGGCGCGCGAAGGAACCGACGCGGCGACGCTGATTGAGCGTGATGTCCAGGCGCCGTTACGGTGGTTTCGCGAGGTCTACCCCGATCTCGACGTCGACCACGCCACGCTGCTCGGCTTCGCGTTCGCCGGACAAGCCCAGTTGACATCCTTTGGCCCGTTAAGTGTTCCGCTGGTCAGCGCGGGCTCGGTAGCCGAAATCGTGGAGCTGCTCACCTACCTGCCGCTGATCACCATGGCTATCAATGCACAGTTACATCCACGTGAGCATGGCCTCACCGTCGGGCTCTGGGGGCACACGGGCGATCGAGCCCTGGACTGCTTGGCCGTTACCTACACCGGGTCGGCGTTATTGCGACTGCTGGACATGCTCGTCGGTGACGCGCCGACGGTCACACTCCACCTGAGTTGGCCGGCGCCCTTCGGCCTGACCGATCGCGAGAACGGCCTGGCTCAAGTCGGGCGCCTGATCTTCGACGCCCCGATGTCCTCCCTCCACGTTCCCTCGGCCACGCTCAACGAGGTGTGCCGGTTCTCCGATCCCCTCGCGTATCGACTCGCAATCGTCGAGCTGAAGCGAACTCTCGACAAGCGGAGCGGCGCTACATCCAACTCCGAGAGGGTAAGACGGCTGCTGCAGAAGAATCCAGGACAGCGAAGTAACCAAAGGTTCGCACATGAGCTGTCGATATCCACCAGCACACTCAAACGGCGCCTCTCCGAAGAGGGGACCACCTTTCGCGAGTTGCGCCAGTCATTCCTGCTCGAGCGCGCGATGCTCCAGCTACTCGACCGCTCAATGTCGGTGAGTGAGATCGCTACGGATCTCGGGTACAGCGACCCCGCCAACTTCTCACACGCCTTCAAGCGATGGACCGGCCGCTCTCCGAGCGAGTTCCGGCTCTCACAACGCTGAGCCCGCCCAGCGAGCCAAGAGAATGGTCGCAAGCTTGATTCAGAAGATCGGTGTCCGGAACCGGATCGAGGCCGCCGCGCTGGCCGGGCGCTACGGACTACTCGACCACTGAACCGTGCGCACCGGTGGCAACTGTGGGTGTAGGCAGGACCTGCGCAGACACTTCCCGGCACGGGCCAACGGGAGACGGGTCAAATTCCTCCGCTGGCCGATTGACCGCACGCGCGGTGCTGAACCACCCCAAGGAGTCGTCGATGGGCCAGACCCGGCCGCGGGCTCCGCTCTGTCGGACACGACACGACTCGAAATCACGGTCGGACGCGGCTGTGAATGGGCATTCGCTATTGTCGAGAAATGCCAGCGAAGACAGTCCGCACGGAAATCGCCTCGGGCGCCATCGAAGGATTCACGCGGGACGGCGTCAATCGCTGGCGTTCCATTCCTTACGCCAAGCCACCGGTC
>NZ_JBAUJB010000454.1:0-8293 GCF_049683355.1 Mycobacterium sp.
CCTAGGCGGTACCGTTGCCTTGACCTCAACGATTGTTGAGGTTGCAGCCTGGGTTCATGAAACACGTACTCACCGATCTCCACGAAACCCGCACAGATTCCCCGTTCCCCGGCCTGACCACCCACGCCTACCTGTGGACCGGGCCCAACGTGCTGTTCTATTCGATCGCCACCGACTCCGAGTTCGACGAACTCGCCGAGCTCGGCGGTGTCACCGATCAATATCTGTCGCACCGTGACGAAGCCGGGCCGATGCTGAAAGCCATTGCCCAACAATTTGGTTCGGCACTGCACGCGCCCGAGGCGGAACTTTCCGACATCACCGAGCATGGCCACGTCGACGTCCCGCTGAGCAGCCGGCACACCGATGACAACGGCGTCGAGGTCATCCCCACGCCCGGACACTCGCCGGGCAGCACCTGCTACCTGGTCCCCGGCTCAGAGGGTCGGTATCTGTTCACCGGTGACACCCTGATCCGCAACCAGGAGGGCAACTGGTGGGCCGGCTACATCGAGGGCATCAGCAACGCGGAGTCGATGGCGGACAGCCTGCACCTGCTCGCCGAGCTGGAGCCCGACGTGGTGATATCCAGCGCGTTCCAGGGTGATTCGGCAGTCCACCGGATCGAGCCGGGACTTTGGCGGGATCACGTCGAACATGCGCTGGACGGACTTCCGACGCGTTCGGGGAATGCCCGCCGCCGCTGACACCTTGTGTGGAGTCATGGACCTTGGATTTCACGTACCCATCTTCGACATCGACGGCGGGACCACCGCGATCGCCGGTGAGTTGGCCGAGGTCGGCGCCGCCGCCGAGGCCGCCGGCGCGACCTGGTTGTCCTTCATGGACCACTTCTTCCAGATCGAGCCGACCGGGCGGCCGGCCGAGTCGAACATGCTGGAGGGCTACACCACCCTCGGCTACCTGGCTGCCCACACCTCCTCGATCACCCTCGGGCTGCTCGTCACCGGCGTCACCTACCGGCACCCCGGGCTGCTCAACAAGATCGTGACCACGCTCGACGTGCTTTCCGGCGGGCGCTCGGCACTCGGCATCGGCGCCGCGTGGTTCGAGCGCGAGCATCGCGGTCTCGGGGTTCCGTACCCGTCGCTGTCCGAGCGGTTCGAACGCCTCGAGGAGGCGCTGCAGATCTGCGACCAGATGTGGGATCCGGACAACAACGGCCCGTTCGTGGGCAAGCACTATCAGCTCGAGGAGACGCTGTGCTCTCCGCAGCCGATCAACAAGCCGCCGGTGCTGATCGGCGGCGGTGGGGAACGCAAGACGTTGCGGCTGGTCGCCCAGTACGGCGACGCGTGCAACCTGTTCGCCACGTCTCCCGACGACGTCGCCCACAAACTCGACGTGCTGCGCCGGCACTGTGACGACGCCGGCCGCGACTACGACCGCATCCGCAAGACCGTGATGGTCCACGACCCCGGTTCCGAACAGGTGAACCCCGACGAGTTCGTCAGCTCGATGGCCGGTTACGCCCGGGTCGGGGTGCACACCGCGATCGTGACCCCGACGACCGGCGCCCCGGCAGCCTGGATCGACGCGATGTCGCCGGCGGTCCCCAAGCTGGCCGAGCTCGGCTAGTCGTACCGCATCCACCCCGGGTCGTCGAGATACCGCTGGGCCAGGTCCACGGTTCCCGGTGCGTACCCGTCGGTGAACGCGATCGCCGCGTCGGCGTCGGCGTGCGACGCCACCCACGCGGTCAGCATCAGCCGGCGCAGCATCACGAACGTCGGGATCATGTTCAGGTGGTCGCCGGGGATGGCCCGCACCTCGCGGTAGCCGCGCAGCCAGTCCGCGATCATGTGTTCGGCCTCCGGGGTGTGCTCGATGAACGACACCACCGCACCGAGATCGGCCAGGTACCAGGACCAGCCGCAGTCGTCGAAGTCGATGACGGTGATGCCGGCCGGTCCACCCGGGTTGATCATCAGGTTGGCCATCCGCAGATCGGCGTGGATCAGCCCGAACCGGTCCGGCTCCTGCCCGAAGTCCGCCAACGACGTCGCCACCTGGGCCGCCGCCCGCTCCACGGCCGCCACCCCGTCGGGGGTCAGCCCGGGGGCCTCGCGCCAGTTGCCCCACCGGGCAGCCGGCCCGAGGGTGGCCTCCACGTCCCACCGGAACCGGCTGAAGTACTCCGGGATGGTCCAGCTCTGGACGTGGGAGTGCATATGCGCACACAGCCGGCCCAGCTCGTCGAAGCCGACCGCCTCCGGCCGCTCCTCGGCGGTACAACCCTCGATGAACGTCACCGCGTCGACGTGCAGCATGTGGTCCCCGACCACCGCGGCCACCACGTCGCGGCCGTCGCGGGCCGGGATCAACTCCGGCGTGGCCACCGGCGTGTCGGTGCGCAGCGCGGCCATCCAGCTGAGCTCGGAGCGAATCCCGTCCAGCGAGTGATAGCCGGGCCGGTGCACCCGCAACACCATCGGCTCGTCGTCGGTCACCTGATAGGTGGCGTTCTCCGACAGGCTGAGCAGGCACAACGCCGAATCCGGGTCTCGGCCGTAGGCGGGCAGCGCAGCGCGCGCGTAGCTCTGGTGATCGGGCGGCAGTCCGGACATCCCCACAATTCTGACGGAGGACCCCCGATGCAGCAGACTGAGGTGCGATGGGTTTCTCGAACATCATGGATTCGAACAGTTACCGGGGGCAACCGCCCGCCGGTGACACCGAGCCGCTGATCGCCGCGCGGGAACGACTGCTCGGCCCGGCGAACCGGCTGTTCTACGAGCGGCCGGTGCACATCGTGCGTGGCCGGGGTGCGCATCTGTACGACGCCGACGGCCTCGAGTACCTCGACGCCTACAACAACGTCGTGAGCGTCGGGCACTGTGAGCCCCGCGTCGTCGACGCCGTCACCCGTCAGATGTCCACCCTCAACACCCACACCCGTTACCTGCACCAGGGGATCCTCGACTACTCCGAGCGGCTCCTGGCCGGCATGCCGGACGCGATCGACCAGGTGATGTACGCGTGCACCGGTTCCGAGGCCAACGACCTGGCATTGCGGGTCGCGCAGATGTACACCGGCGCCACCGGCGTGATCATCACCACCGACGCCTACCACGGGAACACCGCGGCGGTGACCGCGATCTCGCCGTCGCTGGGGGGTGCGGCAGCCCTCGGCGCCCACGTCCGGGCGGTGCCGCCGCCGGACAGCTACCGGGTGCCCGCCGACGAGCTCGCCGGGCGCTTCGCCGCCGACGTGTCCCGCGCAGCCGAGGAACTGGTGACGGCGGGGAACGGGGTCAGCTGCCTGGTCCTGGACACGATCTTCTCCTCCGACGGTGTGTGCGCCACCCCGGATGTCCTGGGGCCGGCCGTCGAGGCGGTGCGCCGGTTCGGCGGCGTGTTCGTCGCCGACGAGGTCCAGCCCGGTTTCGTCCGGACCGGGGAGGCGATGTGGGGCTTCGACCGGCACCGGGTGGTGCCCGAGCTGGTGACCATGGGCAAGCCGATGGGCAACGGGATGCCCGTCGCGGCGATGGCCGGCCGCTCCGAGGTGATCGCGCCGTTCGCGACGGGGGTGCCCTACTTCAACACCTTCGCCGGAAATCCGGTGTCGATGGCCGCGGCCACCGCGGTGCTCGATGTGATCGACGACGACGGGCTGCGCGACAATGCCCGTGAACTCGGGGCGGTGCTTCGCCGCGAGCTGACCGGCATGCGCGACCCCCGCCTCGGGGACGTCCGCGGGGCGGGCCTCTACATCGGTGTGGAGATCGTCAGCGACCGGCAGGCCAAGACCCCCGACCGCGCCGAGGCGATCCGTCTGGTCAATGCACTGCGCGAGCAACGGGTGCTGATCTCGGTGTGCGGCACACAGGGCCACGTCCTCAAGATCCGGCCGCCGCTGGTGTTCTCGCAGAACGACGTGGACTGGTTCTGCTCGGCGTTCGCCGACGCGCTGGCGCGGTGACGCGCCCAGCCGGCGCGGGCAGGTTCGCGCCGAGCCCGTCTGCCGATCTGCACATCGGAAACCTGCGCACCGCCGTGCTCGCCTGGTTGTTCGCGCGGTCCACCGGGCGTCGCTTCCTGATGCGCGTCGAGGACCTCGACGACCGCACCCACACCGACATCGCGGACCGACAACTGGCCGACCTGGCAGCCATCGGCCTCACCTGGGATGGACCCGCCACCCGGCAGACCGAACATCCGCAACGCTACGACGCCGTAGTCGATGAACTGAGCCGACGCGACCTGCTGTTCGAATGTTATTGCACCCGAAGGGATATCGCTCAGGCGCCACGTGCGCCGCACGCCCCCGAGGGGGCCTATCCGGGAACCTGCCGGGACCTCACCGAAGCCGAGCGGCACACCCGTAGGCGCCAGACCGGACGCCCCCCGGCCCTGCGGCTGCGCACCGACACGGCCGAGTTCACCGTCCACGATGTGCTGCACGGCGACTACACCGGCACGGTCGACGACTTCGTGATCCGCCGCGGTGACGGGGTGCCGGCCTACAACCTGGCGGTGGTCGTCGACGACGCCGCCTCGGGGGTCGACCAGGTGGTGCGCGGAGACGACCTGCTGGCGTCCGCACCCCGGCAGGCGTACCTCGCCCGGTTGCTCAGCCACCGCGCGCCGACGTACGCCCATGTGCCGCTGGTGCTCAACGCCGCCGGGGTGCGGCTCGCCAAACGCGACGGTGCGGTGACCCTCGCCGAGATCGGTGTGCAGAAGGCACTGCACCAGATCGGCGAGTCACTGGGCTACGCGTCGCTCACGGTCGACGGCATGCTCGCCGAGTTCGATCCGCAGCGGTTGCCTCGCGCACCGTGGGTATACCGCCCGGGATGAGCAGAACTCTTTGGTCATCGGCCGCCGAAGTTCTTGAAACCGATCTCAACCCGCTGTAGTGCCGTCGTGAAAAGGTGTGCACCATGGCACGTCATGAAGCGGACGTCATCGTCGTCGGCGCCGGGATCTCGGGGCTGATCGCGGCCCGCACGTTGCTCAATGCCGGGCTGACACCGCTGATCCTGGAAGCCGACGAGCGGATCGGCGGGCGCATCCTCACCGAGGAGGCGCTACCCGGTCTGCCCGTCGAACTCGGCGCGCAGTGGATCGGCGACACCCACCACCGGATGTTCGCCCTGGCCGCCGAACTCGGCGTCGAGACCTACCCGCAGTACGACGAGGGTGAGACGTCCTATGACCTCGTCGGGTCGGGCACGTTGCGGGAGAAGGAATTCCATTCCCGGTTCGCCGGCGAGCTCAGCGATCTCGAGCGGGTGTTCCGCCGCCTCGACGAGCTGGCTGCCGAGGTGCCGCCGGAAGCTCCGTGGCTGGCGCCGCATGCCTTGGAGTGGGACGCCGTCACCGCGGGTGCGTGGTATGACGCCCAGGGCCTGTCCCCGGTCGCCCGGACGCTGCTGGAGATCTGCACCGTAGGGATCCTCGCGGTGCCGACCGTCGAGGTGTCGTTCTTGCACCTGCTGTTCACGATCCAGACCTGCGGGGTGACCGCCGAACTGTTCGCCGAATCCGAGGGGGGTGCGCAGACCACCCGGTTCGAAGGCGGCACCGGCGAGATCCCGAAACGACTGGCCGCCCTGGTCGCCGACCACCTGGTGCTCGACAGCCCGGTTCAGCTGATCAAGCACGACACCGAGAGCGTCACCGTGCACTGCCGCGGCGGACTGGACGCCGCCGGCCGTCGGGCGATCGTGGCGATCTCACCGACGCTGGCCGGCCGGATCATGTACGACCCGCCGCTGCCAGGGTCTCGCGACCAGCTCACCCAGCGGATGCCCAACGGGGCGGCGATGAAGGCGTTCTTCGTCTACGACGAACCGTTCTGGCGCGCAGACGGACTCAACGGCCAGCTCATCTCGGATGTCGGTCCGGCGCGGATGTCCAACGACACCTGTCTGCCCGGCGACGACCACGGGGTGATCCTGCTGTTTCTCGAGGGTGAGCAGGCCCGCAGGTACGGCCGGATGCCGGTGGACGACCGGCGCGCGGCGATGACCGCGGAGTTGGTGCGCCATTTCGGCGACAAGGCGGCCCGGCCGCAGTTCTACGTCGACGGCGAGTGGGCCGAGCGGCAGTGGACGCGCGGCTGTTACAACGCCAACATGGGGCCGCTGGTGTGGACCACGTACGGCCACGCGCTGGCCGCGCCGATCGGCGCGATCCACTGGGCCTCCACCGACACCGCCACCTTCTGGAGCGCCTACATGGAGGGTGCGGTGGAGGCGGGCGAGCGGGCCGCGCACGCCGTCATCGACGAGCTGAGATAGGCCGCACTTGGAGTCGACCGCACTGCCGCCGTCACCGAGACCGCCGGTCTCGACCGGGGGTGATCGGCAGCGTCGACATGCCCCGAAGCGTGACGTTCTGTTTGTACTCGGGCTCTGCAGCCAGGGTGGCGTCCGGGAAGCGCTGGGTCAGCGCCGAGAGGGCGGCGCTGGCTTCCAGGCGAGCCAGCGGCGCACCGAGGCAGAAGTGCGGCCCCTTCCCGAATCCGAGGTGGCGGATCGTCGGACGGTCCGGGTCGAACTCGTCCGGGCGGTCACCGTTGCCGGGGTCGCGGTGGGCGGCGGCCAACAGCAGAAGCATGTTGTCGCCCTTGGGAATTGCCAACTCCCCGATCGCCATGTCCTCTCCCGCGATCCGGCCGATCAACTGCACCGGTGGGTCGTAACGCAGCGTCTCCTCGATCACTGCGCCGACCCTGGACGGGTCGGCGGCCAGCGCCGCCCACTGCGGCGGATCACGCAGCAGCGCCAGGATCGCGTTGGCGATCAGGTTCACCGTCGTCTCGTGCCCGGCGACCAGCAGCAGATTGCACGTCGCGACGATCTCCTCCTCGGTGAGCTGATCACCGGACTCCTCCACACCGATCAGTCCCGACATCAGGTCGTCACCAGGGTCGCGGCGCCGTGCCGCGATCAGCTGCCGCAGGTAGTCACGCAGCCACAACCCGGCCTGCATGCGCTCCTCGAAGCCGCCGCCGGCCTCACCGGTCACGGTGACGAACGGATCCAGTGACTGCGCGAGCAGCGCCGACGCCGCGCTGAACTCCGGTTCGTCTGCCAGCGGCACGCCCAGGAGGCGACAGATCACCGCGACCGGAAGCGGGTACGCCAAGCCGGTGATGGCGTCGAAGAGGCCGGACGCCCCGTCCAGCAGCGAGTCCACCAGCCCGGTGATCTCGGGTTCCAGCGCTTTGACGACCTTGGGGACAAAGGCCTTGCTCACCAGCCGGCGCAGCCGGGTGTGGTCGGGCGGGTCCAGGAACAGAAACCCCGGCGGGCCGAACGGCCGGGCCGAGGCGCCTTCGGCGACCATCCGTTGCGCGACGGTGGACTTCATCCGGTCGCTCGCCGAGGCCGGGTGACGCAGCACTTCGTCGCAATCGGCGAAACTCGAGAACACCGCCAGGTTGTTCTGCGGCAACAGCAGCGGGCCCTGTTCACGGATCCGGCGGTAGTGCGGGTACGGGTCGGCGCGATGGGCCGGGTCGAGCAGCTGCAGCAGCAGCGACTGCGGTTCTGCGGCGGCGGTCATGTTCTTATTGTGCACATGTCCAAGACGGTGCTGGTCAGGATTGCTTCGAGTAGTAGTTACCCAGCACGTGCTCACGGAGTGCGTCGAAGCGGTCCGTCGCGATCGAATCCCGGATGTCGTCGACGAGGCGGATGATGAACCGCTCGTTGTGGATCGTGCACAGCGTCGACGCCAGCATCTCCTTGGACTTGAAGAGATGGTGCAGGTAGGCACGGGTGTAGTTGGCGCACGTGTAGCAGTCGCACTCCGCGTCGATCGGGGTGAAGTCGCGGCGGTAGCGCGAACCGGTGATGTTGTACCGGCCGGTCGCCGAGTACACCGCGGCGTTGCGCGCCACCCGCGACGGGGATACGCAGTCGAACGTGTCGGCGCCGGCCTCGACGGCGGCGAACAGGTCGTCGGGCTCGCTGATCCCGAGCAGGTGACGGGGCTTGTCGTCGGGCAGCTCACTGCTGACCCAGCCGACGATGGTGGCCAGGTTCTGCTTCTCCAGCGCTCCCCCGATGCCGTAACCGGCGAAGCCCAGGCCGGCGAGCCCGCGCGCCGCCTGCCTGCGCAGGTCCTCGTACTGCGCGCCCTGCACCACCCCGAACAGTGCCTGCGGCGGCTTGTGGCTGCACAGCTCGGACAGCCTGCGGTGCTCGGCCACACACCGCACCGCCCACTCGTGGGTGCGCTGCACCGAGCGTTCCTGGTAGCCCCGGGTGTTGACCAGCGTGGTCAGTTCGTCGAACGCGAAGATGATGTCCGC
>NZ_JBAUJB010000455.1:0-11363 GCF_049683355.1 Mycobacterium sp.
CCGCCGCACTGGTGCTCATCGCTCCGGCGTGGTCGCGGCGCCTCGCCGAGCGTGGCTGGCCGCGACCGCTCGCCGACGCCGTCAGCGTCGCGGTCGCGGCGCAGCTGGTCACAGCGCCGTTGGTGGCCGGCATTTCAGGATCGGTGAGCCTGGTCGCCGTCGCCGCCAACCTCGTGGTCGCGCCGTTGATCCCGCCGATCACCGTCATCGGCACCACCGCCGCCGCGCTGTGCCCGCTGTGGCCCGCCGGTGCCGAGCTGCTGATCCGCTTCACCGGCCCCGAGGTGTGGTGGCTGCTCAGCGTCGCCCATTGGGCCGCCGGACTTCCTGTTGCGTCGGTGCCCGTGCCGTCGGGACCGGCCGGTGTGGTGACCATCGGGATCGCCGCACTGGGCGCCGCCGCTGTGTGGCATCGGGTATGCGGTCGGGTGTCGGCGAGGCATGACACGATCGTGCGGTGAGTCGAGAGAAAACCGGCCTGCACCTGATCCTGGGTGACGAAGAGCTGCTGGTCGAGCGGGCCATCGCGGCGGTGCTCAAGCACGCGCGGGCTTCCGCCGGCGGTGGCAGCGCCCCTGCCGACATCCCGGTCGACCGGCTGCGCGCGGGTGAGGTCAGCACCAGTGAGCTCGTGGAGCTGCTCAGTCCGTCGCTGTTCGCCGACGAACGGGTGGTGGTCCTCGAGTCCGCCGCCGAAGCCGGCAAGGATGCGGCCGCGATCATCGAGACCGCCGCGGCGGATCTGCCCGACGGGATGATGCTCGTGGTGGCGCACACCGGCGGTGGCCGCGCCAAGTCACTCGCCGATCAGCTCAAGAAGCTGGGCGCTCAGGTGCATCCCTGCCCACGCATCACCAAGGCATCGGAGCGGGCCGATTTTGTCCGCAAAGAGTTCCGCGCGCTGCGGGTCAAGGTGGGCGATGACACGGTGACCGCGGTGCTCGACGCGGTCGGCTCCGACATCCGCGAGCTGGCCGCCGCGTGTTCACAGCTGGTCGCCGACACCGGCGGCGATCTCAGCGCGGCCGCGGTGCGCCGCTACCACTCCGGCAAGGCCGAGGTGAAGGGATTCGACATCGCGGACAAGGCCGTCGTCGGAGACGTCGCCGGGGCGGCCGAGGCGCTGCGGTGGGCGATGATGGGCGGCGAACCCCATGTGGTGCTCGCCGATGCCCTGGCCGAAGCGGTGCACACCATCGCCAGGGTCGGCCCGATGTCCGGGGATCCGTACCGCCTGGCCGGTGAACTGGGCATGCCGCCGTGGCGCGTGCAGAAGGCCCAGAAGCAGTCACGCCGGTGGTCGCGGGACTCTGTCGCCGAGGCGATGCGGGTGGTGGCAACGCTCAACGCCGACGTCAAGGGAGCGGCAGCGGATGCGGGTTATGCGCTGGAAACCGCCGTCCGCCGGGTCGCGGAACTCGTTGAAGATTGAAGCGAGAAGACTGAAGCGGGAGGACTGAAGCGGCAAGACCGAGGCAGCGGCAATGCTGAGGCGGACTGACCGCCGGCCGAGCTCAGATCTTGTTGAAGGCCTGCGCGAGCGCGGACTTGCGATTGGCCGCCTGATTCTTGTGAATCACGCCTTTGGTGGCGGCCTTGTCCAGCTGGCGGTTGGTCGAGGCCAGCAGCTCGCCGGCCTTGTCCTTGTCGCCGGCCTCCACGGCCGCACGGAATCCACGCACCGCAGTGTGAAGGGAGGACTTCACCGACTTGTTGCGCAGCCTGCGGCGCTCGTTGGTGCGGATCCGCTTCTCCTGCGACTTGATGTTGGCCACGCGTGTATTCCTTCGTAAATCTCGGTCGGGGTTGCTGAGTCTTGAGGGGCGCCCTGGCGCGGGCAGCGAGTGTTCAGGGTACCAGCGAGCCCAGAAATGTCCCAAAGCGAGACCCACAGGCCTGCCGAAACGGCCGAAATGTTGCAGCATGGCAGTCGTGCGTATGCGAAACGCGTCGCACGGGAACCGGACAGCAGCGGAAACTGCACAGACCGCCGACGTGAGGAGCACAAGACATCTTGGCCACCGAGACGGTACGGACCTCGCGCAGCAACTCCAAGATCGCAAAAAAGCATGACGGCGTCTTCGGCGGCTACAACGACCTCGGCGCGTACTGCGAGGCCTTCGACGAGATGTTCGACGGTGACGGCAACGTCCGGGGTCCCTACAAGGGCATTCACGCAGAACTCGCACCTTCCGATGTCGCCGAGCTGGAGGCGCGGGCCGAGGCCCTGGGGCGGGCGTTCATCGACCAGGGCATCACGTTCTCGCTGTCGGGACAGGAACGCCCGTTCCCGCTCGATCTCGTGCCGCGGGTGATCTCGGCGGCCGAATGGACCCGGCTGGAACGGGGGATCCGCCAACGGGTGAAGGCGCTGGAGATGTACCTCGACGACATCTACGGCGAACAGGAGATCCTGCGCGACGGTGTCATCCCGCGCCGGCTGGTCACGTCCTGCGACCACTTCCACCGGGAGGCGGTCGGGATCGTGCCGCCCAACGGGGTGCGCATCCACGTCGCAGGCATCGACCTGGTTCGCGACGGGCAGGGCAACTTCCGGGTTCTCGAGGACAACCTGCGGTCCCCGTCCGGTGTGTCCTACGTGATGGAGAACCGTCGCACGATGGCCCGGGTGTTCCCGAACCTGTTCGCCACTCATCGGGTGCGCGCTGTCGGGGACTACGCGTCACACCTGCTGCGCGCCCTGCGCAACGCCGCGGCCAACAACGTCGCCGATCCGACCGTCGTCGTGCTGACTCCCGGTGTCTACAACTCCGCCTACTTCGAGCACTCGCTGCTGGCCCGGCAGATGGGCGTCGAACTCGTCGAGGGCCGGGACCTGTTCTGCCGCGACAACACGGTCTACATGCGCACCACCGAGGGGGAGCGCCAGGTCGACGTCGTCTACCGGCGCATCGACGACGACTTCCTGGACCCGATGCAGTTCAAGCCCGACTCGGTGCTCGGTGTCGCGGGAATTCTCAACGCCGCCCGGGCCGGCAACGTCGTCATCTCCAGCGCCGTGGGCAACGGCGTCGGCGACGACAAGCTCGTCTACACCTATGTCCCGACGATCATCGAGTACTACCTCGGCGAGAAGCCGCTGTTGGCCAACGTCGACACCTTCCGGTGCTGGCTCGATGCCGAGCGCGAGGAGGTGCTCGACCGCATCGACGAGTTGGTCATCAAACCCGTCGAGGGCTCCGGCGGCTACGGCATCGTGTTCGGTCCGGACGCCTCGGAAAAGGAGCTGGCGACGATCACCAAGAAGATCATCGCCGACCCACGCGGCTGGATCGCTCAGCCGGTGGTGCAGCTCTCGACGGTGCCGACCCAGATCGACGACACCCTCTCGCCCCGGCACGTCGATCTACGGCCGTTCGCCGTCAACGACGGCCACGACGTCTGGGTGTTGCCCGGCGGGCTGACCCGGGTGGCGTTGCCGGAGGGCTCCCTCGTGGTGAACTCCAGTCAGGGTGGCGGATCGAAGGACACCTGGGTGCTGGCCTCGCGCGCGTCGGTCGCCGACCGCGAACTGGCCGCCGCGGAGGTCGTCCGGTCGCTGCCGAAATCGGGCAAGGGGGCGAAGGCCGACAGGAACGGTGACGGGTCGTCGTCCCAGCAGCAACAGTCACAGGCCAACCGCCAGGAAGAGCAGCAACAACAGAAACAGCAACAGCAACAGCAGGTGGTGCGCTGATGTTGGCGCGCAACGCGGAGTCGCTGTACTGGATCGGCCGTTACGTCGAGCGGGCCGACGACACCGCCCGCATCCTCGACGTCACCGTGCATCAACTGCTCGAGGACTCCAGCGTCGATCCCGACCACGCGTCCCGAACCCTGCTGCGGGTGCTGGGCATCGAGCCACCGGAGACGGAACTCGATCTGTGGTCGCTCACCGACCTGGTGGCGTTCAGTCGGGACACCGAAGGCGGTTGCTCGATCGTCGAGGCGATTTCCGCGGCCCGTGAAAACGCCCGCGGCGCACGCGAAGTCACGTCCACCGAGATCTGGGAGTGCCTCAACACCACCTACAACGCGTTGGCGGAGAGGGAACGAGCCGCCAAACGGCTCGGGCCGCACGAATTCCTGTCGTTCGTCGAGGGCCGCGCCGCGATGTTCGCCGGCCTGGCCGACTCCACCCTGTCCCGCGACGACGGCTACCGGTTCATGGTGCTGGGGCGGGCGATCGAACGCGTCGACATGACGGTGCGGCTGCTGCTGTCCCGGGTCGGCGACAGCGCATCGTCGCCGGCGTGGGTCACCGTGCTGCGCTCGGCGGGTGCGCACGACACCTATCTGCGCACCTATCGGGGGGTGCTCGACGCCGCTCGAGTCGTCGAGTTCATGTTGCTGGACCGGCTTTTCCCCCGCTCGGTGATGTACTCGCTGCGACTGGCCGAACACAGCCTCGACGAGTTGCACAAGCGCCGCCCGGCACGGGTGGGCGCCACCGCGGAAGTGCAGCGCCTGCTCGGCCGTGCCCGCAGCGAATTGGAGTTCATGCCCCAAGGCGTTCTGCTCGAATCGCTGGAGGAGCGGCTGGCGGCCATCCAGGCAACGTGCGCTGATGTCGGAGAAGCGTTGGCGCTGGAGTACTTCCACTCGGCGCCGTGGGTGGCGTGGACTGACGCCGGGCGCAACGCGCTGGTCATCGAAGAAGGAGAGATCTAGATGTGGCGGATGCGCGTAGTGCACGCGACGGGCTACGCGTACAAATCCCCG
The DNA here is from genome assembly GCF_049683355.1 of Mycobacterium sp. Taxonomy (GTDB): domain Bacteria; phylum Actinomycetota; class Actinomycetes; order Mycobacteriales; family Mycobacteriaceae; genus Mycobacterium. The sequence goes on from NZ_JBAUJB010000455.1 coordinate 4,723, forward strand.
GTGACCGCGTCGTTCAACGAGGCGAGGCTGACCCCGCGGTCCGACTCGCGGCAGAATGTCATCCTCAATCGGGTCGAAACCGTGCCCGCCACAAGGTCTTACCGCTATGTCGACTACTGGGGTACCGCGGTGACCGCGTTCGATCTGCACGCGCCGCACACCGAACTGGAGGTGACGGCGTCCTCGGTGGTGGAGACCGACCGGCCGGAGCTGCCGAAGACCAAGATCAGCTGGGAGGACCTCGAGAGCGAGGCGGTGATCGACAAGTACGACGAGATGCTGGCCCCGACGCACTACGTCCCCGCGAGCAAGCGGATCGAACGCGTGGGCCGTCGCATCGCGAAGTACCACGAACCCACCGAGGCGGTCATCGAGGCCGCGCGCTGGGTGGCGGCCGAACTGAAGTACGTGCCCGGCACCACCGGGGTGCACACCTCGGGGGTCGACGCACTGCGCGAGGGCAAAGGGGTCTGCCAGGACTTCGCCCACTTGACGTTGATGGTGTTGCGCGGCATGGGAATTCCCTCCCGGTACGTGTCGGGATACCTGCATCCCAAGCGCAACGCCAAGCTCGGTGACACCGTCGACGGGCAGAGCCACGCCTGGATCCAGGCATGGACGGGGGAGTGGTGGCACTACGACCCCACCAACGACAAGGAGATCAACGAGCAGTACATCAGCGTCGGGGTCGGCCGCGACTACGCCGATGTCACCCCGCTCAAGGGCATCTACTCGGGCGAGGGGTCGACCGACCTCGACGTCGTCGTGGAGATCACCCGGCTGGCCTAGCGCACACGCCGGGATGAACCTCCACCCGGTGCAGGTCGTCGCCGATCTCGATCTGGCGGTCGAACACCGACGCGGCCAACGACCGCCACTCTTCTTCCTGGCCGGGCTGGATCGCCGGCACGTAGTGGGTGAGGATCAGGATGCCGACACCGGCGCGGCTGGCGGTCTCGGCGGCCTGCTCCACCGTCGAGTGGTAGTCGCAGATGTCCTTGATCCGCTGCATCGGCAGCGGGTCGATCAGGTCCTTGCGAATCGCCGTGTGCACCAGTGCTCCCGCGCCGGCGGCCAGATCGTCGAGGGTTCGGCAGGGCACCGTGTCCCCGGCCAGCACCACCGACGCCCCGCCGTTCTCGATGCGAAACCCGATGGTCGGCGCCACCGGCCGGTGATCGGTGGGCGCGACCCGGATCGTGACGCCGTCGCGGCCCCACACCACACCGTCGGTCACCTCCTCCACCTCGACCGGCGGCGGCGACGTCAGATCGGCGTGATGGGCGATGCGGTATCCGATGTCGGGCCCGAACGCCTTGAGGGTGTTCTCGACGACCTCCGCGGTTCCCGGTGGGCCGATGATCGGCAGCGGCGCCAGGTCCGGGGTGAAGTTCGACACCCACCGGGTGATGAGCACGTCCCCGAGATCGGCGATGTGGTCGCTGTGCAGATGTGTCAGCAACAGGGCGCTCAGCGTGTTGGCGTCGACTCCCAGCGCGGCGGTGCGTTGCAGCACGCCGCGGCCACAGTCCACCAGGAACGTCTGCCCGCCCGCGCGCACGAGCGTGGACGGTCCCGCGCGGCGCGCGTCGGGGATGGGGCTGCCGGTGCCGAGCAAGGTGACTTCGATCATGAAACCCACCTAACCCTTCGATCGGGTGTCCGGGGGGCGGAAAACGCCGAACGCGGCCGGGTTTATTGCCTAGCCTGGGGTGAGGAACCCCACGACGGAGCGGAGAGCTCGATGCGGATATCCGACGTGCTGCGCAACAAGGGCGCGACAGTGGCCACGATCACCCCGGAGACCTCGGTTGCCGGGCTGTTGACCGAGCTGTGTGTGCACAACATCGGAGCGATGGTGGTGGTCTCGCCGGACGGGCTGCTGGGCATCGTGTCCGAACGCGACGTCGTGCGCATGCTGCACGAGGTGGGTGCCGAGCTGCTGACGCGGCCGGTCTCCGACATCATGACCACGCTGGTGGCGACGTGCTCGCCGGAGGACTCCGTGGACAGCCTCAGCGTCCTGATGACGAACAACCGGGTCCGGCACGTGCCCGTCGTGGTCGAGGGCCGGCTCGCCGGGATCGTGAGCATCGGCGACGTCGTCAAGACCCGTATGGAAGAACTCGAGCGCGAACAACAGCAGCTCCAGGCCTACATCACCCAGGGGTGAGCGGCGTGCCGGCCACCATCGACGTCCATGTCGCGCAGAAGCCGCACGTGCGGGAGCTGTCGCGCGTGCTGGGCCGGGCCTTCTTCGACGACCCGGTGATGAGGTGGATGCTGCCCGACGACGCGCGCCGGGCCAAGGCCCTGCCGCGGGTGTTCGGCGCGATGGCCCGGCACCACTTCCTGGCCGGGGGCGCAGCGCAGGTGGCGAGCCGGGCCGGGCAGGTGGGGGCCGCCGCGCTGTGGGATCCGCCCGGCCGGTGGAAGCAGACGCCCCGCGAGGAATGGCGGATGATGCCGAGCTTCCTGCTGGCGATGGGGCGTTACGTCGGCCGTGGCATGGGCATGACCGAGCTGATGAAGGAGCACCACCCGGAGGAGCCGCACTGGTACCTGGCGGTCATCGGCAGTGACCCGGATGTTCGCGGCGCCGGGTTCGGGCAGGTGTTGATGCGGTCACGGCTCGATCGGTGCGACGCCGAGGGCGCACCCGCCTACCTGGAGTCGACCAAGGAGTCCAACGTGCCCTACTACATGCGGTTCGGGTTCGAGGTGACGGGGGAGATCAACATCCCCGACGGCGGACCCACGATGTGGCAGATGTGGCGGCGGCCCGTTTAGAAGGGAATGATCCGGGAACGTCGCAGTAGGCCGCCCACGGAGAGGAGTCGACTCGATGTACGCCGGCGTCGCCTCGATGCTCCTGGTGTGCCTCGTCGGTGGTGTCGGCGCGTATCTGCTGCACCGGGTGACCGCCGTGGCGGCCGATCCGCTCGTCTCGCTTCCGTTCCAATCAGGTTGGCGGCCAGAGGAACACGCGCTGTCGCGCTACCACGTGCGCTGGTACCTGGCGACGCTGGTCTTTCTGGCCTTCGATGTCGAGATGCTGTTCATGTACCCGTGGGCGGTCGTGGTCGTCGAGCAGGGCGTCACCGCGGTCGTGGAGATGTTCGTGTTCCTCACGGCACTCCTGATCGCTGTCGTGTGGGCCTGGCGTGAAGGGGCGTTCCGGTGGTCCTGAGCGGGTGGACGGCGCGGCTGGCTGTCGCCCGAACCCATGTCCTCGCCGTGGAGATCCCGGGGCAGTGGTCGACGCGTGTCGCGCTGCAGCGCCGGGTGCTGGACCGCGGCTGGCGGATGGCGGTCAGCCCAGCCGACGCCGACGTGCTGGCGGTGTGCGGCCCGCCGGGGCCGCAGATGAACGCGGTGATCGATCTGGTCTGGGATCAGCTGCCGGGCCCGCGGGTCCGCATCGAGGTGCCCGACGGTGGGCCGGTCGACGACGCGCTCGACCTAGCCGCCGCCGAATTACTCGACACCGCAGCGCAGGTCGGTGATGCGCACAACCGTCGCCAGCACCCGGACACCGGCGACATGGACCACGGTGACATGGACCACGGTGACATGGACCACGGTGACATGGACCACGGCGACATGGACCACGGCGACATGGACATGGCCCCGTCCGGTATCCCGCTGGCCGAGGGGGCACAAGACCGCGACGGACTCGAGATGGACGTGCTGCACCTGGAGCTGGGGCCGGTCCTGGCCCATTGGCCGGCCGGGGTGCGGCTCCGGTGCGTCCTGGCCGGTGACGTGGTGACCGACGCGACGGTCGCCCTGTTGGACGCCGAGCACCGGCCAGACGCCGCAACCCCCGTCGTGGCCCGCCAGTGTGATCACCTCGTCGACCTGCTCGTGCTGGCGGGCTGGCCGCACGCGGCGGCGAGGGCACGTCGGTGCCGCGACCTGTTACTCGACGATCCCCGCGACGAACGAGCGCGGGACGAGTTCGAACATGTGCAGCGCTGCGTGCGCCGTTCGAGGCTGCTGCGCTGGTCGCTGCGCGGTCTCGCGCCGCTGACCGCCGAACGGCTTGCTGCCGACCGGCTGCCGGCAATGCTCGCGGGAGACACCCACGACCGGCTGCAGACGCGGATGAAGGTCGTCGGCGAACTGCTGTCGAACCGGCTGGCGGTCGACCCCCTGCACGTCGACCCGGCAGCAATCGCCGACGCCCTGCCCGGCATCGTCGTCGGCCTCGACGTCGCCGCCGTCCGACTGGTGATCGCCGGTCTCGGTCTCGACACCGTAGTGCCGGCGCAGCTGGGGGCGCCGTGACCGGGACGACGGTGGTGTCGGCAGCCTGGGCGCCAGTGGCGGCGGCGCTGCTGCTGGCGCTCGCGTACTACGCGGCCGCTCTCGACCGAGCGCGGGTGTCGGCTCCGGTGGGTGACGCCGCGCGGCTGATGCGGCAGCGACGCCGGGTCACGCTCGAGGCGGATCGGCCGCTGTGGCGTCTCGGTGGCGGTGGCCTGCTCGTGGCCGCGCTGCTGATGATCACGGTGGTGCCGCTCGGGCAGTGGGTGCTGTTCGACCTCGATGTCGGGGTCGTGTGGTTCAACGCGATGGACGTACTCGTCTGGGCGCTGGTGTGGCTCGCCGGGTGGGGGCCCAACTCGGCACACTCGCTGATCGGCGGTTACCGCTTTCTCGCGCAGGGCCTCGGCTACGAGTTGCCGCTGATGTTCGCCCTGGTCGCTCCGGCGATCGCGGCGCAGAGCCTGCACGTCGGCACCGTCGCGGCCGCCCAGCAGGACCTGTGGTTCGTGGTCTGGATGCCTGTCGCGTTCGTGGTGTATTGCCTTGGAGTGACCGGGTTTTCGGTGTGGGGGCCGCTGTCGGCCGCCGTCGGTGACGACATCGCCGGCGGTGCGGCCGCTGAACTCTCCGGTGTCGACCGGCTGCTTTTCGAGGTCGGAAGGTATGCCCTGCTGGCCGCGGGAGCCGCGTTCGCGGTTCCGCTGTTCCTCGGCGGCGGTGCCGGGCCGCTGCTGCCGGGCTGGCTGTGGGTGCTGGTCAAAACCGTTGTGCTGTTGACGATTTTCGTCTGGTTGCGCCGTCGGCTTCCGGTGTTGCGACCCGACAAGTTCATGGAGGCGGGCTGGATGGTGCTGTTGCCACTGGTGCTCGCGCAGGATCTCGTCATCGCCGTCATCGCCGTCTGGAGGGGCTGAGACTTTGATCACCGACATCGTGTTCTGGATCGCCGCGGCGGTGGCCGTGATCGCCGGGGCCGCAGTGTTCGCGGTCGACTCGATGGCCCGGGCCACCTACGCGCTTGCCGCGTCGTTCATCGCCGTCGGGGTGGTGGCGCTGTTGCTGCAGCAGAACTACGTCGGCGTCGTCATCATCCTGATGATGGTCATGGAGATGGCGGTGATGGCCGTCTACATGGTCATGTTCATGGGAATGAACCCGGCGTTGATGCCGATGAGCATGGTCCACGGCAAACGGATGTCGCTGGCCCTCTCCGTCGGCCTGTTCCTGCTGCTGAGCGCCGGGATCCTGCTGGTCGACTGGCCGGCCCGCCGTGGCGCGCCGCCCCCGGACGTCACCGTCGCGCTCGGGGAGGAGCTGATGGGTCCCAAGATGCTGGCGATGATCGTGATCAGCCCGGTGATGGTGGCCACCATCGTCGGGGCGGTCGTGCTTGCAGCGCACCGGGGACGCTACGACCGCTTCGGTGACGACCTCGACCAACGGCCGCCGCGGGATCCGCAGCCGGGGGGAGTCGGACGATGACCCTGCAGACGCTGCTGTTGGTGGCCGCCGCGTTGTTCTGCGTCGGCCTGTACGGCGCGATGTCCCAGCAGGTGGTGGTCATGGTGATGATGGGCCTGGAGCTGATGATCAACGCCGTCATCCTCGCCGCTGCGGGCCTGTGGTGGTTCCTGGCGCCCGCACCGACGGGTCAGGTGCTGCTGATGGTGATCATCGCCGCGATGACGGTCGAGATGGCGATGGGATTCGCCGTCGCGACGTTGCTGCACCGGGACCGCCAGGCCGATATGACCGACATGGCCACGGATCTGTCGGGGTAGCCGGTGCTCTCCGTTGCTGAGCTGGCGTTGTGGGCACTGGTGTGCCTGCCTGCGCTCGCCGGCGCTGCGCTGCTGCTGACTTCCGCACGCGTGCGCACCGCCGCGGTGGTGTCGGTGGGCGTGTCGGCTGTCGTGGTCGCGCTGTCGGTGATGGTCGCCGTGACCCGGCCCGCGGTCAGTGTGGCGTTCCTGGCGGGAATGGACTTCGGCTTGGGTGTCGACGGCCTGTCGGGCACAGTGGTGCCCGCGGTGGCCGTGATTACGCTGCTGGTGCTGACGTTCGCGGTGGGCGAGCGTTCGGTGGCCGGCCACCGGTTCCACGGGTACATGCTGGTGTTCGCCGCCGCGGCGATGCTGACCGCCACCGCGACCACCCTGCCGGCGCTGCTGCTGGCGTGGGAGGTGATGGGCGCGGCGTCCTATGCGCTGATCGGCTACCGGTGGCAGGACGACCATCGCGTCTCGGCGGGCTTGACCGCGTTCCTGACCACCCGCACCGCGGACCTGGGGCTGTACCTCGCTGCCGGCGCGGCGCTGGCCGGAGGTGCCGGGCTCGCGTTGGCCGACCTGGCCGACTCGACGCCGGGC
>NZ_JBAUJB010000456.1:0-6989 GCF_049683355.1 Mycobacterium sp.
CCGATCATCGACGCGTACCCGCTGGGCAGATTCGGCGCCCCGTTCATGCTGCGCAGCGTCTGGTAGCGACGCGTCGGGTTGGCGTGGTGGTCACTGTGCCGCTGCAGGTGGTAGAGGAACAGGTTGGTCACCAGATGGTCGGAGTTCCAGCTGTGCTCGGGCGCGCAGCGCACGTAGCGGCCGCTCTCGGTTTTCTGCCGCAGCAGCCCGTAGTGCTCGAGGTAGTTCACCGTCTCCAGCAGCGTGAAGCCGAACACCGCCGAGATAAGCACATACGGAATGAGCGCGACGCCGAAGACCGCGATGAGCGTGCCGTAGAGCACCACCGACATCGCCCAGGCGTTCAGCACGTCGTTGGACCAGTGCCAGGGGCTCTTGCCGAGCCTGCGCAGCCGCTGCGCCTCCAGCTCCCACGACGACTTCAGGCTGCCCCACACGCTGCGCGGCAGGAACTCCCAGAACGTCTCGCCGAACCGCGCCGACGCGGGATCCTCCGGTGTGGCGACGCGGACGTGGTGGCCGCGGTTGTGCTCGATGAAGAAGTGCCCATAGCAGGTCTGGGCCAGCGTGATCTTGCTCAGCCAGCGCTCCAGGGTCTCCTTCTTGTGCCCGAGCTCGTGGGCGGTGTTGATGCCGACGCCGCCCATCATGCCCACCGACAACGCCAGGCCGATCTTCGCCGGCCAGCCCAGCGACCCGTCGAACCCGAGCCAACTCAGATCCGATGCGGTGAACAGGTAGGCGCCCAGCACCACGGTGAGGTACTGGAACGGGATGAAGCTGTAGGTGCAGTAGCGGTAGTACTTGTCGCTCTCCAGCCGCTCGATCGCCTCGTCCGGCGGGTTCTCGCCGTCGGGGCCGTAGCGCCAGTCGAGTAGGGGCAGCGCCAGGTAGACGAGGATCGGGCCGATCCAGAACGGCACCTGCGCCGCCGCGTGCCAGCCGAGCTGGTTGAACGCCCAGATCACCGGCAGCATCACCAGCACCGCGGTCGGCACGATCAGGCCCATCAACCAGAGGTAGCGCTTCTTGTCCCGCCACTGCGTGACGCCGCTGTCGGCCATTCCTGAGATTTCGGTGGTCACCCCAATGCCTCCTTGCTGTGAGTGCGATCACGAACTGAGGTTGACTATATCGATGCTTTTGTCGCTTGGCTAGACAGAAATAGCGTATTTGTACAAAGAAGCGTGCGAATTTGGCGCGGAACACGACCGTCACGGTGCTTCAGCGCGCCGAAATCGCAGCCCGGATCATCGCGAGGACCCGCTGCGGATACTCGGTGAGGTCCAGCCAGGTGAAGCGCAGGACCTGCCACTTCAGCAAAACGATGCCGTTCTGGCGGAAGCGGTCGATCTGGAACTCGTCGACACCGCTGTGGAACGCGAACCCGTCCACTTCGATGGCGACTTTCGGGCCCGGAAAGCCGACGTCCACGCGGTAGTCGCCCACGCGGTAGTTGGCCTTCCACCCGGTGATGCGCGCCTCGCGCAGAATGTTGTGCAGCAGGCGTTCCGCTTCTGATCGCGCGCCGTTGGACGCCGCTTGCAGCAGTCGGCGAGAGCGCGGCGCGCCGGTGCGTCCCTTGTTGCGTAGGTGGGTCCGCCACAGGCTGTTGAGGTCGACATGTCGTTGCAGGGCGTTGTCCAGCAACTTGGCGCCGCCACCACTTTGCGCGGCGGCCTCGACGACGGTCAGCGGCACACAAGTCACCCGCATGCCGTTCCGTCCGACGACGTCCGCGGGGTCCAGATCGCGGCGTCTGACCCGGCTGCCGCCGTGCCGGCGACCATGGCTGTCGCGCGGCACCGTCACTTCTGGCACGTCAGGAGCGAACCGAGTGAGCCCGTGCCACCAGGCCGCGGTCAATCCGCTGGCCGCGGCGCGGGAACCGTATCCCCACACCGCCGCTCTGATGCGGGCCGCATCGGAGAACGCGCGGTCTTCGACGAAGTAGACGCCGCGGGCGCACCGCCGCCACTGCCCCGACTGCACCCGTCGCTGCACTGCGCGCAAGCTGAGCCCGGCCTGGCGCGCCTGATCGAGGGTGATCACTCGTCATGGCGGCGCAGATAGTCACTGAGCATGCTCTGACTGACGCGGCCGAGGATCGCGCGGTTCCCTCAGTCGCGAATCGGGCGCGCAAAACGCCCGTGCCGGTGCGTCAGCGCGCCGAATTCGCCAGCCTGGAGTGCCTGCGGCCGTAGAGGAAGTACACGACCACACCGATCGCCATCCAGACGCTGAAGCGGATCCACGTCAGTCCGGTCAGGTTCAGCATCAACCACACGCAGGCGATGATCGCCAGGATCGGCAACACCGGCACCCACGGCGTGCGGAAGCCCCGCTTGAGGTCGGGCCGGGTGCGTCGCAGCACGAGCACTCCCGCCGACACCAGCACGAACGCGAACAACGTGCCGATGTTGACCATCTCTTCGAGCCTGTCGATCGGGAAGACGCTGGCGGTCAGGGCCACCACGACGCCGACCAGGAGCGTGATGCGCACCGGGGTGCCATGTTCGCCCGTCTTGGCCAGCTGGCGCGGCAGCAACCCGTCCCGCGACATCGCGAACAGCACCCGCGTCTGTCCGAGCACCAGCACGATGACGACGGTGGTCAGCCCGGCCAGTGCGCCGATGGAGATCACCTTGGCCGCCCAGTCCACCCCGTTGAGCGCGAACGCGGTCGCGAGATTGGGCGATTCGGCGTCGCGCAGCTCGGTGTAATTGACCATGCCGGACAGCACCACGGCCACGGCAACATAGAGGACGGTCACGATCCCCAGCGAGGCCAGGATGCCGCGGGGCACGTCGCGCTGCGGGTTCTTGGTCTCCTCGGCGGTGGTCGCGACGATGTCGAAGCCGATGAACGCGAAGAACACGATCGACGCGCCGGCCAGCAGCCCGTACCAGCCGTAGCTGCTGCCTTCGGCGCCGGTGATCAGCGAGAACAGCGACTGCTCGGCCGCCGTGCCGCCTTCGGCGCCCCCGGCCTCAGCGGGCGGGATGAACGGCGAGTAGTTCTCGGCCTTGATGTAGAACGCGCCCACCGACACCACCAGCAGCACCACCGCGACCTTGAGCGTGGTCACGGCCAGGCTCACCCCGGCCGACAGCTTGGTGCCGTACGCCAGGATCACCGTGACGAACGTGATGATCACCAGCGCGCCCCAGTCGAGTTCCAGCCCGCCGACGTCGGCGACGCCGCCGCCGAACCCGAAGACGGTGCCCAGGTAGCTCGACCAGCCCTTGGCGACGACGGCCGCGGCCACGGCGAACTCCAGGATCAGATCCCAGCCGATGATCCACGCGACGAACTCCCCGAACGTGGCGTAGGAGAACGTGTACGCGCTGCCCGCGACGGGCACGGTGGAGGCGAACTCCGCGTAACACAGCGCGGCCAGCCCGCAGGCGATCGCGGCGAAGATGAAGGAGATGGAGATCGCCGGGCCGGTGATGTTGCCGGCCGTTGATGCGGTGATCGTGAAGATGCCCGCACCGATGACCACCGAGACCCCGAAAACGGTCAGATCCCACCAGGTCAGATCCTTACGCAGCCTGGTAGACGGCTCGTCGGTGTCGGAGATCGACTGCTCCACCGACTTCGTCCGCCACCGGCCGGTGGTCCGGGTGATCGGATCATGCGCCATCAGCCGTCCCCCTTTTTGTCATGTTTGCAGCGGAATGTACCGGTTACCGTAAAAGCTCGATGGCCCAAACGACACAGACCGAAAAGCATGCAATCGTCATCGGCGCCAGCCTCGGGGGGCTCTGCGCCGCGCGAGTGCTGTCGGACTTCTACGATCGGGTCACGGTGTTCGAGCGCGACGAGCTTCCCGAGGAGCCCGCCAACCGTGCCGCAGTCCCGCAGGGCAGGCACGTGCACCTGTTGATGGCGCGCGGCGCGCAGGAGTTCGACGGGCTGTTCCCAGGCCTGCTCGACGACATGGTGGCCGCGGGCGTGCCGATCCTGGAGAACCGTCCCGATTGCATCCATTTCGGCGCCGCCGGGCATGTGTTGGGCACCCACCATCGGCTCCAGGACGAGTTCACCGCCTACGTGCCGAGCCGCCCGCACCTGGAATGGCAGATCCGGCGCAGGACACTGGCGATCGACAACGTGACGCTGGTGGCGCAGGCCGTCGACGAGCCGGTGTTCGACGGGCACCGGGTCACCGGGGTGCGGACCGACGACGGTACGACGGTCGAGGCCGACCTCGTCGTGGACGCCGCAGGACGTGGCACCCGACTGCCGGCGTGGTTGGCGCAGTGGGGATTCGACCGGCCCCGTGAAGACACCGTCGATGTCGGCATCGGTTACACCACCCATCAGGTGCACATCCCCGAGGGCCTGCTCAAGGAGAAGGTGGTGGTCGCCGGTGCGTCACGGGAGCAGCCGGTCGGGCTGGGGATGCTGTTCTACGAGGACGGCAACTGGGGGGTGACGACGTTCGGCACCGGAAAGGTGCCGCCCCCTGCCGATTTCGAGCAGATGTGCGCGCTGGCCGACGCGATCCTGCCTGAGCACGTCAGCAGTGCACTGCGCCAGGGCGAACCGTTGGGCGCCGTCGCCGTGCACAAGTACCCGACGAGCAGGTGGCGGCGCTACGACGAGATGGAGCGTTTCCCCCAGGGCATCATCCCGTTCGGCGACGCGGTGGTGAGCTTCAACCCGACCTACGGCCAGGGCATGACGATGACGTCGATCCAGGCCGGCCACCTCCGACGCGCGCTGCAGGAACCCGCCACGGATCTGGCGAAGACCCTGAGCAAGGCGACGGCGAAGACCACCTACCCGGTGTGGACGATGAACGCGGTCGGTGACCTCACGCTGCACGGCGCCACCGGCCCGATGCCGCGCTGGTACCGGCCCGTCGGCTCGTTGTTCGACCAGTTGCTGGGCGCCGCGGAAACCGATCCTGTTCTGGCGGAATGGTTTCTACGCAGATTCAGCCTGCTGGACAGCCTGTGGATGGTGCCGTCGGCCAAGCTCGTCGGCCGCACGGTCCGGCACAACATGCGGTTGTGGATGGCGGAGAAGCGGGCTAGATCCCGACGGTCACCCGAAACAGCCACGTCGGCTGCTGGGCGTCCAACCTGATCGGACCGTCGTCGGCGGCGATCCACGCCGCGGCGCCACGCTCGAGCACCACCGCACTCTGCTTGGCGTACACCGTCACCGAGCCCTCGGTGCACAGCAGGATCTGCGGGCCGTCGTGGCGGGTGGGGGCGTCGATCTCGTGTCCGAGGTGCTCCCCGTCGACGGTGAGCACCGACACCGCGAACTCCGGTGCCGGGGTCTGGTAGACGAGTTCGGCTCCGTCGCGCACGGTTTCGGGGTGCACGACGACGTCGTTGGCCGGGCTGAAGTCGAGAACCCGCAGCAGTTCGGGGACGTCGACGTGCTTGGGTGTCAGGCCTCCGCGTAACACGTTGTCGGAGTTGGCCATCACCTCGACACCGATGCCCTGAAGATAGGCGTGCAGATTTCCGGCGGGCAGGTAGATCCCCTCCCCCGGGGCAAGCGTGATCCTGTTGAGCAGCAGCGAGGCGAGAACGCCGGCATCGCCGGGGTAGCGCTCACCGAGCTCGAGCACGGTCTTGGCTTCCGAGGCGAATTCCTGTTGCCCGGAACGCAGGTAGCTGATCGCGCCGTCGAGCACGGCCGGCACCAGCCTGTCGAGATCGGGCTGAGGGCAGGTGATCCACGTCGTGAACAACGCCCGCAGCCCGTCGGCGTCGGACTGCCCGGCGAGCAGGTGCACGAACGGCTCGAGGACGTCGGGTGCGAGGGCGCACATCAGCTCGACCGAGCGTGCTGCGGGCCGGAACCCGGCCAGCGCCTCGAACGGTCCGAGCGCCACCAGGAGTTCGGGCTTGTGGCTGCGGTCGCGGTAGTTGCGGTCCGGCGCCGACACCGGGATGCCCATGCGGTCTTCGCGGGTGAACCCCTCGACGGCCTGTTCGGTGCTCGGGTGCGCCTGCAGCGACAGCGGCTCGTCGGCGGCGAGCACCTTCACCAGAAACGGCAGCGTGTCGCCGAACCGGCCGCGCACCGCAGCTCCGAGTTCGCCTTCCGGATCGGCACGCAACGCCTCGAGCAGCGACTGCTCACCGTCGTCGGTGCACAGATGCGCCGGGTCCCCCGGGTGCGCGCCGAACCACAGCTCGGCTTCCGGATGCGCCGTCGGACTGGGCGCCCTGGTGAATTCGGCAATCGCGGTCCTCGAACCCCATGCGTAGGTCCGCACCGCACCCCTGAGCAGATGCACTTACCTCAACCTCGAGCCAGCCGCTGGTAGACCGCCGCCATCTCGATGCGGACCGCCAGCAGCGCCAATTGTTGTTCAGGACACCCGATTCCGGGCGCGGGTGCCGAGACCGGCACGTCCTGATCCTCCCCTGTCACAGCTACTTCCGGAACGTCGTTGGAAGCGACCACGTGGACGTCGTCGAAACCTGTCAGCCGCGCGGCGACGGCGGGCCGGTCGGCGTCGGTGGTCAGCACGAAGGTGCGGGTCCGCTGCGGCAGCGGCCCGTCGAGTTCCTCGTCGTGGAAGATCGAGGCCTCGGCTCCCGAGTCGCGGCCCCAGCCGGTCCCGATGGCCACCAGCACGTCGGCCAGTCCCACCGCGGACGCCGTCTTGTGGGCCAGTCGCAACATCACGGTGCCGGCGTGGCGGGCCAGTACCTCGGTGGCCGCGGAGTCGCCGGCGAACACGACGTCGCGGCCAAACATCCGGTTGGCCAGGCTCTTGGCCGGGTTGGTGAAGACCTGGTGCCCGGCGCTGTTGCGGAACGCCTCGGCGTCCAGTTCGTCGGCCATCGCCGCCAGGTCGACGCGGCTGGCCGTGGTCGCCGTCTGCAGCACGGCCAGCCCGGCGGCCAGGTAGCGGACCAGGGTGAAGTCGTCGGGAACCTGCAGCCGCGGCGGCAGCGCCACGACGCGGCCGGCGGTGGCGTCGCGCAGCGGTCCTTCGAAGGGGGCCACCA
>NZ_JBAUJB010000457.1:0-18414 GCF_049683355.1 Mycobacterium sp.
TCGATCTCCGGGTACTGGCGACGGGGCCGCACCGAGGAGACCTTCCGGCAGTGGAAGCGGGAACTGGCCGAGGCCGAGGCCAAATAGCCCTGCCGATCCGGCGACCAGTGGCACCCTTACGCCATGACCTTCGGTAACTACCAGCTCGAGATCTACCTGCAGGGCCTGTCCGGCGTACTGCCTTCCCTCCCCATGGATTACACCGGCTGGGAGGCCAAGGCCGAGGTCGCGATGCCACCGTCGATCTGGTCGTATGTCGCAGGCGGCGCCGGTGACGAACGCACCCAGCGCGTCAACCGGACGGCCTTCGACCGCTGGGGACTGATGCCGCGGATGCTGGTCGGCGCCACCGAGCGCGACCTCACCGTCGATCTCTTCGGCATGACGCTGCCGTCGCCGCTGTTCATGGCGCCGGTCGGGGTGATCGGGATCTGTGCGCAGGGCGGGCACGGTGACCTGGCGACTGCCCGTGCGGCCGCCCGCACCGGTGTTCCGATGGCGGTGTCCACGCTGACCGAGGATCCGATCGAGGACGTCGCCGCCGAGTTCGGGGAAACCCCAGGCTTTTTCCAGCTCTACACACCGACCAACCGCGACCTGGCCGCCAGCCTGGTCAGTCGCGCGGAGGCCGCGGGCTACAAGGCCATCATCGTCACCCTCGACACCTGGATCCCGGGATGGCGGCCGCGTGACCTGGCGAGCTCGAACTTCCCGCAGCTACGCGGGCACTGTCTGGCGAACTACACCAGCGACCCGGTCTTCCTCAGCTTGCTGTCCCAACCACCCGAAGAGAACATGCAGGCCGCGATCATGCAGTGGGTGCAGCTGTTCGGCAATCCGCTGACCTGGGAGGACCTGCCCTGGCTGAGGTCGCTGACCGATCTCCCGCTGGTACTCAAAGGCATCTGCCATCCCGATGACGTCCGCCGCGCGAAGGACGGTGGCGTCGACGGCATCTACTGCTCCACCCACGGCGGCCGGCAGGCCAACGGTGGGCTACCGGCGATCGACTGCCTTCCCGACGTGGTCGAGGCCGCCGACGGAACGCCGGTGCTGTTCGATTCCGGGATCCGCAGTGGCGCCGACATCGTCAAGGCGCTGGCTCTGGGGGCGACTGCGGTGGGCGTCGGCAGGCCCTATACCTACGGCCTGGCCATCGGCGGCGAGGACGGCATCGTGCACGTGTTGCGATCCCTGCTTGCCGAAACGGACCTCATCATGGCCGTCGACGGCTACCCGACGCTGGCCGATCTCACCCCGGACACGCTGCGGCGCGTCACCTGAGTCGCGGTACCGGCGTCTGCCACGGTGGTGCAATGGAGGCCATCCTCGAGGAGTTCGACCAGTACCTCGCGCTGGAGCGTGGCCGCTCCGAGCACACCCGTCGCGCTTACCTCGGCGACCTGCGCTCGCTGTTCGATTTCCTGGCCCAGCGCGCCCCCGAGGCCGAGCTTGGCACCCTGAGCCTGCCGGTGCTGCGCTCCTGGCTGGCCGCCCAGGCCGCCGGCGGAACTGCGCGCTCGACACTGGCCCGCCGCACCTCGGCGGTCAAGACGTTCACCGCCTGGGCGGTGCGGCGTGGTCTGATGACCGATGACCCGGCGACCCGTCTGCAGGTGCCCAAGGCGCGCCGCACCCTGCCCTCGGTACTGCGTCAGGACCAGGCGAGCGACGCCATGGACGCTGCGAAATCCGGTGCCGAACAAGGTGATCCGCTCGCCCTGCGGGACCGTCTGATCGTGGAGATGCTGTACGCCACCGGCATCCGGGTCGGCGAGCTGTGCGGCCTGCACGTCGACGACGTCGACACCTCGCGTCGGCTGCTTCGGGTGCTGGGCAAGGGCAACAAGCAGCGAACGGTGCCCTACGGCGAACCCGCCCACGTCGCGCTGACGCAGTGGCTGACCGACGGGCGCCCGGCGCTGGTGACTGCGGGTTCGGGCACTGCGCTGCTGCTCGGTGCCCGCGGTGGTCGGCTGGATCCGCGGCAGGCGCGCACCGTCGTGCACCAGACGATGACTGCAGTCGCCGGTGCGCCCGACATCGGCCCCCACGGCCTGCGGCACAGTGCCGCCACCCACCTGCTCGAGGGGGGCGCCGATCTGCGGGTCGTCCAGGAACTGCTCGGTCACTCGTCGCTGGCCACCACGCAGCTCTACACCCATGTCACCGTCGCGCGGCTGCGCGCCGTACACGACCAGGCCCACCCCCGCGCATAGCCGCACGCGAGAGTGGAGCAGATGCCGGGACGTCGATGGTGCCGAATTGTCGCCGCCGCAGCGGCGCCGATGCTGGTGGTCGCGGCGTGCGGAGACGGCGGCGGGACCGATGAAGTCGGTACCAACCGGATGGGCACCTCGGGGATGTCGCTGACCCTGGACGGCGACCCTTGGTGGCCGGTGGGGATCAACGCCTACCAACTGGGCACGGAATGGCAGATCAAAGCCGGGTGCGGTGCCGAGGTCGACCTGGAGCAGTACTTCGGCGCGCTGCCCCCGAACACGCTGACACGGGTCAACGCCTAGTCCAGCTTCGTGCTGGACAAGCGCACCGGACAGCTCGATTTCGGTCGCCTCGATGCCGTCTTCGAGACCGCCGCCCGGCACCACCAGCTGCTCAACGCGGTGCTCACCAGCAGTGAAGGTGCCTGCGAAAACGGTGACTGCAAGGGTGCCGCCCGGTTCGCCGGATGCTGGCGGACAGACGTGCTCACCGGGGACCCGATGTCGTTCGCGGCGTGGATCGACACCGCGGTCCGCCGCTGGGGCGACTCGCCGGCTGCCGCCGCGTGGACCGCGGTCGGCGAGCCCGAACCATCGAACTGCGGTTCCCTCGACTGCCACTGGGCCGCCCGCGAATGCCCGGTGCACGCGGCGGTGGTCCTGCGGGGGTTCGTCGACGACGTCGGCGCGCGGATCCGCGGCCTCGAGCCCGACGCGGTCCTCTGGGGTGGGCGCGCGGGGGGCGGGCAGTGCGGGTCGGCTGGCGACGACTACGCCCTGGTGGGCGCATCACCCGGAGTCGACGTGCTCGAATACCACGACTACGAGGTGGGCCACGAGCTGCCGGGGGATCCGAACAGTGGCCTGGCCCGCCGGCTGCAGCAGGCTCGTGAACTCGACAAACCCCTCGTCGTCGCCGAACTCGGCGTCAACGCCGGATCGTGCATGCCCCTTCGACAGCGCTACGACCTGGTTTCCGGGGTGGTCCCGGAACTGCGACGAGCGGGTGTCGCCGGGTCCAGTTCTGGGCGTTCGTTCCCGACCCGCGGCCAGGCGAGTGCACCTACGACATCGGCGCGGACGACCCGCTGATGACGTTGGTCGGTGCGCGAAGCTGAGCCGCTTCCGCCGGAACTGCGTTCCAGCCGGGCTGCACTCGACCATTTCCTGCTGGAATGCCGTTCCGGCGAAAGAGGGTCAGCGGACCGGCTTGAGGCGGATCGGCGTGCTCGCCAGCAGCCCGAGCGGGTCGACGTAGTCGGCTCGCGCGGCCGGACCCCACATCGCGCCCCAGTGCAGGCACGCCGACGCCGTGCAGCCGGGGTGGCCGGCGCTCAGCTCGCCGATGACCGTCCGGCCATCCACCGCCTGGCCACGGCGGACGGCGGGGAGCACCGGCTCGTAGCTGGTGCGCAGGCCACCGGGGTGGGCGATCGACACCAGCGGGCGGCCGGCCAGCTCCCCGGCGAACACCACGGTTCCCGGCCCCGCCGCGTAGACCGGCTGCCCGGCCGTCGCCGCCAGGTCGACGCCACGGTGGCCACGCTGCCAGTCGGGGGACGGGGCGTCGAATGCCCGCACCACCTGCGGAGGTGGCCGGATCGGCCAGTCGAGCCGCCCGGCGTCGGCCACCGCGGGGGACACGCCCAGCACCAAGAGGGCCAGAATCGCCGCAAGCATCCGCATACCGGCAGTTCAGCGGATCGGAGCCGCGGCACGCCAGCCCCACAACAGCCCGCTGTGGATGGCCGCCGCGATGGTAAAACCACGTCTGTTCAGCGTGTAAACTTCTTTCCGCAGCTCGCAACTGTGAGCTGACTTCGCGTGTCTGCGCATGGCCACCCACTGGCGGTCATATCCGGATGCCGGCGGTCCCGTCCCGAGTTCCTCGGAACGGGTCCGGCAACCAGCAGGCACCAGGGCTCAGTGTCAGCCGACGCTGCGCGCACAACCGACACAGTGAGGAATGGCCGATCATGGCTGTTGTAACCATGAAGCAGCTGCTCGACAGCGGCGCCCACTTCGGGCATCAGACCCGTCGTTGGAATCCCAAGATGAAGCGGTTCATCTTCACCGACCGCAACGGCATCTACATCATCGATCTGCAGCAGACGCTGACCTACATCGACTCCGCCTACGAGTTCGTCAAGGAAACCGTCGCCCACGGTGGGTCCGTCATGTTCGTCGGCACCAAGAAGCAGGCGCAGGAGTCCATCGCCCAGGAGGCAACCCGCGTCGGAATGCCGTATGTGAACCAGCGCTGGCTGGGCGGCATGCTCACCAACTTCCAGACCGTGCACAAGCGCCTTCAGCGGATGAAGGAGCTCGAGGCCATGGAGCAGACCGGTGGCTTCGAGGGTCGCACCAAGAAGGAAATCCTGATGCTGACGCGCGAGAAGAACAAGCTCGAGCGGTCCCTTGGTGGTATCAGGGACATGCAGAAAGTGCCCTCGGCCATCTGGGTGGTCGACACCAACAAGGAGCACCTCGCGGTCGCCGAGGCTCGCAAGCTGAACATCCCGATCATCGCGATCCTGGACACCAACTGCGACCCCGACCTCGTCGACTACCCGATCCCGGGCAACGACGACGCCATCCGCTCGGCCGCGCTGCTGACCAGGGTGGTGGCCTCCGCCGTCGCCGAGGGTCTGCAGGCCCGCTCCGGTGCCGGTGCCGACAAGCCCGAGGCCGGCCAAGAAGGGCAGGCCGCCGAGCCGCTTCCCGAGTGGGAGCAGGAGCTTCTGGCGGGTGCCACCGCCGCCGCACCCGAAGCCGCCGCACCCGAAGCCGCCCCGGCCGAGGCTGCTGCGGCAGAACCCACCTCCTGAACCGCTTCGTCTCTAAGGAAAGACCCATATGGCTAACTACACCGCTGCCGACGTCAAGCGCCTGCGGGAGCTGACCGGCGCCGGAATGATGGACTCGAAGAACGCGCTCGTCGATTCGGACGGCGACTTCGACAAGGCCGTCGAACTGCTTCGTATCAAGGGCGCCAAGGACGTTGGCAAGCGCGCTGAGCGTGCCACCGCCGAGGGCCTGGTGGCCGCCAAGGACGGAGCGCTCATCGAGCTGAACTCCGAGACCGACTTCGTCGCCAAGAACGCCGAATTCCAGTCGGTCGCCGACCAGATCGTCGCTGCTGCGGCAGCCTCGAAGGCTACCGATGTCGACGCGCTCAAGGCTGCCAAAGTGGGAGACACCACCGTCGAGCAGACGATCGCGGACCTGAGCGCCAAGATCGGTGAGAAGCTCGAACTGCGCCGCGCCACCTATTTCGACGGCACGGTCGAGGCCTACCTGCACAAGCGGGCGGCCGACCTGCCGCCTGCGGTGGGCGTGCTGGTGGAGTACACCGGCGCCGACGCGGACAAGGCCCAGCAGGCCGCGCACGCGGTCGCCCTGCAGATCGCTGCCCTCAAGGCCAAGTACCTCAGCCGTGAGGACGTGCCCGAGGACGTCGTCGCCAACGAGCGTCGTATCGCCGAGGAGACCGCCAAAGAAGAGGGCAAGCCCGAGCAGGCCCTGCCCAAGATCGTCGAGGGCCGCGTGACCGGCTTCTACAAGGATGTCGTGCTGCTGGATCAGCCGTCGGTGTCCGACAACAAGAAGTCGGTCAAGGCACTGCTCGACGAGGCCGGCGTGACCGTGACGCGGTTCGCCCGTTTCGAGGTCGGACAGGCATAGTCGCTTTTCCACCGAAACCCCCGAGACTCTTGCTTGGGGGTTTCGTGCTTTCCGGGGAATGCAGCCGGGGCGAGATATTGTTTGCCAGCACTTGATGCAGGTGCATCGGTCTGGCGCAGGACGTCGTGGGCCAACTCCGTTGCCGCTGAGGCGGCGTTCCGGTCGGCGGCCCCGATCTTTGCCCGATCTGCCGTGAACGGTATTCGGCAAACATCTGAGATCCGGTGCGACTTTATGTCGCAACAGGTGACAAGCTACTTCCGGATGTTTTGCTCGTAGACGAGCTAACCTCATGTCATGGGGGAACGTCCGAACTGGCTTGGTCACGATGACCAACACGATTGATTCCTCCCACGCCGCCACCCTGATGTCGGCGCAAGGGATTGCGGCCGAGATTCGGCAGGAGGCAGGCCAGCGAAAGAGATCGACGCGGTGGGTGCCGTATGCCAGCGCGATGGTCGATGTCACAACCGCGTCGCTGGCGGTGGCCGTCGGAATGACGTGGGCCAACGAGACCAATCAGCTGTTGCCGCCGAGCTGGATGGTGTGTTTCTTCGCCCCCACCGTTGTTGCAGTGTCGGCGCTCGGCGGCCGGTACAGGCGCAAAGTGAACCGCTCTTTCCTCGAAGAGCTGCCGACGATCGAGGCCGTCACTGCCCTGGCGGCGATGCTGCTGCTCAGCGGCCTTGTCCTCAACACCGGAATCACCGGGTCACGCAGCGGTGCGGTGGCTCGTGTCTGGATGTGCGGGGCGATCCTGATTCCGGTCGGCCGGCTGCTGTGGATCGAATGGAAGCGCTACTGTTTCCGCCGCGACCGTCTGACCGCTCCCACTCTGATCGTCGGCAACGGCCAGATCGCCGAGAAGGTGCTCGAGCGAATCACCGGATCGACCGCATACGGCCTGCGCGCGGTCGGGATCGTCGACGACGAGGTCCCCTCGATGGGCCCGGATCGGAAATCACCGGCTGCCGTCCCGTACCTGGGCAAGCTGGCCGACATCGAGCAGGCGATCACCCGCACCGGCGCCGAATGCATCATCGTGGCGTTCTCACGAACCCGCGATGAGGCGTTGGCCGATGTGGTCCGCATCGCCTACAAGCACAGCATGAACGTGTGGATAGTGCCACGGATCTTCGATGCGATCGGCGTGCACTCCCGCATCGATCATGTGGGCGGTCTGCCCCTGATCTCGGTTCCCCGCACCGACCCGCGCGGCTGGGAGTTTCGCGCCAAGCACATTTCCGACCGGGTGTTCGCCACGGCAGGGCTTGTGCTGATCTCCCCGCTGTTCCTCACGTTGATGCTGCTGGTCCGGCTCAGCTCCCCGGGGCCGATCTTCTACGGCCAGGATCGGATCGGGCGTGACGGCGGGGTGTTCTGCTGCCGGAAGTTCCGTTCGATGCGCCCGCTGCGTGAATGCGATGCCCGGTTCACGCTCAGCGACGGCACCGCGCCGGGGGGTGTTGAAGGGGAGGACCGCCGCACGCCGATCGGAAAGTTCATGCGGGCCACGTCGCTCGACGAACTCCCGCAATTGCTCAACGTCATCAGGGGCGAGATGAGCCTGGTGGGTCCGCGTCCCGAGCGCCCGGAGTACGTCGACCTGTTCAACGCCCAGATCGTGCGGTACGGCGACCGGCACCGCGTGAAGGCCGGGATCACCGGTTGGGCCCAGGTACACGGTCTGCGTGGACAGACGTCGATCGCCGACCGCGCCGAATGGGACAACTTCTATATCGAGAACTGGTCGATCTGGCTCGATTGGCGGATCTTGGCGATGACGGTCCTGGCGGTGCTCCGTCGCGCCGAATGAACCAGCGACGACGCCCCGGTACGCTTTGGTACCGTCGTTCGATGGACCGGATAACCGCCTTCTCCGATGATGCCCTGGGCGACCTCGACGCCGTTGGTCTGGTCGACGCGATGCGCGCCGGAACAGTGTCTGCTTCAGAGATCGTCGACGCCGCGATCGCCCGCGCCGAGTCGGTGAACCCGGCGCTCAACGGTCTGGCCTACGAGACGTTCGAGCAGGCACGGGCACGGGCGCGACTGCGCCGGCCCTACGGCGGTTTCTTCGACGGGGTGCCGTCGTTCATCAAGGACAACGTCGCCGTCGCCGGCATGCCGACGATGAACGGCACCGATGCCTGGGATCCACGACCCGCCGCCGCCGACGGGGATTTCGCCCGCGCGTACCTGGCCACCGGTCTGATACCGCTGGGCAAGACACAGCTCTCGGAGTTCGGTTTCAGCGCGTCTGCGGAACACGCACGGCTCGGCTCGGTACGCAATCCGTGGAACACCGACCACACCGCCGGAGCCTCGTCGTCGGGTTCGGGGGCGTTCGTCGCCGCAGGCGTGGTGCCGATCGCCCACGCCAATGACGGCGGGGGCTCGGTCCGGATTCCTGCGTCTTGCAACGGGCTGGTGGGTCTCAAGCCGTCGCGAGGCCGGCTCCCGCTCGACAAGGACATGCGGCAGATGCCGGTGCGCATCGTCCACAACGGCGTGCTCAGCCGCTCCGTCCGCGACACCGCCGCGTTCTACCGCGAGATGGAACGCGTGCATGCCAACCCGAAGCTGCCCCCGGTGGGCGACATCGCCGGACCCGCCGAGAAGCGGCTGCGAATCGCCTTGTGCGTCAAGTCGATCACCCGCGAGGCCGGTCCCGAGGTCACCGAGTTGACGTACCGGACCGCGGCGCTGCTCGAGGGGCTCGGCCACCGGGTGACGCCGATCGACAACCCGGTGCCGGCCGGGTTCATGGACGACTTCCTGTTGTACTGGTCGTTTCTGGCGTTCGCCTTGGTCAGGGGTGGCCGTCGCACCTTCGGCGACAGTTTCGACCGCGACCGGCTCGACAACCTCACGCTGGGGCTGGAGAGCCACGCCGCCCGCAACCTGCACCGGTTGCCGCTGGCGATCGCCCGGCTGGCCCGTATCCGGCGGGCCACGTCGCGGCTGTCGTCGACCTACGACGTGCTGCTGACACCGACGATGGCCGATGTCACGCCGCGCATCGGCCACCTCGACCCGACTGCCGACTACCAACAGATCATCGACCGGCTCGTCGAGTGGGTGGCCTTCACGCCACTGCAGAACGCGACCGGCGAGCCGGCGATCTCGTTGCCGTTGGCCGAATCCGCGTCCGGGCTCCCAGTCGGGATGATGTTCTCTGCCGCTCTCGGTCAGGACGCCCGGTTGCTCGAGCTGGCCTACGAGCTCGAGGAAGCCCGGCCCTGGGCGCGAATCCAGGGCTGACGACGACGAAATCCGTTGCGGCGACGACACATCGCTGTAACGCGAACGGCGACGTGTTAACAACGCCGACATTGCAAGTGGCCGTCGGCGAAACTTTGCGCTCGCACCATCGCTTCTCGTGGAGACCAGTCAGGTCAACAACCCGCCCACATCGACACGATCACCGCAGATCCCTATCGGTACCGGAAACACGTTCGCGTGTCTGGTCCGGTTCGCGCTGGCCAACATCCGGCGACGGCCGGAGCGTTTCATCTTGTCCGTGCTCGGCATCGCGCTGGCGATAGCCTGCGTGACGATCGTCCGGACCATCTCCACTGGTTTCGCCATCACCGGTGAAGACTCGGTCATCGATGTACTCGGCGACGCCCAGTTGTGGGTGGTGCCCGCAGCCGGTGTGCACTACCACCCCGATGCGCAGGCGTTGATCCCCGCCGGTCCCGCTCCGGCGGTCGCCCTGCCCGACGGGTGGAGCGGGACGCGCGTGCTGGCCGGGGTCGTCGACATCGACGGGCAGTCGGTGTCGTTGCGGGGCAGCGATCAAGTCGCCAGCGGACAAGCAGCTTTGGGTGCCGAGCTGGCCGACCGACTCGGTGTCGGCGACGGTGAGAACATCACGGTCGGTGGGCATGCGCTACGGGTCGCGATCACCGGCGACGGTCAGTCGATGGTGGTGCCGACAATGGTGACGAGGTCGGTGGTCGGCGACAACGGATGGTGGTTGGTGTATGCGCCGGCCGGCGCCGAACAGCGCCGAGACCTGGCCCGGACTCTTGGTGAGGCC
Organism: Mycobacterium sp.; assembly: GCF_049683355.1. GTDB lineage: Bacteria > Actinomycetota > Actinomycetes > Mycobacteriales > Mycobacteriaceae > Mycobacterium. The sequence goes on from NZ_JBAUJB010000457.1 coordinate 9,952, forward strand.
ACCGGCCTGCCGTCGACACCGGACCCGTCGGTGACACCGGATCCGACGGGGGCCGGGCTTATCTACGACACCGTCGGGGGATCGGGGCCGTTGACATTCGAGCAGAAGTTCTCGGCGCTGTTCTCGGGCAAGGTCACCAGTTCGACGCTGGGGCTGATCTCCACGATCGGGTTGGGGCTGGGGTTCGTCATCGCGGTGTCGTCGTTCCTGGCCGCGGTGACCGAACGGCGCCGCGAGTTCGGCATCATGTCGAGCATCGGTCTGGCAGACGAGGTGCTCTACTTCTTCCTCGTCGAGTCGGCCATGGTGTTCCTCGTCGCCTACATCGTCGGTGTCATCGCCGCGGGTATCGCTGTGGCACTCGTGATTCCCAGCCTTGCCACGGTCACCGCCTGGGCGCAGGGCGCCGCGGTGACCGCGATGTTTCTGCCCGCGATGGCCATCGTCGGGGCGCTGGTGCCGGTGCACCGGCTGCTTCAGCAGCGGCCGGTGTCGCTCCTGGAGGCGCGGTGACGGTCAGCAAGGGTGTCGGCCACGGTGTTGCCTACGGCTACCTGTCGGCTCGGCGCAGGATGCGGGAGATGGTGCTGCCCGTCGTCACGACGGCAACGGGCGCCTTCTTGGTAGTGCTGGTGTTCGCGATGTCCGCGGGTATCAGTGCACAGTCCGCGTCGCTGGGCCATGCCGAGGAGATCGGCCGCGCGGTGAGGCTCATCGCGGTCACCGTCCTTCTCGTCGGTGTGGTCGAGGTCGCGGTGGCCACCACCCGCACCGTCGCCCACCGCACCGTCGAACTGGGGGTGCTCAGTGCCAACGGAATCCCCCGCGGACCGGTTGTGGCTGCGCTACTCGTCGAACCGGTCGTCGCGGCGGTGCTCGGTGCGCTGCTCGGCGCGCTGCTCGCAGGGGCCTCCGGAATCGTGCTGGCCGCGCTGGGGTTCGTCGCTTCCGGAATCTCTTTCAGCGGCATGGCCGTCGGGGTGCTGATCGCCGTCGTCGTCAGCGTCGTGGCCGCCGTCGTGACCAGCATCGCGCCTACGTGGAACGCGGTGTCGCGGCCACCCATCCGATCTCTGTCAGCGGGAGGTTAGACCGCACATGACCGCACTGCACGATCCTGCCGAAACGCAGCACCCCCCGGTGGTGGTCGACACGGAGGTGTCGCCGAAACCGGTGATCGAGATCAGCGACGTGTGGAAGCTGCACAAGCTCGGCGACGAGGTCGTCAAGGCGCTCGTGGCCGCGGAACTGCAGGTGATGCCGGGAGAGTTCGTCTGCCTAATGGGTCCCAGCGGCAGCGGGAAGTCGACGCTGCTCAACATCGTCGGCGGCCTGGACCGCCCCACCAAGGGAACGGTCAGGATCGCAGGACGCGACACCGCCGAGCTGTCGGAGAGCCAGTTCGCCGCGCTTCGGCACGACACCATCGGGTTCATCTTCCAGAGCTACAACCTGATCCCGTTCCTGTCGGCGGTCGAGAACGTGGAACTGCCACTGATGTTCGAGCCCTACGACCGCAGGTCGCTTCGCCGGCGGGCCACCGAGCTGCTCGAGCTGGTCGGGCTGGGCCACCGGGTGCACCACCAGCCGGCGAAGATGTCCGGAGGTGAGCAACAGCGCACGGCGATCGCGAGGTCGCTGATCAGCAACCCGACGCTCGTCCTCGCCGACGAACCGACAGCCAACCTGGACCATCGAACCGGGGAGACGGTGGTGCGGATGTTGCGTGAGCTGTGCTCGACCATGGGCGTCACCGTGGTCGCCAGCACCCATGATCCCACGGTGGCCGACGAAGCGAGCCGTGTCGTCCGGATGAAAGACGGACAAATCGTCAACTGACCCAACGACGTTGGGCTCCCTATCGGTTCGGAGCATTGATGACCCAAGAACTCGACGCTGCGCGGACGCCGGGCCCCGCTGACCGTGACAAGCTCATGACCACCGAGCTCGTGCCCGAACAGATCCTGCCCAAGGTGATGGGCACCTTCGGGCTGACCGCTGCCTACGTCTTCATCATCTGCTGGGTCACCGGCTCGTCGGTGATGGCGACAGGCGGTTGGACGGCCATCCCGATGTGGGTACTGGGAATCCTCACGTTTCTGATCCCCGCCGGTATGGCCGTGGTCGAACTCGGTAACCTGTGGCCGGGCCAGGGTGGGGTGTACATCTGGGCTTACCGCACGATGGGGGAGACCTGGGGCTTCATCGGGGGATACCTGTCCTGGGTGCCGGTGATCCTCAACGCGGCGTCCTCGCCGGCGGTGGTTCTGCAGTTCCTGTTGTTGGCCTTCCACACCGAGCTCGGGCTGACGACGAGCATCATCCTGCAGCTCGTCATCCTGTGGACCGTGATCGGGTTGGCGCTGGCGAAACTGGCGGCCAATCAACGCATCATGAACGTCGTGTTCGTCGTGTACGGCGTCCTGACCCTGACGATCTTCACCTGTGGTCTGCTGTTCGCCGTCGAGAACGGCTCGGCCACGCCGTTCAGCTGGGCAGAGGCCACCATCCCCAACTTCGCCGTGGCGGGCTTCCTCTACGGCACCGTGTTGCTGTACCTGCTCGGTGTCGAGACTCCGTACAACATGGGGGCGGAGTTCCTCTCGGTACGCAGGAGCGGTCCGCGAATGATCCTGTGGGGTTCGACCGCACTGGTCGCCATCTACCTGCTAACCACGCTGGGCACCATGATGGCGCTTCCCGGCGACGAGATCGACCCGGTGACAGGTGTCATCGGAATGCTCGACGTGTCAGGGTTTCCGGGGTTGATGGAGATCTGCGCGGTGGTCCTGGCCGGCATCATTATCGTGGCCCTGATGACCTACCAGGTCGCGTATTCGCGGCTGATCTTCGTCTCCGGCCTCGAGCGGCACCTGCCCCGCATCTTCACCCACCTCAACCCGCGCACCCGTAATCCGGTGTCGGCCATCCTGATCCAGGGCGTCATCTCCTCACTCATCCTGGTCGGTCTGTATTCGCAGAGCAGCATGGCCAACGTCACGATCTACCTGCAGGGTGGCCTTAGCACCGTCTGGCTGCTGTCCGGGTTCTTCTTCCTGATCCCGTTGATCGTGGCGCGCAGGAAGTACGCCGACCGCTACGTCAACGAGACGTTCTGGCGGATCCCCGGCGGCATGGTCGGGGTGTGGCTCGTGGTGATCGTCGGCTCGGTGGGCACTGTCGGCGGCATCTACTACTCGTTCGTGACCCCGTGGATCGACGTACCCCAGGCCACCTGGATGACCTGGGTGGGCGGCATCAGCCTGGGCATGTTCGCGCTCGGCCTCGCGGTCTACGTGTTCGGGCGCCGGTCGGCGCACAAGACCAGCCAGGAGGATGCGCTGGCACATCTCGCAGTGTTCGACCTCACCAAGAATGACGCGGAGGAAACGACGAAATGACCATGGACAGCACCATTGTGAGCACGCCGGGCACCGGTGATTCGGTCCGCTACCCACTGGACCCCCTGTCGGGTGCCGAGATCGAAGCGGCGGCGCGGATCCTCACGGAGTCCGACTACGGAACTCCCACAATGAAGTTCGTGATGATCCAGCTCTGTGAGCCGGCCAAGACCCCGGAGCTGAGGTTCGATCCCGCCCTCCCGGTGCCCCGGCAGGCGTTCGCCACCATCTACGACACAGCCGCCAAGATGATCTACGAAGCGGTTGTCGACGTGCTGGCGGGCACCGTTGACGAGTGGAGAGAGGTTCCGGGCCGGTTCCCGTCCTATCTCGTGGAGCACATGACCGGGGTGGAGGAGAAGGTGCGGGAAGACCCGCGCTGGCAGGAGGCGATGCGCAAACGCGGCGTCACCGACTTCAGCCTGGCGATGATCGACCCGTGGCCCGCGGGCTACTACGGCGCGCAGGATCATCACCACAACTCCGCACTCATCTGCCGCCCGCTGACGTTCATGCGGGCCGCCCCCACCGAGCACGGCTACGCGCGCCCCGTCGAAGGCCTGATCGTCACGTTCGATCTCGATGCGATGGAAGTCATCGACATCGAGGATCACGGTGTTGTGCCGTTGCCGCCGACCGCGGGCAACTATGCCGAGCAGTTCATGTTCGATCCGAACAACCGCCCGGCGTTCACCGAGTTCCGGCAGGACGTCAAGCCGATCGAGATCACCCAACCCGAGGGACCGAGCTTCACCGTCGACGGCTGGCAGGTCAGCTGGCAGAAGTGGTCGATGAGGATCGGTTTCAATCCGCGTGAAGGCATCACTTTGCACGAGGTGACCTACACCGACCGGGGCGAGGTCAGGCCGATCCTGTACCGCGGGTCGCTCTCGGAGATGGTGGTGCCCTACGGCGACAGCTCGCCGACCCACTGGAACAAGAACGTCTTCGACATGGGCGAGGTCGGCATGGGCTTCTCGGCCAATCCGTTGACGCTCGGGTGCGACTGCCTGGGCGAGATCCACTACTTCGACGGCACGGTCAACGATTCCAGCGGAAACGCGGTGACGATCCCCAACGCCATCTGCATGCACGAGGAGGACTACGGAATCTCCTGGAAGCACACCGATTTCCGCACCGGCGAAGTCGAGGTGCGACGGTCGCGGCGGCTGGTGGTCTCGATGATCTGCACCGTCGGCAACTACGAGTACGGGTTCTTCTGGTACTTCTACAACGATGCCTCCATCGAGGTTGAGGTGAAGTTGTCCGGGGTGCTCACCACCGGCGCCATCTCAGACGGTGAGCAGCCCCGCTGGGGCAAGATGGTCGCCCCCGGCCTCTACGGTCCAAACCACCAGCACTTCTTCAACTTCCGGCTCGACATGAGCGTCGACGGGCCCGGAAACAGTGTGTACGAAGTCGATTCGATCTCCGAGCCGGACCCTGCGCTCAACCCGCACCGCAACGCGTGGATCACCCGGGACACCCTGGTGGCCTCGGAGTCCGACGGTGCCCGGGACTGGAACTGGTCCACCGGCCGGTACTGGAAGGTGTCCAACCCGTCGAAGATCAACGAGCTCGGCCAGCCGGTGGCCTACAAGCTCACCCCGAAGGACGTGGTGCCGGTGATGGTTCAGGAGGGCTCGCACATCTACGACCGTGCCCGGTTCGTCCAACACAACCTGTGGGTGACGAAATACGACCCGGCCGAGAAGTTCGCGGCAGGCGACTACATGTACCAGTGCGCGGATGCTCAGGGGCTGCCGCAGTTCATCGCCGGTGATGCGCCGCTGGAGGACACCGACGTCGTGCTCTGGTACACGGTGGGGGCACACCACGTGGTGCGGCCCGAGGACTGGCCGGTGATGCCGTGCGCCTACACCGGTTTCCATCTCAAACCGGTCGGCTTCTTCGACGGCAACCCGGCCCTGGACATTCCTCCGTCGCCGCCGATGGCCTGCCACCAGCACTGACCGCAGGTGGCGACGACACCTGGCGAATCGGATGGCCGTATCAGCGGCTGCCGCGGCCCGGCGTCGTCTATATTTTGGGCGTGCCAGAGATGGATCGCCGCCACTTGATGTTCATGATGGGTCTGGGTGCGGCGGCCGCCGCATTGCCGGTAGCCACGGCTGGGGCCCAACCCGTCCCCGGTGACATTCCACCCGTTCCGGGCCCACCCGGCGCGCCGGTGCCCGCTGCCGAGACCGGTACGGGCCTGCTGTTCCAGGATGAGTTCAACGGCCCGGCCGGATCACCGCCGGACCCGGCGTCGTGGTTCATCGTCCCGGCTCGCGAAACCATCAGGAACCCCCACGAGTGGGACAAGCCCTTCAACATGGGGCGCTACGTGACCGACCAGGAGCACGTGTTCCAGGACGGCAACGGCAATCTGGTGATCCGGGCCACCCGCGGCCCCGGCACCACCATCCAGGAGAAGTACGCCAGCGCCAAGATCGTCGGCAACTGGCGCGGCGGGATGGGCACCACCTGGGAAGCGCGGGTCAAGCTGGACTGTCTGACCGACGGCGCGTGGCCCGCCTTCTGGCTGATCAACGACAACCCGGTCCGTGGCGGCGAGATCGACCTGGTCGAGTGGTACGGGAACAACGACTGGCCGTCCGGGACGACGGTGCACGCCCGGCTGGACGGTACGTCGTTCGCCACCCACCGCCATCCGGTCGACAATGCGTGGCACACCTGGCGGATGACCTGGCTTCCCAGCGGCCTGTACTTCTGGAAGGACTTCCAGCCGGGCATGGAACCGTTCTTCACGGTGCCCGCGAACTCCGTCGCGGACTGGCCGTTCAACGACCCCGGTTTCACGATGGCGCCGGTGTTCAACATCGCCGTCGGGGGCTCCGGTGGCCGCGAGCCCGCGGCCGGCACGTATCCGGCCGAGATGCGCGTCGACTGGATCAGGGTCTTCTGACGCGCTAACCGAGTGCAGCGAGCAGCTGTCGGAACTCCCTCCGCTGCTCGTCCGTCAGCGCAGCAAGAACCCGCTCCTCGGCCGTGCGGACGGCGGCCTCCAGGGTGCTCAGCAGCTCGGTGCCCTCACGTGTCAGCTGCGCGGGTAGCGAGCGGCCGGAAGCCGCCGAGGGCGGACGGCCCACCACGCCACGCGCTTCCAGAGAGCGCAGCACCACGTTCATCGCTTGCGGGGACACCTTGAGGTCGCGAGCCAGGTCCGCATTGGAACGGCCCGGATGCTGGGACAGGATGCGGATACAGAGGTATTGGGGGAACGACAGGTTCAGCGGCTCCAGCGCCGATGTGCAGACTTCGGTGCGCAGCACGGACGCCACTCGGTACAGAAGGTAGCCCAGCGGCTGATCCTCGGGGGGCGCCATGTCAACTATGTTGACATATATCAACGTCGTTGATAAACCGGACTCATGACGAACCCGACAGACCAGATGTTCGAATCCGCGTACCGCGGTGAAGCCGCCGAGATGGGAGAAGGCGTCAAACCGCCGTGGAGTATCGGCGAACCACAACCGGAGATCCTGGGACTGATCGAGGCCGGGAAGTTCCACGGCGACGTCCTCGACGCCGGATGCGGCGAGGCAGCCGTGTCGATGTATCTCGCCGAGCGCGGGTTCACGACGGTCGGACTGGACCAGTCACCGACGGCGATCAGGCTGGCCCGTGAGGAGGCCGCCCGGCGGCAGCTGAGCTCTGCCACTTTCGACGTCGCCGACATCAGCGCGTTCACCGGCTACGACGGCCGGTTCGGCACCATCGTCGACAGCACGCTGTTCCATTCGATGCCCGTGGAACTGCGAGAGGGCTATCAGCAGTCGATCGTGCGGGCCGCCGCGCCGGCAGCGTCGTACTTCGTATTGGTGTTCGATGCCGCCGGAATGCCTGCCGACGGCCCCGTCAACGCCGTCACCGAGCCCGAACTCCGCGACGCGGTGTCGCCGTACTGGCAGATCGACGAAATCAGGCCGGCCCGCATCCACGCCAACATCCCGGCGCAGACGAACCTCGACGCCTTCGCCGGATCCGGCATCCGCGACGAGGCGGACGGCCGGAAGTCGATGCCCGCCTGGCTGTTGTCGGCGCACCGGAGCTGAGCCCACACCGGCCCCCGACGTGGTGCACCGGTCGCGATGAGGCAGGATTAGGGGAGCCGTCCGCGGCATCGGAGGGGGTGGCGATCGCATGCGAGGACCGCAAAGGAGTCGGATGGCGCAATCCACAGGTTCTCACGGTGCGGGCTCGTCGCCCCTGATCAGGCCCGCCTACTCCCGCGTGCTGCTCAAGCTCGGTGGCGAGATGTTCGGCGGCGGGCAGGTCGGCCTCGACCCCGACGTGGTCGCACTGGTCGCGCGTCAGATCGCCGAGGTGGTGCGCAGTGGCGCCCAGGTGGCCGTCGTGATCGGTGGCGGCAACTTCTTCCGCGGAGCGCAGCTGCAGCAGCGGGGCATGGAACGTACCCGCTCGGATTACATGGGCATGCTCGGCACCGTGATGAACAGCCTTGCCCTGCAGGATTTCCTGGAGAAGGAGGGCATCCAGACCCGGGTGCAGACCGCCATCACGATGGGGCAGGTCGCCGAGCCGTACATTCCGCTGCGAGCGCGACGACACCTCGAGAAGGGCCGGGTGGTCATCTTCGGTGCCGGGATGGGGCTGCCGTACTTCTCCACCGACACCACGGCCGCGCAGCGCGCGCTGGAGATCGGTGCCGAGGTGGTGCTGATGGCCAAAGCGGTCGAAGGCGTGTTCACCGCCGACCCGCGGGTGCACCCCGACGCCGAACTGCTCACAGCGATCAGCCACCGTGAGGTCATCGACCGCGGACTCAAGGTCGCCGACGCGACCGCGTTCAGCCTGTGCATGGACAACGGTATGCCGATCCTGGTGTTCAATCTGCTCACCGATGGCAATATCGCGCGTGCAGTGGCGGGTGAGAAGATCGGAACACTGGTCACCACATGATCGACGGACTACCGCGCACGCGGGGAGCAGGAAAGTAGGAGCACAGTGATCGACGAAACGCTCTTCGATGCCGAGGAGAAGATGGAGAAGGCCGTGTCGGTGGCGCGGGACG
>NZ_JBAUJB010000458.1:0-12748 GCF_049683355.1 Mycobacterium sp.
GCGTTGCGCGGGCCGGGTTCACCGCATGCCCGGCGGCCAGCACCTTCGTTGCGGCCCGGCGGGGCGCCGGTGCGCTACCGAGGTACCGGGGTGCTCGTCTCGCGGTCCCCACATCGGCGGCGCCCGATCACCCCGGCGACCACCGTTGTACTGGCGCTGATCGCCGGTGTGATCACCATCTGGCTGGGCCTGGTGGCCCAATCGGGGGGCGTGGTGGGTAGCGATACCGAGATTCCGGGGCGGCTGGCGGTGGTGCAGGTACACACGGGGGAGTCGCTGCAACAGGTTGCGCAGCGGGTGGCGCCCGGTGCGCCGATCGGCGAGGTCGTCGACCGGATCCGTGAACTGAACGAACTCGACTCGGTGACGTTGACCGCAGGGCAGACGCTGATCGCACCGGTCGCCTGACCCGCCGCAGCTCCGAATGCCCTGCTGCCCAAACGCACTGAGGAGCCGTCACGTGAACTATGCCCCAATCGGTCCGCCCTCGGGCCGGCCACGGATCACGCAGGTACGCTCAAAGGCGTTCGAAGCGATTGTCCGTCGGTGCGGCGAAGGAGCGGTGATGCACTGTCCGTTCTGCCGTAATCCCGATTCCCGGGTCGTCGATTCCCGCGAGACCGACGAAGGGCAGGCGATTCGCCGGCGCAGGTCGTGTCCCGAGTGCGGACGGCGGTTCACCACCGTCGAGGCCGCCGTGCTCGCGGTGGTCAAGCGCAGCGGTGTGACCGAGCCGTTCAGTCGGGAGAAAGTCATCAAAGGGGTGCGTCGTGCCTGTCAGGGCCGTCAGGTCGACGACGACGCACTGAACCTGCTGGCACAACAGGTCGAGGATGCGGTGCGGGCGACGGGCTCGCCGGAGGTGCCCAGTCACGAGGTGGGCCTGGCCATCCTGGGCCCGCTACGCGACCTCGACGAGGTCGCCTATCTGAGATTCGCCTCGGTCTACAGGTCGTTCTCGTCTGCCGAGGATTTCGAGCGGGAGATCGAGGCGTTGCGGGCACATCGAGACGTGGCGGCGCACAGCCAGCCGGCTCAGTCGATCTGACGTATCCCGTCGTCGGCCACCCGCCCGGCCACCCGCACCCAGCCTTCCGGGCTCCACGTGGTGTGGATGATCGAGCCCTGGCCCTGAACGATGGTCAGATCCCGGCTGAGGTACTCGGTGATGCGCACCGCGGCCGCGCCGGTGGCCTCGTCCTCGCGCACCCCGAGCTTGGGGGCGAACATCCTTGCCCTGATCGTGCTCGAGGCCTCGTCCAGCCAGGTCCACAAATAGTGCTCGACTTCGTCGCCGTAGTCGTCGGGGTCGGCCGCCGACAGGTCGTCGACCGTGGCGAGGTCGTAGATCGAGAAGTCCGACGCCCACTCCGCGCGGGCACTGACCGAGGTCAGATCCTCGGTGTAGGCCACCTGCACGATCCCGGCGGGTACTTGCAGGGTTCGCACGGGTGTGCCCTTGTTCTTGAGCCACCAGGACGCGCCCACGGTGGGGTGGCCGGCGAACGGGACTTCGGTGGTGGGGGTGAAGATGTGCGCGTGTGCCGTGCCACTGCCCGCGTCGGGAAGGGTGATGAAGACGGTTTCGCTGTAACCCAATTCGGTCGCGATGCGTTGCCGATCAGCCGGTTCCACTTCGGCCGCATCCACGACGCCGAGCGGGTTGCCGAACCGGCCCTGCTCGTCGGTGAACACGCGCAGCACTGTCACGTCGATGGCCATGTTGCCGATGCTACGTGCTGGCCGCCGCGACGAACCCGTGATCTGCAGGCGCGATGTTCAGGTGGCGCTGCGTTCGTCGACACCCATCGCGTCCAGCACCGCGACGCGGGTGTCCACCGAACCGGAGATCGCGCCCTCGGTGATGCCTGCCCGCAGCAGCCCACGAAGGTAATCCTGGTCGTAGACGGCGGGTTCGGTGGAATCGATGAACTTCTGCACGACCTCGACGAAACGGTCCGGGTCGTCGTGGAACGGGAAATGCCCTGAATCCTCGAAAATCTCCAGTTGTGAGCCCGGCATCGCGGCATGTGCCATCTCGGCGTGGCTGACGGGGATGACCGAATCGCTCCTACCCCAGACCAGCTGCACCGGAACCGATTGCGTCAGGTAGCAGCGATCGAGCATGGTCACGACCTGACCGCGCCAATCGACCACCGCGCGCAGCGTACGGGCGAAGGCCGAGGATGCGGTGGGTTCGGGCAGATCGGCCAGGATGCGCAGCATGTTGGGGATGTCGCGGCCCATCCCGGTAGATCCGAACAAGGTGCCGCTGGCGCGGCCGACGAGCTGCAGGGCGGGCAGCACCATCGGAAGCCGCAGCAACGCCAGCGCCTCACTGCCCATGGGCAGCGACGCGATCCGCAGCGCGATGTTCACCTCCTTCGTGACGCCACCGGCCCCGACGAGGATCAATCGGTCCACCAGCTGTGGGAACTGGTAGGCGAACTGCATCGCCACGCCGCCGCCGAGTGAGTGACCGATCACCGTGACGCTGTCGATGTCGAGCACGCTGAGCAGGTCCCGCATGCCGTTGGCGTAAGCGGCCACGGAGTAGTCCGCCCGAGGTTTGTCGGATTTTCCGTGGCCGAGGAGATCGGGGGCGATGACGGTGTACCGCTGCGCGAGCTTGGCCTGCACAGTGCTCCAGGTAGTGGAGTTGTCACCGATGCCGTGGATCAGAAGAATCGCCGGACCGGACCCGGCCACCCGGAACGCCCTGCGGTAGCCATGGATCGTCCGGTAGTGCAACGCGGGGGTGCATTCCCGCACGGAGCGCAGGTTGGGTTTGCGGTCTGTCACAGCGCAAACCCGCTGATCACGGACATGTCGCCCACTTCGTCGTCGGGACTGATGGCAGCTACCTCGGCTGGGGACCACCGGTGGGATCGTCCCCGTCTTTCCTGTCGTTCTCACCGGTCTGCTGGGCGAGGAACCGTTCGAACTCGGCGCCGAGTTCGTCACCGCTGGGCAAATCCTCGTCGTGTGCCAGAAGCGACCGATTCTCCTGAGCGGCTACGAAAGCATCGTACTGGCGCTCCAGCGCCTCCACCACCTGAGCGACTTCCGGGCTGGCGGCGACCTGCTCGTTGATCTTGTCCTGCACCTCGGCAGCAGCCTGGGCCAGCGCGGCCGTCGGGATCTGCAGCGAACCACTCCTGGCGACCTCAGCCAGCAGCGTCTCCGCCGCGGAGGGGTAATCGGTCTGCGCCAGGTAGTGGGGGATGTGCACGGTGAATCCGACGACCTCGTGTCCGTGCTGGGCCATCCGGAACTCCAGCAGGCTCGACACGCTCCCGGGAACCTGGACCTCGCTGACCCAGGGCTGGTGGTCGGCGATCAGCTCCTTGTCGTTGGAATGGGCGGTCAGCGTGATCGGCCGGGTGTGTGGAACCGCCATCGGGATGGCGCCAAGACCGATCACCCGGCGCACCCCGAGGCGCTCGGTCAGGAGCCGCACCGCGGTGATGAAGCGCTCCCAACGCAGGTCCGGCTCCAGGCCGGCGAGCAGCAGGAACGGCGTCCCGACGCTGTCGTGCAGTGCGTAGAGATTCAGTTCGGGCTCGTCGTAGTGGGTGAAGTGGTCGGTCTTGTACGTCATCAGCGGCCGACGGGACCGATAGTCGAGTAGGTCGTCCATCGCAAACGATGCCACCAGCTCGGTGTCGAGCGTGTCCTTGAGGTGCTCGGCAGCCAGCTTGATCGCCCGGCCGGCGTCGGAGAAGCCCTCGAAGGCATGGATCAGCACCGGTCCGCGGCCGTCGGCGGCCGCGAGCTGGGGGGCGGGGAACTCGAGCTCGTACATGCCCGTCTGCTCAGGTTGGTACTGCTGACCTGGATTGTCTGTGTTCTCAGCCATCTCTTGCCTCCTTGCCACTGTGGTCGCGACAGTGGGTGTCGTTCGCACTGTGTCCTACCAGTGTCCCGCATGTGGGGTTTCCCGCCACGGCGGTATACCCCCGTCACCGATTCGTTGGAACGCGCTCACACCGATGTGACATTCCGCATCCGGCGGAGGGTGCGGGTGGCTCAGGATCGGAACTGGTGCAGTGCGCGCAGCTTGTTCATCACGTCCAGGGCTGCGACCTTGTAGGCCTCGGAGAAGGTCGGATAGTTGAATACGGCGTCGACGAGGTATTCGACGGTACCGCCGCAGCCCATCACGGCCTGGCCGATGTGCACCATCTCGGTGGCGTTGGTGCCGAAGATGTGGACCCCCAGCAGGCGCAGATCCTCGGTGGAGACCAGCAGCTTGAGCATGCCGTAGGAATCGCCGGCGATCTGCCCGCGTGCCAACTCGCGGTACCGGGACACACCGACCTCGTAGGGCACCGACGCCTTGGTCAGGTCCACCTCGGTCGCCCCGACGTAGGACACCTCGGGGATGGAGTAGATCCCGATCGGCTGGAGCTCGGTCATGCCTTTGCAGGGCTCGCCGAACGCGTGGTAGGCGGCCAGCCGGCCCTGGTCCATGGACGTCGCCGCCAGGGCCGGGAAGCCGATGACGTCGCCGACTGCGTAGATGTGGTCGACCTTGGTCTGATAGTTGTCGTCGACGAAGATGCGACCGCGGTTGTCGGCTTCCAGCCCGGCGTTCGAGAGGTCGAGGTGGTCGGTCTGGCCCTGCCTGCCCGCCGAGTACATGACGGTGTCGGCGGGGATCTGCTTGCCGCTGGCCAGCGTCGTCACGGTGCCCGCAGATCCCACGTCGACGGCGGTCACCTCTTCACCGAACCGGAACGTCACGGCCAGGTCGCGCAGGTGGAACTTCAGCGCCTCGATGATCTCGGGGTCGCAGAACTCGAGCATGTTGTCACGCTTCTCGACGACGGTGACCTTGGTGCCCAGTGCCGCGAACATCGAGGCGTATTCGATGCCGATGACGCCGGCGCCGACCACGACCATCGAGCCGGGAATGGACTTGAGGTCGAGGATCCCGTCGGAGTCCAGTACGCGGTTCTCGTCGAACTCCACGCCGAGCGGCCGGGCAGGTTTGGTGCCGGTGGCGATGACGACGTAGCGGCCGCTGACCGTGACCCGTTCGGCGCGGCCGGGGTCGTCGACGTGGATGGTGTGCGCGTCGATGAACCGGGCGTGACCGACGTAGAGCTCGATGCGGTTGCGCATCAGTTGCGAGCGCACGACGTCGATCTCCCTGCCGATGACGTGTTGGGTGCGCGCCAACAGGTCGGCCGGGGTGATCCTCTCCTTGACGCGGTAGCTGGCGCCGTAGAGCTCGCGCTGGCTCATGCCCGTCAGGTAGACGACGGCCTCGCGCAGCGTCTTCGACGGAATGGTGCCGGTGTTGACGCAGACCCCTCCCAGCATCAGCCCGCGCTCGATCACGGCGACGGACTTACCGACTTTCGCCGCGGCGATGGCAGCCTTCTGCCCGCCCGGGCCGGACCCGATGACGACGAGGTCGTACTCCTGCGCGGAACCCATGGAAGAAGGTCTACGCCGGTTGTGCCGGTCTCGCATGTCGGCCGACGTCAACACCTGGTGAACTCTCACGGCTCGGGCGGACCTGATCCCCAATCGCGATTCCATCCCCAGTTCGGGTGCAACACCTCGTCGACAGCGGTTCGCCGTCGGCAGGTGTTGCGAGGTTTGCGGTATGTCCACAACACATCGTCCCGATAACCCGCTCGACCGACCCGGCGCCCTGATCGCGGCGCTGCCCGCTGTCCTCGGGTTCGTCCCCGAGAGATCGCTGGTGCTGGTGACCGCTGCCCACGGTGAGATGGGCGCGGTGATGCGCGCCGAGCTTTCCGAAGGTGCGGACTACTCGCTGAGTCAGCTCGCGGAACTGGCGGCCGCCTCGCGAGCGGAGATCGCGATCGCTGTGATCGTCGACGACGAGGGTGCCGCATGCCGGATGTGCGCGGACCAGTACCGGGAGTTGACACACGAACTGGCCATCGAGCTCGCGAGATGGGACGTCGAACTGTCCGCCGCACACGTGGTCGACAAGGTCGCCGCCGGAGGCCGGTGGTACTGCGCCGACGGGTGCGGCAGCACAGGGGTGGTCGAGGATCCGGCGGCCTCACCGGTCGCCGTGGCCGCCGTGCTGGACGGTCGGCGTCTCTACGCCCGGCGCTCGGAGTTGGTTGCCGTGGTCGCCCAGGTCGATCCCGAACGCAGCGCCGCGATGGCCCGGGACATCGGCGCGGCCGGCGCGGTGGATCCCGACCGTCCGGACTCGCAGGCCAAGAGCGACATCGAGCATGCCCTGGCCTGCGCGGATCAGCTCACCGACGGCCCCCCGTTGGACGACGGGCAGCTGACGCGGCTGGCGTTGGCGCTGACCGATCCGCGGGTGCGCGACACTCTGTATGCACTGGCCGTCGGAGACCATGCGGGCGCGGCCGAATCGTTGTGGGCCGAGCTCGCCCGCCGGCTGCCGGAGCCGTGGCGAGCGGAAGCATTGGTACTGCTGGCATTTTCGGCCTATGCGCGGGGGGACGGGCCGCTTGCCGGGATCTCACTGGACGCAGCGCTGAGGTGCTCACCGTCGCACCGGATGGCCGGGATGCTCGACCACGCGCTGCAGTCGGGGATGCGGCCAGAGCAGATACGGGAACTGGCCCGCACCGGCTACCGGTTGGCCAAGCAGCTCGGTGTGCAGCTGCCGCCGAAGCGGCTTTTCGGCCGCCGGGCAGGCTAGCTTGCGCGGCGGGTCAGACCTTTTCGACCTTGACCGTGTGAGCCATCTCGTGCGGGAGTTCGACCTGCTCGTGGCCGGGGATGACGATCATGACGCCGCCGTGGTTGTTGACCTCGACGGTCACGCGGGCGTTGGGCACCACGCCGGCGTCCTTCAGCCGGGCGATCAACTCGGCGTCGCCCTGGACATGCTCGGTGAGCTGCCGCACCACCACCGCCACGGGCATTCCGGCGGGCAACTCGGTCAGCCGAACCAGGCTGATCGTCTCGTTGATCAGCTCATCGCCGACACCGAGCTCCGACAGGCCCGGGATCGGGTTGCCGAACGGGGACGTGGTCGGGTTGTTGAGCACCTGGACCAGCCGGCGCTCGACGTCCTCGCTCATCACGTGCTCCCACCGGCATGCCTCGGCGTGGACTTCCTCCCAGGGCAGCCCGATGACGTCCACGAGGAGCCGCTCGGCAAGACGGTGCTTACGCATCACCGCGACCGCCAAGCCGCGGCCCTTGTCGGTCAGCTCCAGGTGACGGTCGCCCGCGACGTGTAGGAGGCCATCCCGCTCCATCCGCGAGACGGTCTGGCTGACGGTGGGTCCACTCTGATCGAGACGTTCCGCGATCCGCGCGCGCAGCGGGATGACGCCCTCTTCCTCGAGGTCGTAAATGGTTCGCAGATACATCTCGGTGGTATCGACCAGATCGTTCATTCGCACACCCTCCGTCTGGGGCGAGTCTACCGGTCGACCCGCTGAACAGCGGTGCTTCATCTGGCGACACGGCTAGACAACAGTGAAGTCAGAAAGCCCGCCGAAAATTCCGGCGGGCTTTCCGTGGGGGCTTGCTACAGTAACTGGCGTACTAACTGGCGTAGGAGCGCAGCCTGTCTGCACGCTCACCGTTGCGCAGCTTGGCCATCACCTCGCGCTCGATCTGGCGCACCCGCTCCCGGGAGAGCCCGAACAACTTGCCGATCTGATCCAGTGTGCGGGGCTGGCCGTCGTCCAGGCCGAACCGCAGCCGAATGACCTGCTGTTCGCGTTCGTCCAGCGTGGTCAGCACGTAGCGGATGTCGGTGTGCAGCAGTTCGGAGATCACGGCGTTCTCGGCCGACATCGCCTCGGCGTCTTCGATGAAGTCGCCCAACGGTGCTTCCTCGTCGCTGCCGACCGGCATGTCCAGGCTCACCGGGTCGCGGCTGTGCGACAGCAGGTCGGCGATCTTCTCCGCGGGAATGCCCGACTCCTCGGCCAGCTCCTCGTCGGTGGCATCGCGACCCAGGTTCTGGTGCATTTCGCGCTTGATCCTGGCGAGCTTGTTGACCTGCTCGACGAGGTGGACCGGAAGACGGATGGTGCGGCTCTGATCGGCCATGCCGCGGGTGATCGCCTGGCGGATCCACCACGTGGCGTAGGTCGAGAACTTGAATCCCTTGGCGTAGTCGAACTTTTCCATCGCGCGGATCAGCCCGAGGTTGCCCTCCTGGATGAGGTCGAGCAGCGGCATGCCGCGCCCGGTGTAGCGCTTGGCCAGCGAGACGACCAAACGCAGGTTGGCTTCGAGCAGGTGCCGCCGCGCCGCCTCGCCGTCGCGAACCACCGCCGCAAGATCGCGCTTGCGGCTGTCGCCGAGGCGCTTGCGGGTGTCGAGTAGATGCTGCGCGTACAGGCCCGCCTCGATTCGCTTGGCGAGTTCGACCTCGTCGGCGGCGTTGAGCAGCGCGGTCTTGCCGATGCCGTTCAAGTAGACGCGCACCAGGTCTGCGGCTGGGCTCTGGGCATCCAGATCTTGGTCGAAGCGACTGCTGGTGGCATTTGCCATTACGGCCTCCTGATCGGGTCGAACTTTCAAGAGCTACAACGCTCTATGAGTTCGAAGAGTTCCCAACCTCACCGCGGCTCACACCTGCTGAGCTGCGGTTTTCGGAGCTCGACCTGAGAATGTGCTGAGAAGTGCCCCCGGCGATGATCAGCGGGGAACGTCGCCGCGGTAATCGCCCGCTTCGTACCCCGAGTGCTCGGCCTCGGCCTGCGGCCACACCGCCGCCGAGCCCTCCAGAGAGGGGCGCTCGGCTGTCGGGAACAGCGGGATGCGCCGCTTCGAGTCGTACCGCCGAGGTTCCTCGGCGCGTCGCGGTGGACGGTCGTTGGCGATCAGCACGGCCATCCACGGCAGCGGGATCGACAGCACGATGATCGCCAACGAGACCAGACCGTTTTGCCAGATGCCGTAGGCCGCCGCGGCGAGAATCAGTGCAGGGATGCGGAACGACATCAGCGTGAGGTACTTGCGTACCCGGGCGCGGTGCTGTTCCTCGTGAGCGAGCGCGGCCCGGGTGATCAGAACGGGCCGGCCATCGTCATCGAAACTCAGCTCTTGGCCTTGTTTCATTACTCCACTGTTGCACATCGGCAGCCGGTGTGCCGGTGACGTTTCTTACCGATCTGTGGCGAGGCAGAATGGTGACATGCAAACCCAGACCATCGAGCGCACCGACACCGACGAACGCGTCGACGACGGGACTGACGACGACACCCCCAAGTTCTTCCACTACGTCAAGAAGGACAAGATCGCCGAGAGCGCGGTGATGGGCACGCACGTCGTCGCGCTGTGCGGTGAGGTGTTCCCGGTGACCCGGTCGGCCAAGCCCGGTTCGCCGGTGTGCCCGGACTGCAAGCAGATCTACGAGCAGCTCAAGAAGTAGCGGCGTCGCCCTTGGCGACCGCGGCGGGTGCGTCGCCGGGGGGTATGACGAGGTGTTCGGGGGCGTCGACCGGTTGTGCGGTCGGCGCGCCGCTGAAGGCGCTGGCTTTGGCCTCCAGCCACCACCGCAGCCGTTTGGCGTGGGTCGCCTGAGCTGGCCACTCCTCCTCGATGGCCGCGTTCAGTTCCGCACCGAACATGACGGCGAAGCCCAGGAAGAACGCGAACAACAGGAATGCGATCGGAGTCGCCAGCGCGCCGTAGGTGTAGCCGGTGCTGGTGATCCATGTCAGATAGACCCGCAGCGCCCACGTCGCCACCAGGAACACCACCGCGGCGAGCACGGAGCCGTACACCAGCCGGTGCGACGGCAGCGGCTTGGGCAGTGACACCCGGTACAGCAGGTTCACCGCGACCACCAGCGCGAGGAACAGCACCGGGTAGTAGCCGAAACGAAGGAAGTGATCCCAGCTGTCGGGGATGAACTCGGCGATCTTGCGCGGGCCCAGCGCCAGGAAGGGGGCCGTCACGATGGCTCCCACCAGCATCACCACGTACAGCCCCAGTGCGTAGAACCGCTGCCGCACGGGATGGCGAAGAGGGGTCTGGCCGTGGGCCTCGGTGATCGAGTCGACGAACGCAGAGATGGCCGACGAGCCCGCCCACAGCGAGATGACGAACCCCAGGGACACGACCTCGCCCCGGGCACCCTTGATGATGTCGCGCACCGTGGGCTCGATGATCTCGGCGACCACGTTGGGCGAAAAAAATCGCCCGGCGGTACTGACCAACTGGCTCTGGATCATCGGCAGGGTGTCCGGGCCGAACAGTGGAGCTACGTAGGCCAAGCTGCCCAGCATCCCCAGCAGAAGCGGGGGCAGTGACAGTGCGCACCAGAAGGCAGCCTGGGCTGACTCCGCGAAAATCGAGTCGTCCCAACTTTTTGCCAGGGTTCGGCGGAATATGTGCCGAAAGTGGTGGCGCGACGGCCTCGGCCGCTCGGGGGGCGGGGCTGACTGGTCATTCATGACCAGTCCAGCATCGCCGATGTGCCGCTACGGCTCCAACTGGCTTACTTCCAGAACTGCAGCCAGCTCGACCAACTTGGCCTCGTGCTCGTTGGCATGATGCTGGCAGAACAGCAGCTCGGCGCCCGACGGAAGCTTCGCCCGTACGCGGGCCGCGGCGCCACAACGGTCGCAGCGGTCAGCCTTGGTCAACTCGGGACTGGTCAGCGTTGCGGTCATGGCACCTCCATAGGATGTGGCGACGTACTTCCACTCTGTCAGACGCTTGGGGTTCCGGCCTTGTTCCCCGGGGGTTTACGGGTGTGTCGTGTCTCACGGATCTATGTGTTGCGACAAATTGGGGGTGACGGTATGTCCGATGTCCTCGTCCATCTATGCGCTGCGTCGCAGTGGGACACAGCGCGCCTGTCGGGCGAATTGCACCCTGATTCCCTCGACGCGGTGGGATTTGTGCACCTGTCGACACCGGCTCAGGTCCACCTGCCCGCGAATCGTCTCTACACCGGCCGGGCAGACCTGCTGTTGCTCCGCATCGACGCCGCACGTCTCTCCTCTCCGGTCCGCTGGGAACCCGGGGCTCCCACCGATCCCGCCGACATGGTGTTCCCGCATTTGTACGGCCCCTTACCGGTAGCAGCTGTGATAAGCGTCGCGTCCTACTCCTGCGGACCCGACGGATTGTTCCCGCCGTGTCGGCCCTGAAACCAGCGTGATCGATCGCTTTGTGATGCAGCAGTTTTCGTCGCCATCTCGCGGTGCTGTCGGTGCCGAGTGTGGAACCCACATCGGTGGGCGGATTGTGACTCAATACACTGACCGCTCGTGGGCATACTGTTCGGCTTCGCACCGTGGATCGTCTACTGGATCCTCGTCGGCAACGTTCCCTTCGTCACCGCGGTGCTCGTTGCGTTTGCGGTGGCGATCGCGGCACTCGTCGTCTCCAGGCTCAGCGGATCTCCTGGGCGAACGCTGGAGATCGGCGCTGTCGCAACATTTTTCCTGCTGACGGTGCTCACGTTCACGGTGAGCCAGGGCTTCATGGAACGGTGGATGCAGCCGCTGAGCACCGCCGGGATCTTCGTGGTGGCGTTGGTCAGCGTGCTGATCGGCAAGCCGTTCGTCCGCGAGTTCGCCGTCGTCGGTCAGCCGAAGGAAGTGATCGACAGCGAGCCCTTCGCCCGCATCACCACGCTGCTGACCTGGATCTGGATCGCGGCGTTCGGTGGCATGGCGCTGTCCTCAGCGGTCCCGCCGATCCTGCAGGGCGACGCGACCATCCTGGACATCCGCACGCCGCTGTCGTTCGTCTGCTACTGGGTGGTGCCGTTCACGTTGCTGGGTGTGGCGGCCCTGCTGACGCGGGTGCTGCCGGACCGGATGGTGCCGGCGGCGGACGAGGTGGTCCGCAAGACCACCTTCGTCGCGTTCGCCGAGGCCGAGATCGATCAGCTGATCTACCTGGCCACCGAGCACGCCAACCGCGAAGTCGGCGCGGGCAAGGAGGCCTACGACATCCGGATCGGCAGCAAAGGCATTCCGCTTGTCGGCGACGAGACGCGCGAATCGTGGCCCTCCTCGTACAAGGTGCCCGACCGCAAGCGCTGACCCGCCGCGGGCCCCCGGTTGCAGTCCGGCATCGTTACAGGTCTTTGCGGTATTCGCAGCATCCCGGACGGCTCCGTGCGGCGATCCGCCGTGGCCGCGAATTCGGAGGGTCGCCGGTCTGACGCAGCTACCGGGACTTCCGAGCGCAGGTGTGGTGTCAGCTAATTCGAGGCGCAACACGGTACACCATTCGGGCAGGGTAATTGACTGAGGCGCCGATTTGCCGTGTTAGATTCCGGTGAATCCAGAGACCGAGCAGACCAGGGGGAACTGCGCATGGCTCAACGCCGCCGCACCGCACATGATGTGACCGACCGCAGCGCTGGCGCAGGCCGGGGAACCACCGCCCACCGCTGGGTCGCGGCCGGTGCAGGGGGCGTGGCGGCAGTCGGCATCGGCGTGCTGCTGTCCACCCAGACGGGTGCGCCGGCGGCACCGGTCCGGGCCGTCGAGTTGGCCTCCTTCGACGCGTTGTTGGTGCCGCAGGCGCCGGTGTCCGACGAGCTGTGGTGGTTGGTGCCGGGCGCCCCGGGGAGCCAGCGCACGTCGAGCGGGTCGGACTCCCGGTCGGCGGTGGTCCCGATGATCGGTGAGGGTGGCTGGCTCGTCGGCAACGGTATCGACGCTGCCGCCGATTGTGCCGCCGCTGCCTGCAACGGCGGAAACGGCGGGCTGCTGCGGGGCAGCGGTGGTGACGGGGCCAACGGCGGCCGGGGCGGCAACGCCGGGTTGTTCGGCGGCGACGGGGG
>NZ_JBAUJB010000459.1:0-3056 GCF_049683355.1 Mycobacterium sp.
CCGGGGCGTCGAGTTCGGCGCCCAGTTCGTCGAGTTGGTCGAGGTAGGCGCCGATCACCAACGTCGGCTCGGCCGGGTGCCGTTCCAGGATCGACTTCACCACAGCGATCTTGGTGTGCGCCGTCGCACAGAGTTTGTAGCGCTCCTCGGGTTCGGCGGTGGCGTACAGCATCCGTTCGTTGTCGGTCATCGTGACCCGCACCTCGATGCACTCTGCCGGTGCGATCCAACCCTGGGCTTCGATGTCCTTCCACGGCGCGTCGTAGCGCTTCGGCCCGATCAGCGAGAACACGTCGCCTTCGCGGCCGTCCTCGCGGATCAGCGTGGCGGTCAGCCCCAGACGCCTGCGCGACTGCAGATCGGCGGTCATCCGGAACACCGGCGCGGGCAGCAGGTGCACCTCGTCGTAGATGATCAGGCCCCAGTCCCGGCTGTCGAACAGCTCCAGGTGCTTGTACTCGCCTTTGGTGCGACGGGTGATCACCTGATAGGTGGCGATGGTGACCGGCCGGATCTCCTTGCGCTCGCCGGAGTACTCGCCGATCTCCTCCTCGGTCAGCGAGGTGCGGGCGATCAGTTCACGCTTCCACTGCCGCCCGGCGACGGTGTTGGTGACCAGGATCAGCGTGGTCGCGCCGGCCTTGGCCATCGCCGCCGCGCCGACGAGTGTCTTGCCCGCCCCACACGGCAGCACCACCACACCCGAACCACCTGCCCAGAACGAGTCCGCCGCCATCTCCTGGTAGTCCCTGAGATGCCAGCCGTCCTGCGCGAGGCTGATCGGGTGCGCCTCACCGTCGACGTAGCCGGCGAGGTCCTCGGCCGGCCAGCCGATCTTCAGCAGCAACTGCTTGATGTGACCGCGCTCGCTGGGATGCACGATGACTGTGTCGTCGTCGATCCGTGCCCCCAGCATCGGCGCGATCTTCTTGTGGCGCATGACCTCTTCGAGCACCGCACGGTCCAGGCTGACCAGGATCAAGCCGTGCACCGGGCTCTTGACCAGCTGCAACCGGCCGTAGCGGGCCATCGTGTCGACGATGTCGACCAGCAGAGGCTGGGGCACCGCATAGCGGGAGAAGCTGACCAGGGCGTCGACCACCTGCTCGGCGTCGTGTCCGGCCGCGCGGGCGTTCCACAGCGCCAGCGGGGTGATCCGGTAGGTGTGGATGTGCTCGGGGGCGCGTTCCAACTCGGCGAACGGGGCGATCGCAGCACGCGCGTCCCCGGCAAGCTCATGGTCGACCTCGAGCAGCACCGTCTTGTCCGATTGGACGATCAGTGGCCCGTCAGTCACGCCGGCCCATACCGGTAGCGGTTAACAGTCATGTCTGTCCATTATCCAGGTTCTTGTTGCCTTGGCTGTCGTGTGCTGGTCGGCAGCGGTGGAGGACAGTCCGTAAACGGCTCTCGGTGAAGAGCCACTGCGGCCTGCATTACGGGACCGCGGAGTATGGCAAACGCTGTCTCGTCGTGCTGCAGGAGGCTGATGATGGTCCTGTGCGGCTGCCGATGCGCGACACGTGTCCTAGGGGGCGCAGGACATCGCACGCAGATTTTCGGGCTCGACAATATTTGTACACACGTGGTAGATGCAGTTCAACGCGGTAGCGCCGGATGAGATGAAGTTGCATTCGCAGCCAAATTTCGGCGAAGTGTGATGCGCGTCATGTTTTTGCTCTAGTGTGCTTTTCGGGAACGCGGCGACTTTGCCGGGGGTCCGGTCAGCTATTAAACAGTACTACCTTTCGGTCGGGGGTTCGATGACGCGGCGTGCGCCCATCTGCGGTACACGGTGCCAGTCGTCTCCCGACCTGATGCGTGGCGGGGGACAAGAACAGCCGGGGGGCCTTTCAGAACCACGGAGGCCGACGTAATGAATTCACATCCATCCCGCCACCGGATCGCAGGCAACGATGCGGGAGATTTCTGGGCGGCGAAGGATCTCCTCGCCGGCTTCGGGACCGATGGCTCGCCGAAACACGCGCGAAAGGGTGCTCCCCGGTTCTCCGGCCACATCGGCCGAGTGGGCGCGCTCGCGGTCTCGCTCGGTATCGGTTTGGCTGTAGCGAATTCCGCCACCGGCGTCGCACTGGCCGAGAGCGATTCGGACTCCTCCTCGACGTCGTCGAGCTCGGACTCAGGGGCCGGCGCCACGAAGCGATCGGTAGCCAACTCGTCTTCATCCGGGGGCAGCGGGCGGGCCTCCGATGCCCATGACTCCGGGGGCCAGGACGATGCGGGGGATGATGACTCAGCCCAAGTCGATGTCTCCGACGACGAGAAAGATGCAGACTCTGAGGACGCGTCCGAACCCGATCACGAGGATCCTGACGTCGATGAAAGTGACTCGGACGAACCCGACCCGGACAATGCGCCGGCCGTCGGGAGCGACCGGTCACCCGAGCGAGACAGCAGCCAGGCGACAGACGATGTCGGTGAATCGAATGAACCAGACGGCAAACAACAGTCGGCGTTCAAGGAGTCTCCCGACGTCGAGGAAGGTCCGACGGAGCCCACCTACAGCCGCGTCACCTTTTCGGAGGTAGCGACGACGAACGAAGCTGCGAACACCACAGTCGTAGTGTCCTCGGTGACCTCGCCGGAGGAAGCAGAGGTCGGCGAGGTAGCGCTCTTCACCACGATGGTGTCCACTGTGCTCTCGCCGCTGCTAACTCCCGAAGTGCCCGTGACGCCGTCGATCGCCGATGCGCTCCTGGCCTTGTTCCGCCGAGTGGTCACCCACACATTCTTCAACAAGACCCCGGTCGTCCGGTCGGTCACCACCGAACAAGTGATCACCGGCCAGGTCATCATCGACATCGATGCCTATGATCCGAACGGCGACCCGCTGACCTACGACATCGTCCAGCCGGCAGATGGTTTCGTGTTCCGGGACTTGATCACCGGCAAGTTCGTGTACACCCCCCTTGTCCCCGTTGTCGGCGACACCACGCCGGTCGAGTTCCAGGTCGTCGTCAGAGACGACTCGGAGAACCTCACCGGCGTTCTCGGCACAATTCAGAAAGTGCTGCACAGTATCGCCCGCGTGTTCG
>NZ_JBAUJB010000460.1:0-4849 GCF_049683355.1 Mycobacterium sp.
GGCCCGACCCGGCCGACCCCACGCTGTGGCCCCAGCGCGAAGCGCTCAAGTCGGCGCTGCAGTACCCGGCGCTGGCCGGACCGGTGTTCGACTCGCTGGCCACCGAGAGCTTCACCCATCCCGGCTACGCGGCGGTGCGGGTGGCGATCCAGGCTGCCGGCGGGACGTCGGCCGGGGTGACCGGCGCGCAGTGGATCGAGGCGGTCCGTGACCAGACCGCCTCCCCGATGGCGGCCGGCCTGGTCAACGAACTGAGCGCCGAGGCGATCAACGCCGACGACGAGAGGTTGCCCCGCTACATCGGCGGGGTGCTGGCCCGATTGCAGGAAGTGTGGATCGGACGCCAGATCGCCGAGGTGAAGTCCAAGCTGCAGCGGATGTCGCCGGTCGAGCAGGGTGACGAATACCACGCGCTGTTCGGTGACCTGGTGGCGATGGAGAGCTACCGGCGCAGCCTGCTCGAACAGGCAAGTGGCGACGACCTGACTGCGTGATCAGGCCCGCCGGGTTATGGTGTTCGTGCAGTCGGGGCCGTTTTGATTGGTAGTGAGAAGGCGAGTTGGCGATGTTCGTGCACATGATCCGGACCAACAGCACCCGACTGATCGCTGGGGCGTTTGCCGCCGCAGCCGTGACCGTGCCGCTCTACGCGTCGCTGAGCAGCACCGATGCCGCCCCGCAGCTGACAGCGCAGCCGGCCTGCCTGGCCTGGTTCGGCAATAAAGAAGACGGCAACTGCATGGGGTACTCCAACGGCTCGCCCGTCATCGTCGGCACGCCGGAGATCGGCCTCTACGGTGACGGCGTCGGCGTCGGCATACCGTTCGAGACCGGTCCGCTGCTGCCCGGCA
Organism: Mycobacterium sp.; assembly: GCF_049683355.1. GTDB lineage: Bacteria > Actinomycetota > Actinomycetes > Mycobacteriales > Mycobacteriaceae > Mycobacterium. The sequence goes on from NZ_JBAUJB010000460.1 coordinate 852, forward strand.
CCACCATCACCCGCGACTTCGGCTGACTGCGGCTAACGGGGCTTCTTCTTCGTCATCTGCTCCGGCTCGAGGATCTCGGTGCCGGAGTCGATCGTCGTCAACTCCACCATCGACGGGTCGGGGGAGACCCGGTCGGCGATCTTGCGCCGTCCCGCGTCGATGACCGCCTTGGCGGCCGGACTGCCCGTGACGGCCTTGTACGTTCCCGAGAGCTGCTCGTAGCGCTGCCTGCCCGCCTTGGTTCCCAGCACGTAGCCGACGGCCAGAACGGCGACATACCCGATCACAGGGCTCCTCCAGATATCCTCGCGGGACTGCGTGCTCGGTGTCCATCCTGCCTCACCGCGGGCAGTGCGCGCCCGGCTGGGACCGTATTGGCGAGGCGGCGCGGACGTAGGCTAAAGTGCTCTCTGGCCCGCGGCGCAACGACCGTGGGAGGGCAGTCCCCTGTAGCTCAATTGGCAGAGCATTCGGCTGTTAACCGAAGGGTTGCTGGTTCGAGTCCAGCCGGGGGAGCACACGCCCCATTAGTCTTGCGGCATGCGAGTTTCGCGCCCCGTGTCGGCGCTGATGATGCTGGTGACGTTGGCTGCGCTCACCGTCGGCTGCGGCTGGAGCCCGTCGGGTCCGGCACCGACGAGCACCGCCGCCTGCGGTCCCGGTCCGACGGACGAGGTCGTCACCTCCGAGTTCTTGCTCCTGCCGCCCGGTCAGTGGCGGGAAACCGCCCGCGGCAACGCACCGGACTGTCGGCTGAACTGGGTGGTGGTCACCGACGGTGAGGCTCCTGACAGCCCGCAGCAGGTGTTGTTCTTCGACGGCACCGACCCGGTGGGCTCACCCACCCCGGAACCGCGTCCCTACATCACCGTGATCCCGCAGGGCGACCATCGTGCGCACGTGCAGTACCAGTGGCGCCAGGGACAGGATGAGCCGTGCTGCCCGACCGGAATCGGGTCGGCCCGGGTGACGCTCGAGGACGGCAGGCTCACCGTGCTGGATCCCATCCCCGGGCCCTGACCCTGGGTCAGATGACCCCGGCGCTGGTGGCGTCCTGCTCGGCGTGCTCGTCGGCGTCGGGAATGTGTTCGGGGTGCAGCATCTCGGCGTAGCGCAACTGCTCGGGGATGCCGAACCCGTCGACGAGTGTCTCCGTGTGGGGACGCAACCGCCGGCAGCGGTCGTTGATCCCGCGGGTGACGGCCTTGGCACGTTCGGTCGACAGGAAACGATGCTCGACGAACCAGGACTTGTCCTCTTCGATCACCGACAGCGCGTACAGGTCGCACACCATCTCGAGGATCTCGCGGGCATCGTCGTCCTCGCAGGTGTCGATGCCTGCGACGAATGCCTCGAGGATGATGCGGTCGATGTGCGCGGTGGCGGCGTGCAGCACGTGATCCTGCACGGCGTTGAACGCATTGAAGGCGCTCATCTCCTTGGACTTGCGTTGCAGCCGCCGGGCGACCGAGGCCAGCATGTACTCCTCGCGGTCCTCGAACATCTGCACCTGCGTGCCGCGGTTGAAGAGGCTTCCCTCTTCCTCGTTGTCCTGCCTGGTGTCCAGGATCGTCTGCATGATCGTTTGCGCCGCAGTGCGTTTCATCACCCGCTCGCCGGCGAAGTTGGCCGCGAAGCGCACCCACTCGACAGGGCTCATGCCCTTGATGTCGTCGGCGTAAGCGGTCAGCAGTTCCTTGGCCACCAGCTGGGTCAGCACGTGGTTGTCACCCTCGAAGGTGGTGAACACGTCGGTGTCTGCCTTCAGCGCGATCAGCCGGTTCTCGGCGAGATAGCCTGCGCCGCCGCATGCTTCGCGGGCCTCCTGGATGGCACGGGTCGCGTGCCAGGTGTTCGCCGCTTTGAGGCCCGCCGCGCGTGACTCCAGTTCGCGTTGCTCCTCGGGGTCGGGGTCGTCGGCGGTCTGTAGTTCGTGGCACTTGGCGACGAGTTCGTTCTGCGCGAACTGCAACGCATACGACCGCGCGATCAGCGGCAGCAGTCGGCGCTGATGGACCAGGTAGTCCATCAGCAGCACTTCCTGCTCGTCGTCGGGGGCGGAGAACTGCCTGCGCTCCAACGCATACCGGATCGCGATGTCGAGTCCCACCCGCGCCGCGGCGCCCGCGCTGCCGCCCACCGTGACGCGGCCGCGGATCAGGGTGCCCAGCATCGTGAAGAACCGGCGGCCGATGTTCTCGATCGGCGAGGTGTACGTGCCGTCGGGCTCGACGTCGGCGTACTTGTTGAGCAGGTTCTCCCGCGGGACCCGCACCTGGTCGAACTGGATGCGGCCGTTGTCCACCCCGGGCAGGCCACCCTTGTAATGGCAGTCCGAGGTGGTCACGCCCGGCAGGTCGTTGCCCTCGTCGTCGCGGATCGGCACGATCAGGCAGTGCACCCCGTGGCCTTCCCCGTCCGGAGTGATCAGCTGTGCGAAAACCGCTGCCACCCTCGCAGTTTCGGCTGCGCCCCCGATGTAGTCCTTGCGGGAGGACGGGGTGGGGGAGTCGATGACGAACTCCTGCGTCTCCGGGTCGTAGGTCGCCGTCGTCTCCAGTGACTGGACGTCGCTGCCGTGCCCGGTCTCGGTCATCGCGAAGCACCCCAGCAGGTCCAGGCTGATGATCCGGGGCACGTAGTCCTGGTGGTGCCGCTCGGTGCCGAGGTTCTCCACCGCGCCGCCGAACAGGCCCCACTGCACGCCGGCCTTCACCATCAGCGAGAGGTCGCTCATCGCGAGCATCTCGATCTGCGTGACGGCTGCGCCGACGTCGCCGTTGCCGCCGTGCTCCTTCTTGAATCCGTCTTCGGCCGCCCCCTGGGAGGCCATGACGCGCATCTGCTCACCCACCTTGGTGCGGGCGATCACGGTGTTCGGGGTGTAGTGGGGCCGGAACACCGGGTTGGAGAGTTCCTGGCGCACCCGGTTCTTCACGTCGCGAAAGCGACCGTCCAGTGTGTTACGAAGATGCTCCGCCGTGGTGGTCATAACTCGACGGTAGCCCGCAGCCCGCGGATGCAAACTGTGATGCTGTAAACCCAGGTAAACCTGACTTCGCGAGCGCACAACCGCAGGCGTTCAATGATCACCATGACCGACCCCGCCGATCCGCCCCTGTCGCCGACGGGCATGCCGCACGTCGCCGACCACCGGCATGCCAACGTCACCGGAGGGTGGCTGCGGGCCGCGACGTTCGGCGCGATGGACGGGCTGGTGAGCAACACCGCCCTGATCGCGGGCGTGGCCGCGAGCGCCAGCGCTCAGACCGTGGTGCTCAGCGGCGTCGCCGGACTGCTCGCGGGCGCGTTCTCGATGGCGCTGGGGGAGTACACGTCGGTGACCACTGCCAACGAGCAGATCGACTCCGAGGTGTTGGTGGAGCGCAAATCCTTCCGCTTACATCCCCAGGCCGAGCGCGCGGAGATGGAGGCGATGCTCACCGAGATGGGGATGACGCCGCGGACCGCCGCCGCTGCGACCGACGAGATCCATCGGGACGAGAACAAGGCGCTGAACTTTCACCTGGTCCAGGAACTCGGGGTCGATCCGCGGGAGAAGCCGTCCCCTTGGGTGGCGGCAGGGTCGTCGTTTGTGCTGTTCGCCATCGGCGCGATCATCCCGCTGATCCCGTACCTGCTCGGCTACGAATCGCTGTGGCTCGGCCTCGCGTTCGGCGGTGTCGGTCTGATGCTCGCCGGCGGTTCCGCGGCCAGGATCACCGGCCGACCCCTCGCGCTGGGATCGTTGCGGCAGTTGGCGTTCGGCGGGTTCGCCATCGCGGCCACCTACCTCGTCGGCCATCTGATCGGGGTCGCGGTGGCGTGACAATCAGCTGTCGTTGCCGACGGTGACCGCCCTGGCACGGTCGGTGAGTTCGTCGAGTTCGGGCTCGGGCGCATCGATGTCGGGCAGGTGCGCGCGGGTGGCCGCCAGCACGCCGGCCGCCAGCAGCACCGCGCCCGCGCCCACCCAGAACGGCACATGGGCGTTGATC
>NZ_JBAUJB010000461.1:0-2811 GCF_049683355.1 Mycobacterium sp.
CCGTCGACGAGATGCCGCTGGCAGACCCCGACCCCGGCTCCGCCGAGGAGCCCGGCAGCACCGCCGCCGCGCCACCGGAATCGCCGCGCGGCGGCGGGAGTGACGTGTTCGGCTACCTCGCGGCGGCCACCGTCACGATGCTTGTCCTCGCCGTCGTCGCGGCGATCGCGGGACGACGGCGAACCCGGGCCCCGGCGGTCGAGCTCGTCGCCGCGGACGCCCCTGATATGGGTCGGTCCGCAGGACCGGATCTGGCCAGGGCAACCGAACTGGGCCTGGCCGAGATCGGCGACCGCAGCCGTGACCCGCGCGAGGCCATCATCGCCTGTTATGCGGCGATGGAACGCGAACTGGAGAAGTCGCCGGGCACCACCCCGCAGCTCTCCGACACCCCATCGGAGGTGCTGGCGCGCGCGGTCGCCCGCCGGGCGTTGCCCGCCGACAGCGCGGCCGAACTGGTCGACCTGTTCGAAGAGGCGCGGTTCAGCCCGCACGTGATGAACGAAGGCCACCGCGCGGCTGCCTTTCGTGCGTTGCGTCTGGTGCAACGAGAACTGCCGGCCGGCCCATGAAAAAAATGGTTCTCGGCGGGGTGTTGCTCGTGGTGACGGTGCAGCTGCTGGCCATCACTCAGCTCGACCGCACCCTGATGTTGGGCGTGACGGGGGTGGCGCTCGGCGGTGCGTTGGCCGCCGCTCGGTGGCGTCTCACTCATCACGCCGCCGGCACCTTCGACGACACCGCGACCGACGATTCGGGGGCGTCACTGCGCCGCTGGCTGACCCGCACCGAGACGCTGATCTCCTGGTCGGAGTCCACGCGCTCGGACTGGGACCGCCGGCTGCGCCCGATGCTGGCGCGCCAGTTCGAACTCGCCGCCGGACAGCGGAAAGCCAAGGACCCGAGAGCTTTTCATGCCACAGGTCGCATGCTGTTCGGGGACCAGCTCTGGCAGTGGGTCGATCCGGAGAACATCTCTCGGACCGGTGGAACCGAGCCGGGACCCGGCCGCGAGGCACTCAACGACATCCTGGAACGTCTGGAGCGGTTGTGACCCAAGACCTCGAGCCTGCGGCCACCACGGCACTGTGCGAATCGGTGCTCGACGAGATCGGCCGGGTGGTGGTCGGCAAGCGCCGGGCGCTGAACCTGATACTGACCACCGTGCTCGCGCGTGGTCACGTCCTCGTCGAGGATCTACCGGGTCTCGGAAAGACGTTGATCGCCAAGTCGTTCGCCGCCGCGTTGGGGCTGGAGTTCACCCGCGTGCAGTTCACCCCCGACCTGCTGCCCGCCGACCTGCTCGGCTCGACGATCTACGACATGCATTCGGGCCGGTTCGAATTCCGCCGCGGACCCATCTTCACCAACCTGCTGCTCGGCGACGAGATCAATCGGACACCGCCCAAGACCCAGGCCGCATTGCTGGAGGCGATGGCCGAACAGCAGGTCAGTATCGACGGGGCGACCCACCCGCTGCCGGTGCCCTTTCTGGTGCTGGCCACCGACAACCCGATCGAGTACGAGGGCACGTACCCGCTGCCGGAGGCGCAGTTGGACCGGTTCGCGATCAGGCTGGAGCTCAAATACCTGTCCGAGCATGAAGAGGCCACGATGCTGCGCCGCCGCCTCGATCGCGGATCGGTGCCGCCGGCCGTGCAGCAGGTGGTCGACGCCCGCGACCTGGTGGCCATGCAGGAGTCGGTCGAAGAGGTGACCGTTCACGACGACGTCCTGCAGTACGTGGTCTCGCTGGCCACCGCCAGCAGGCAGCATCCGCAGGTCGCCGTCGGCGCCAGCCCGCGCGCCGAACTCGACCTGGTGCAACTGGCGCGGGCGCACGCGCTGCTGCTCGGCCGCGACTATGTGATCCCCGAGGACGTCAAGGCGCTTGCGGTGCCGGCGTTGGCTCACCGGATCAGCTTGAAGCCAGAGATGTGGGTCCGGCGGGTACAGGGCGCCGACGTGGTCGACGAGCTGCTGCGCCGGTTGCCGGTGCCGCGCGCCCGGGGAGCGCAGTGACCGCTTCTGCTGAGACCAGCCACATCGACGTCGAGTTACGTTGGCGCGCAGCACCGTTGGCCCGGTCGATCGCCACGTGTGCCGGCATCGCGGTGGTCTGCGCGTTGATCACCGGCAGCTGGGAGCTCATCGCATTCGCCGCGCCGCTGCTGGGTGTGCTGTGTTCGCTGGGCTGGCAGCGGCCGGTGCCGACCGTGGAGGTCCGCGCGCAGCCGGGGTTTCAACGCTGTTTCGAATCCGAGCAGGTCCGGGTCGACGTGCACGCGGAGGCCGACGACGGCGGCACCGTCGCGCTGCACTGTTCGGTACCGGCCGGGATGGAACTGCAGAACGTCACGCCAGGTGTCGGCACGTCGGTCGTCGTCCAGGCCGCACGGTGGGGGCGGTACCCGATCCGGGTCACGGTGCGGGTGCTCGGGCGGGGTGGACTGCTGGAGGGCAGCGGAACCGTCGACGCCGCCGAAGTGTGCGTGTTCCCGGTGGCACCACCGCAGTCCACCGCGATTCCACGCACCGATCTGCTCGACCGGCTGGGCACCCATCTGGCCCGCCACCTCGGCCCCGGCGTGGAGTACGCCGACATCCGGCAGTACGTCCCCGGTGACCAGCTGCGCACCGTCAACTGGCCGGTCAGTGCGCGCCGCGGTGCGCTGCACGTCACCGAGCGGTTGACGGACCGGGCCGCCGACGTGGTGGTGCTGCTGGACACCTACCCGCAGCCTCCGGGCCCTGCCACGGCTGCGGCGGAGCGGAGGGCACGGGGCGCCGCGCAGGTGGTGCAGAGTGCGC
>NZ_JBAUJB010000462.1:0-3086 GCF_049683355.1 Mycobacterium sp.
GCATCGGCCAGCTCGGTGCTGTCGGTGACCAGAACGCTGGCGGCCATCTCGTCGTGCTCGGCCTGACTGATCAGATCCGCCGCCACGTGCACCGGGTCAGCGGTGTGGTCGGCCAGTATCGCGATCTCGGTCGGGCCGGCCTCGGCGTCGATGCCGACCTGCGACCGGCAGATCCGCTTGGCCGCGGTGACGTAGATGTTGCCGGGCCCGGTGATCATGTCCACCGGGGCGAGCTCGGTGCCATTTCCCGGCGCTCCGCTTGCCCCGCTGACGCCGTCGGTGTCGGTGCCGCCGTAGGCGAGCAGCGCGACGGCCTGCGCGCCGCCGACCGCCCACACCTCCTCGACCCCGAGGAGCGCGGCGGCCGCCAGAATCGTCGGGTGCGGCAGACCTTCGAAGGACCCGGTATTGGCGGCTTGGGGCGGGCTGGCAATCACCAGCGACTCCACCCCCGCCGTCTGCGCGGGCACCACGTTCATCACGACGCTGGACGGATAGACGGCGTTTCCGCCGGGGACGTACAGACCGACCCGCTCGACGGGCACCCACCGTTCGGTCACGGTGGCCCCGGGCGCCAGCGTGGTGGTGGTGTCGGTGCGGCGCTGGTCGGCGTGCACTGCCCGGGCCCGGTCTATGGCCACCTCGAGCGCGGTCCGGACATCGGAGTCCAGCTCGGTCAGCGCCGCGGTGAGCTGCTCGGCGGGCACCCGGACCTGCGGCGGCCGGACCCCGTCGAAGGACGCACCGTATTCCAGGGCCGCCTCGGCACCCCGCTGCACGACCGCATCGACGATGGGCCTGACCTTGGCAACGACGCTGTCGACGTCGACGCCGCCGCGTGGCAGGGCACCCCGGAGTCGGGCCACCGGCAGCGTGGTCCCACGCAGATCTATGCGCCGCATGAGCCCTGGGGATACATTCACGCTGACCATTGTCCCAGAGCAGCACAAATCGGTATCGGAGGCGTCATGTCCGATCGACCCACCAAGCGTGAGCACCCCAACAACGCACCGGGCGTGCCCATGATCTTCCCGCCCTGGTTGGAAAACCTGCAGATCAAGTACATCAACCCGCTACTTCGACCGCTCTCCAGGCGGATGCCCGGGCTCGCTGTGATCAAGCACCGTGGCCGTACGTCAGGCAAGGACTACGAGACGATCGTCACGCCGTATCGAAAAGGACAGGTGCTGGCGATCGGATTGGCGCACGGCAAGACCAACTGGGTCAAGAATGTGCTGGCCGCGGGCGAAGCAGACATCCAGATCGGCAAGAAGACCCTGCACCTGGTCGACCCGCGGGTGCTCCCCGCCGGCACCGTCGACGCGTCGCTGCCCCGGATCGCCCAGGGCCTTGCCAAACGCTCGGGTGTCTTCGTCGCCGACATCGCTTGACCTGGTAGACCCGCTACCGGCACCGCCCGGCGATGACGGCGCTGGTGGCCTCGGCATCCTCGAGCCTGCCGGACTGCGCCGGATCGGTGTTGGGCACCCCTGCGGTCGCGGCGGCGCCGATGTCCATCAGTTGGTTGCCGAACCGCCGGATCTGGTCGGCGAGTTCGTCGGGGGTGGCCGGGTCCAGACGGGCGAGCAGGTACTGGCCGCCGTCGTAGAGCGCCACCCGGGCGTTGGCGGCGACCGCGAGCGCACCGCCGATGTCGTCGGCACCACCCGGCGGCTGGAGGTTGGTGTTCGTCTGCACCCCGGTGCGGACGGTCTGGAAGGCCGCACAGATCGCGGTCTGGGCGTCGCTGCGCTGCGCGTCGGTGTAGTCGGGCTGCGTGTCGGTGGGGCGCAGCAGCGCGAACGCGGCAACACCGAGGGACAGCAACGCCAGCACCAAAGCCGTGTAGAGCAGACCGCTCCGTGGCGACGGATCGGTCACGCTACAGATCCAACCCCAGATCGAGCACCTGCACCGAGTGCGTGAGCGCCCCCACCGCGAGGTAGTCCACGCCCGTTCCCGCGTAGTCCGCGGCGTTCGGCAACGACAGCCCGCCCGAGGACTCCAGTTTCGTGTCCGGGGATCGCGCAGCGCGCCGTTGCGCCGCGATCTGGGTCTGCCACACCGGGAAGTTGTCCAGCAGCACCAGTTCCACACCCTCGGCGAGCACTTCGTCGAGTTCTTCCAGCGAGTCGACCTCCACCTCACAGGGCAGATCCGGGGCCGCGGCGCGGACCTGGCGCAGGGCGGCCACCACCGACCCGGCCGCGGCCACATGGTTGTCCTTGATCAGCGCCGCATCGCCCAGGCCCATGCGGTGGTTGACGCCGCCGCCGACCCGCACCGCGTACTTCTGCAGGGCCCGCAGTCCGGGCAGGGTCTTGCGGGTGTCCCTGATCTGGGCCCCCGTTCCGGCCACCGCGTCCACCCATGCCGCGGTGGTGGTCGCGATACCGGACAGGTGACATACCAGGTTCAGCATCGTGCGCTCAGCGGTGAGCAGGCCTCGCGTCGGGGCGTGCACGGTCAGCGCCGCGCCGCCGGCATCCAGCCGGGTACCGTCCGGCACCCGGTGTTTGACCCGGTAGCTGCCGGCGCCGAGCACTTCGTCGAAGACCTTCAGCGCCAGCTCTGACCCTGCGATCACGCCCGGTTCCCTGGCCACCACCGACGCTGTGGTCCACGCGTCGGCAGGCACCGTGGCAACAGTGGTGACGTCCGGCCCGTAGCGCAGGTCCTCCTCCAGCGCGCGGGTGATGACAGCGCGGGCCTCGGTGAGCTCGTCCTCGGTGAGCGCCATCAGCAAGTCACCGCCGCCTGCGCGAGGCTGCCGACCGCACCGCCGCGCAGCACGCTGGACGCCTGCGCCGGATCGGTGTCGGGGAAATCCGAGCGGTGATGACAGCCACGCGATTCGGTGCGGGCCGACGCCGCGGTGGCCACCGCCCCCGCGACGGCCGTCAGCGCTGCTTCTTCGAAGTCATTGCGCGACTTGATGACCCGCGGTGTGGCCGCCGCCAACAGGTCGAGCAGCCGTCTCAGCCCATCCCCGCTGCGGACGACGGAAGCGTGGCGGGTCATGGCCCGCTGCAGTTCGGCGCGGGCCACGACGGAGCGCACCGGCAGTTCCGGGGTCACCACCCGGC
>NZ_JBAUJB010000463.1:0-4803 GCF_049683355.1 Mycobacterium sp.
ACCTGACCGTGCAGTACACCAAGGACCGCGTCCAGTTCGGCCGGCCGATCGGCAGCTTCCAGGCGCTCAAGCACCGGATGGCCGATCTCTACGTCGCCGTGCAGTCCGCGCGGGCGGTGGTCGGCGAGGCCGTGGCGGATCCGAACCCGACGTCGGCCGCGCTCGCCCGGGTTGCCGCCAGCGAGGCGTTCTCGACGGTGGCCGGTGAGGCGATCCAGCTCCATGGTGGCATCGCGATCACCTGGGAAAGCGACATCCAGTTGTACTTCAAACGCGCCCACGGCAGCGCACAGCTTTTGGGGCCTGCTCGTGAGCACCTGCGTCGCCTCGAAGCGCAGGTGTTCTAGCCTGAACTCGTGACGCTTTCGCTGCGGGCAGGTATTCCACCGTTCTATGTGATGGATGTGTGGCTGGCCGCGGCTGAACGGCAGCGCACTCATGGCGACCTGGTCAACCTGTCCGCGGGCCAGCCCAGCGCGGGGGCCCCGTCGCCGGTGCGCAACGCGGCGGTGTCGGCGCTGCAGGACAACCAGCTCGGCTACACGGTGGCGATGGGGAAGCCGGAACTGCGTGCAGCGATCGCGGATTCGTACTGGAGCCGGTACGGGCTGGAGATCGAGGCACGTGACGTCGTGGTGACCACGGGCTCGTCCGGCGGGTTCCTGTTGGCGTTTCTGGCCTGCTTCGACGTCGGCGACCGGGTGGCGATCGCCAGCCCCGGCTACCCGTGCTACCGCAACATACTCTCTGCGCTCGGCTGCGAGGTGGTCGAGTTGCCGTGCGGCCCGGAGACCCGATTCCAACCCACGGCGCAGATGTTGGCCGAACTCGATCCCCCGGTCGCGGGGGTGGTCGTAGCGAGTCCGGCGAACCCGACCGGCACGGTGATCCCGCCTGAGGAGCTCGCTGCGATCGCGTCGTGGTGTGAGACGACCGGGGTACGCCTGATCAGCGACGAGGTCTACCACGGTCTGGTGTACGAGGGATCCCCGGCGACCAGCAGCGCGTGGCAGACATCGCGAGAAGCCGTGGTGGTCAACAGCTTCTCGAAGTACTTCGCGATGACGGGGTGGCGGCTGGGCTGGCTGCTGGTGCCCGAAGAACTGAGGCGGGCCGTGGACTGCCTGACCGGCAACTTCACCATCTGCCCCCCGACGCTCGCCCAGGAGGCTGCGGTCGCGGCGTTCACCGCGGAGTCCGTCGCCGAAGCCGATTCACTGCTGGAGGGTTACGCGGCGAACCGGACGGTGCTGCTCGACGGTCTGCGCGCGATCGGTATCGACCGGCTCGCCCCGACCGACGGTGCGTTCTACGTCTACGCCGACGTCTCGCACCTCACCACCGATTCGCTGGCGCTCTGCTCGAAGCTGTTGGCCGAGACGGGCGTTGCCATCGCACCGGGGGTCGACTTCGACACCGTCCGCGGCGGTGCATTCGTGCGGCTGTCGTTCGCCGGTGCGTCCGCCGACATCGAGGAGGCACTGCGGCGGATCGGTTCGTGGCTGAATTAGTGCCCGGCTCAACCCAGTCCGGTGGACGAGCGGCGTCGACGCGATATCGCATCGACGCTCGCCGCGAGTAGCAGCACACCGCCGGTGACCAGGAAGTTGATGTACGACGACTGATTCAGCAGGCCGAGTCCGTTGGCGATCGTGGCCACCACGACCCCGCCGATCACCGCGTCCACCGCCCGGCCCTTGCCGCCGAACAGACTGGTTCCGCCGGCCCTGGTCGCCGGGATCGACTCGTCGACGCAGTCATGCAAGGTGGTGGTCTGCGATGCCGACACCGGCCGGGTGGTGCGGACGGCGTCGTCCCCACATCCCGGCGGCACCGAGGTCGGCCCTGCTCTGTGGTGGGATGCGCTACAGCGTGCGATCGCCGAGGCAGGCGGGTTGGACGACGTGTCGGCCGTCTCGGTGGGGGCCCAGCAGCATGGCATGGTGTGCCTGGACTCCCGCGGACGAGTGGTCCGAGACGCGTTGCTGTGGAACGACACCCGGTCCGGCGACGCGGCCTGTCAGCTGGTCGAGGAACTCGGCGGTCCCGCGGTGTGAGCGCAGCGCGTCGGCGTGGTGCCGGTCGCGTCGATAACCGCGGCGAAGCTGCGGTGGCTGGCCGACCACGAGCCGGACCATGCCGACGAGACCGCGGCGGTGTGCCTCCCGCACGACTGGCTGACCTGGCGCCTGACCGGATCCTCCGACATCGCCGATCTTCGCACCGACCGCAGTGACGCCAGCGGCACCGGCTACTACTCGGCCGAAACCGACTGCTACCAGACCGACCTGCTCGAACTGGCGTTCAGGGGACGCGTTCCCGCGGTGCCGCGGGTTCTGGGACCGCGTGACTCAGCGGGCGCCACGCCGCTGGGAACCGTGCTCGGCCCCGGTGCCGGCGACAACGCCGCAGCCGCACTGGGATTGGGCGCAGCAGCCGGCGACTGCGTGGTCTCGTTGGGGATGTCGGGGGTGGTGAGTGCCGTTGGGCAGGCGGCGCCGCACGACGCGGAGGGCCTCGTTGCCGGCTTCGCCGACGCCACCGGGCATCAGCTTCCGCTGGTGTGCACCCCCCTCAACGGGGCGCCGGTGCTGGCTGCGGTGGCCGAGATGCTGAGCCTGGACTTCGAGGAATTCGACCGGCTCGCGCTGTCGGCACCCGCCGGGGCCGATGGCCTGGTCCTCATCCCCTACTTCGACGGGGAACGCTCGCCGAACCTGCCCCGGGCCGCCGGCGCCCTGCACGGCATGACAACACAAAACCTGAACTCCGCGAAAAACATTGCTCGTGCCGCCGTGGAAGGACTACTGGCCTCGATGGCGTATTGCACCGGCAAGATCGCCGAGCAGGGCGTCGCTGCCGAACGCATCATCCTGATCGGTGGTGGAGCGCGGTCCGAGGCCATCCGGCGCATCGCACCCGCGGTGTTCGGTACTGCGGTACACGTGCCGACTCCAGCGGAGTATGTGGCACTCGGGGCGGCCCGGCAGGCGGCGTGGGTCCTTTCCGGCGAGCAGTCGCCACCCCCATGGACCGTCGGCGTGACCAACACGTACGACGCCACCACGACGCCCCGGGTGCTCGAGCAGTACCAGCCGCTCGAGAGCTCACGATGAGGTGACCGGACCTGTCGGTGGGGTGGTTTAGTCTGGGTTCATGTTCGAAAGTGCGTTCGACTTGGATGCGGCAGCCGGTGAGGCTGAGCTGCGGGCGCAGGTCGAGCAGCTCGAGAAGCTGAAAAGTGTGGCCGCCGCGGCCCAAGCGCGGGTGACGGCGTTGTGGGCGGCCAAACGGGCTCTTCGATTTTGACCGGGCAATCAGCATGAAGTCTGGGTTGCGGCCCGCTGTTTGCGGGTGCAGTGGAATCGTATCCGGCGGGCAGAGTTCTCCGGGTTCCGGAATCCGCAGCCGACTCGTTTGACCTGTTTGACCAGTCGGTTGTAGCCCTCGGTGCGTGCGTTGGTGATGCCGGTCTGGACGAACGCGTTGATCTCGGGCCACCAGGTGTCGACGGTGGTGGCCAGGGTGAGCAGCTCGGGGATCTGGGAGTCGATGCACCAGCACAGGAATCGGTGCAGCCGGTGGCGGGTCAGATGCGGGTCTCCGCCGACCCGCACGGTGGACAGCAAGGTGCGTAGCTCTTCTTTGGCGATCCACGCCGACAGGATTTGCGCACTGGGATCCTCAGCCTGGATCTGGTTCCACATCGTAGCAAAGCTGTTCTGCGACAAGCGTTCCCGCGCGCGCAGGAGTCTGCGTCGGTTGGCCCATTCGGGGTCGATTTTGCGGCCCCGGTGCTCGCGCAGTTCCCAGGTCACGCGGCGACGCACCTTGGTCAGTGCTTCGTTGCCGAGCTTGACCAGGTGGAAGTGGTCGACCACCAGTGTCGCGTTGGGCAGCAGCCCAGGCGTGCGGATCGCCGAGGCGTAGACCGCAGCGGGGTCGATAGCCACGAACTCGATCGCTTCCCGGAACTCGGGGGTGCGCTCGCCCAGCCAGTCGATGACGGCGGCCTTGGTGCGGCCTTCACGCTGCCCGAGCAGGCCCTGATCGCCGGCCAGGTCGACGAACCCGGTGTCCCACGGGTCGACCCGCACCCATTGCCGGGTCTGCTCGCAGTGCTGCCAGCGGGGCTTTGCGCGGCGGGTCTCGTCGATGCCGAGAGCCCGGGTCGGGGCGGGCTCGACGAGCAGTTCCTCGGCGTGGGCGACGAACGCGCGGTGCGCGGTCGGCCACGACACGCCGTGGCTGGTGGCGACCTCGGTGACCGAGCGGGCCGCGTCCCCGATCGCCGCGCCGATCTGGCTGCGCAACCGTCTGGTGGTGCGCGCTCGGGCCGGGATCTGGGCGATGGACTCGGTGAACGAGCCGCGCTCACAGTAGTCCTCCCGGCACCGCCACCGGGTCTTGTTCCACCGCAGCATGATTCGGTCTTCGCCGTAGCCGATGTCCTTGGGCGAGGTGCTAACCCTGGCTTTCACCGACGTGGAGAGCACCCCACACGATGGGCACGCCGCCGCCGTCTCGCTGGCAGTCACCGCGTACACCACACGCGTCCCATCGGCCCGGCGCTCGACACGCTCGACCCGTACCCCTGGTAGCCCAAACAACAATGTCGTACCGTCAGACACTGGCCCTTGGTTCCCTTCGTCAGCCTGAATGCTTCGCAACTTTCAGACTTCGGAAGACCAGGGGCCTCCAACTTCAACGACACGCTCTATGAGAGCGAAATCACAACTGCCCACTTAAAATTGAAGAGCCTCTAAAGGGGAAGCCGAGCGCGTTGCACCCACAAGGGCGCCG
>NZ_JBAUJB010000464.1:0-3464 GCF_049683355.1 Mycobacterium sp.
GCGCACGGCGTCGACCAGTTCGCGGCTGCTCTATGAGGCGATCGGCAAAACCTATGACGGGTTGGGCTTTGGCGCCGTCGGTGATGCGGTGTTCCGGGACTTGGTGATCGCCCGGATCGTCGAGCCGACCAGCAAGCTTGATTCTCTTCGGGTCTTGACCGATCTGGGCGCAAATACGGTGTCTTACAGGACCATTCAACGGCACCTCCGTTCCATCGTTACGGGCGAATACCGGGATGTGATCACCGGGAAATGTTTCGCGCACTCCCATGAGCGGGGCACGTTGAGTCTGCTGCTCTATGACGTGACCACCCTGTACTTCGAAGCGGAGAACGAAGACGACCTGCGCAAGGTCGGCTACTCCAATTATCCCGAGGTCGTGGTTATGCCGAGCCGGGGGCAAGCGTGGTGGTGTTCGTGCAGTTCGGTGGAGGTTTCGGGGGTGGCTCGCGCGGCATAATCGGCCTGCGCGAGGACATGGTGTGTCTTTCTGATGGTGCATTGCTTTGCCTATCAGGAGGAGGAACCCCATGTATCCCACACGCGCTATCGATGCCGGTGATCGCCGGGTGTCGATCGATGATTTACTCATCGAGTACGAGCAGTGGCTGGATCGCCAGCGTGGTTTGTCGCCAGTGACGGTTGGCAACTACAGCAAGGCGGTTGCGCAGTTCCTCAGGACGTTGGTCCAGCCCGCCGGGGTCTCGGTGAGCCTTCTGGATGCCGGCATGGTCACTGGGTTCATGGTCGAGTTCTGCAGGGACCGCAATACGAATTCGGCGAAGTCGATGGCGCGGTCGGTGCGTTCCTTCCTGCGATTCGCCCACGCCACCGGCCGCACATCGGCTGACCTATCGGGGGCGGTTCCAGTTCCGACGGGCTGGCATTTGGCGTCGCTTCCCAAGGCAGTGCCGGCTGCAGATCTTGAGCGTCTCCTGGGTGTCGCGTCACGTCACTGCTGGACTGCTACCGATCGGCGCGATTACGCGATCTTGCTGTTGTTGGCCCGACTCGGGCTCCGCAGAGGCGAGATCGCCGCTCTTGGTCTCGACGATATCGATTGGCGAGCAGGAGAACTGACCATCGTCGGCAAAGGTAACCACGTGGAGCGTTTGCCGCTGCCATCGGAACCCGGTGAGGCGATTGCGGCGTGGCTGGTCGATGGCAGGCCGGCATGCGCGACGCGATCGGTGTTCACCACCGTCAAGCCCGCAGGACACCCGATATCGACCGCAGTGATCGCTCACCTGGTGGCCGGGGCGTGCCGAGACGCTGGGCTGGAGCGCATCAACGCGCACCGTTTCCGTCACACGCTGGCGACGCAGATGCTGCGTTGTGGGGCGTCGCTGCCGGAGGTGAGTCAGGTGCTGCGCCACCGCAGCGCGCGCTCCACCGCCATCTACGCCAAGGTCGATGACGTCGCATTGCGGCCCTTGGCCCGGCCCTGGCCGACGATCACCGCGACGGCAGATCCCGATGCCGGTCGAGGCATGGCGCGCCCGTGGCCGGGGGCACGGTCATGAAGACATTGCGCGAGAATGTCACTGATTACCTCGCCACCCGCCGGGCGCTGGGATTCAAACTCGAAGGCCTGGGCAAGCTGCTGGGCAGTTTCGTCGAGTTCTGCGAGGAACGCGGGGCCACCCGGGTCCACAACGACCTTGCAATCCGATGGGCCACAACCCCGATCAAGGTTCCGGTCAGCGACGCCCTCATAGCCCGGAGGCTGGACGCGGTGCGGATCTTCGCCCGATACCAGCATGCGTTGGATCCGCTCACGCAGATCCCAGCCGAAGAGCACCGGCCTCGTCGTTACCGGCCGAGGCATCCAAATGTACTGAGCCAAAACGATATCTGCGCGCTGCTGGCCGCGACAAGCATCCTGGATCCAGCGTTCAAGGCGCTGACGTGGCGAACATTGATCGGGCTGCTTGCCTCCACCGGGCTACGCCCGGGCGAAGCGTGCCGGCTGGCCGTCAGCGACATCAACCTGGCCGACGGAGTGATTCAGGTGCTGGAGACGAAGTTCGGCAAGTCCCGGCTGGTGTTCATCCACCCGAGCACCACCACCGTGATCGCCGACTACCTGCAGGCCCGCCAAGCATGGGTCGGGACCAGCACACACAGCAGCGCAACGGTTTTCCTCACCACCCGGCGCGGACCGATATGTCCTGACCGGCTCAATGCCACATTCCGTGAGATCGTCGCGGCCGCCGGGTTGGCCACCGCGCCGGGGTGCCGGCCAGTGCGTCTGCACGATCTGCGCCACACCTTCGCCGTGACCACGATGATCGACTGGTACCGCGACGGCCACGACGTTCAAGCGCGACTGCCACTGCTGTCAACCTGGCTCGGCCACGTCGATCCCGCCTCGACGTACTGGTATCTGCAGGCAGTGCCCGAACTGCTCACCCTTGCCGCCGACCGCCTCGACAACGCCGCCGAAGCCTCTGCCACGAAGGTGACGCCATGATCACCCCGACGCTGAGTTCGCTGCTGCAAGGGTTCTTCACCGACCGGCTGATGCGGCACCTGCGGGCCAGCCCGCAGACGATCGCGGCCTACCGGGACACCTTCAAGCTCCTGTTGACCTTCGCCGCCGACCAGACCACGAGATCCCCGGCGCAGCTGACACTCGATGATCTTGACGCCGTGATGATCGGAGCTTTCCTGAACTACCTTGACATCGAACGCCACAACAGCACCACAACCCGCAACGCCCGGCTGGCCGCGATCCATTCGTTCTACCGCTATGCGCTGCCGCTGATCCCAGAACGTGCTCACACGGCCAGTCAGATCTTGGCGATCCCGCAACGCCGCCATGACCAGGTGACCGTGTCGTATCTGACCAGCACCGAGACCGATGCCCTCCTGGCCGCGCCGGACCGAACAACCTGGTACGGCCGACGTGACCACGCGCTGCTGCTCACTGCCGTCACGACCGGTCTTCGGGTCTCGGAGATAACCACGCTGAGCATCAGTGATGTCACCACCACGACACCGGGAGCCGCCGTGCACACCACCGGAAAAGGCCGAAAGGAACGCAGCACACCGCTGACCAAACCCACCGCCGCCGCCCTGCGCGCTTGGCTGCCCGAGGCCGGCACTGCTGCCAACAGTCCAGCCTTTCCGACCCAACGCAAGACACCGATGTCAGCAGACGCGGTTCAACGACTCGTCGCCAAACATACTGCCGCAGCGGTCAATACATGCCCATCGATCGCAGCCAAGCGCGTCACTCCACACACGCTGCGCCACACCGCGGCGATGGCGCTGCTGCACGCCGGCATCGACACGTCCGTGATCGCCCTGTGGCTCGGCCACGAAAGCCCGGTCACAACCCACATCTATCTGCACGCCGACATGACCGTCAAAGAACGGGCCCTCAGCCGCGTCAGCGGACCGAACACCACCCCCGGCCGCTACCGGCCAGCCGATGATCTCATCAACTTCCTCGAACGCCT
>NZ_JBAUJB010000465.1:0-4674 GCF_049683355.1 Mycobacterium sp.
AGTCCCGCCGGGAGTGGCCCGGTGGCAGGACGTGGAGCCATGCGTGAGACCGAACCCGCGCCAGCGGGCAACGTAGCAGGCGATGAAACGTCAACCCCGCACCACCGGCCGGTGGACCAGACGGGGACCGCCTCACCGCAAGGCGAGGCTGCCTGATGAACAAGCGAACCCACATTCGCTCAACAAAAGGCAACGGCACGAAGATCACGTGTTTGAGGGACTCGGGTCACGCAGATCACAGCGCGCGGGACGTATAACCCATCGCCGCTGCGGGCATTGCTGGGCCAAGTCCCTGTGGTCATGACCGAAAGAAGACACCAACACGATGTCGCGCTACCTGTTCGCAATCGGTGGGTTCAGCTATCGCCGCCGCTGGCTGGTACTGGGCGCCTGGCTGGCCGCCCTCGCCGCCGTGGCGGTCGCGTTCGTCGGGTTCCGCGGTGAGCCCAGCGACAACTTCACCATCCCCGGCACCGAATCGCAGCGGGCCGTCGAGCAGTTGCGCCAGGAGTTGCCGGCCTTCGGCGGCGCGCAGACCCAGCTCACGTTCGCCGCTCCCGAGGGGCGCGCGATCACCGATCCAGCACTGGCCACGGGAATCGGTGAGGCCGTCGCGACCGTCAACACGATTCCCGGCGTCGCAGCGGCCGCCGGACCCACACAGACCGGGCAGATCGCCCCGGACGGGCGGGTCGGCCTGGGCACCGTGCAGTGGGAAGCCCCCCTCGGCGAGGTCACCGATGCCTCGCTGGCCTCACTGGAGTCCGCGATGGCGTCGGCGCGGGACGCGGGTGTGCGCGTCGAATACGCAGGCAGCGTGTACCCCGGCTACAAGGTCAGCGTCCCCCACCTCCCCGAGATCATCGGGGCCGGCGTCGCGTTCCTGATCCTGCTGATCACCTTCGGCGCCGTCGTCGCCGCGGGACTGCCGATCCTGACGGCCAGCATCGGCGTCGGCATCGGCGCACTCGGGATCTTCGTCGTCGCGGCGTTCGTGGACATGCCCACCGCCTCGTTGTCGCTGGCGCTGATGCTGGGTCTTGCCTGCGGCATCGACTATGCGCTGTTCATCCTCAACCGGTACCGCAACAACCGGCTGCTGCTGATGCCGGGCGAGGAAGCCGCCGGGCTGGCCGTGGGCACCGCAGGCGGCGCCGTGGTGTTCGCGGCGCTGACCGTGATCATCGCGTTGTGCGGCCTGTCGGTGGTGGGCATCCCGTTCCTCACCTACATGGGCCTGGCCGCCGCCGCGGCGGTCCTGATCGCGATGCTGATCGCGCTGACGCTGCTGCCCGCGCTGTTCGGTTTCGCGGGCACCAAGGTCTCCAAGTTCATCCGGGCACCGCTGCAACCCGGCCGGCCCAAAGAGGTCGCCCATGTCGCCGCGTACACGCCGCAGCGCACGTTCGGCGCGGCGTGGGCACGATTCGTCGTGCGGTTCCGCAAGCCACTGCTGCTGGGCGGCTCCGCCGCGCTGATCCTGATCGGCTTGCCGACCTTCGGCATGCACCTCGGGTTGCCGAGCGGCTCATCACAACCGGAGTCCAACACCGCCCGGCAGGCCTACGACCTGACCGCAGAACACCTCGGACCCGGCTTCAACGGCCCGCTGCTCGTCGTCGCCGACCTGGCCGGGGCCGACCCGCGGGCCGCGTCCACCATCGCCGCCAATGTCGGCCGCGAACCGGGCGTCGTCGCGGCCGCGCCCGCAGGCGGCGACGAAAGCACCGCGGTCATCCAGGTCATTCCGGCAACCGGGCCCAACGACACCGCGACCGCTGACCTGGTCCAGCGTATCCGGGCCGACCGCGACATGATCGAGGCCGACACCGGCGCGACGATCCTGGTCGGCGGCACCACCGCGTCCAACATCGACACCTCGGACAAGCTGGCCGCCGCCCTTCCGGTGTTCGTCGTGGTGGTGGTCGGCCTGGCGTTCGTGTTGCTCACGATGGCGTTCCGCGCCGCGCTGGTGCCGATCACCTCGATCATCGGCTTTCTGCTCTCGGTCTTCGCCGCGCTCGGTGTCCAGGTGGCGGTATTCCAATGGGGCTGGGGTGCAAGCTTTCTCGGCATCACACCAGGAGAGACGATCAGCTTTCTGCCGATCATCGTGCTGGCCATCATCTTCGGGCTGTCCAGCGACTACGAGGTGTTTGTGGTCTCCCGGATCAAGGAGGAGCTCAGCAGGACCGACGACGCGTTGGCGGCCGTCCGCAACGGTGTCGGCCTGTCGATGCGCGTGGTGACGGCCGCGGCGCTGATCATGTTCGGTGTCTTCATCGCCTTCCTCGCTGGCAGCGATCCGATCATCAAGTCGGTCGGGCTGACGCTGGCCGTGGGCGTCTTCCTGGATGCGTTCGTGGTGCGCCTCACGCTGATCCCCGCGGTAATGAGCATGCTGGGCAGCCGGATGTGGGTGCACTCCAAGTGGTTCGGCCGCTACGTCCCGGACCTCGACATCGAGGGCACCGCGCTGGAGTCCAAACACCCGAGCCCGGTGGGGACTTCTTAGTCCAGCAGTTGCAGCACCAGAACCACCGCGGTGACGGCGAACAGCGCCGCGAACAGTCCGATCGCGATGAACGCGGCGATCGCCCTCGGTGTCAGTTTGCTTCCGGCGGTCGGATCCGCGTTGGACGTCGCCGAGGTCTGGGCCGAGTCCGGAGGCGTCTCACCCGGGGGCACGCCGCCGGCGCGCTCCTCACCGGGGACGTTCACGGGATCGGGATCCGGGGGCAGAGCTGTCATGAGTCGATCACCTGTCGCTGTCGTTCCGGCGCGCCCCGATGGGGCTGAATTCCAGGCGTACCCCGGATGGGGGCGTTTACACGGAAACCCTTTGCGGGCTACCTGGTGGAGCCGTTGATCACCGGTTTGTCGATCAATCCCGCGCTCCACACCCCACATCGTGGCGATGGCCCGGTACTCACCGGTCTCGATGAGGTGTTCCAACGCCAGCCGCAGCGACTCCACCAGCGGGCCGCATGACATCGAGAAGGCCAAGGTGCTCGTCGCCGAGGCAAAAGCCGACGGTGTGCCCGTCGACACCCAGATCCGGTTGATCGCGCGCACCGCGCAGTTCCCGAAGATCGCCGAGACCATCGAGGTGATGCAGAGCGAGTTCACCGAGATCGGCCTCAACGTCAAGATCGAGATGATGGACACCGCCGCGCAGCTCGAGTACCAGCTGCGGCCGTTCCCGGCGAACACCGGGCCGTACCTGCTGATGATCATGCACGGCAACCAGGCCGGTGACGCGGCGTTCACGCTCGACCAGTACATGCTCGCCGACGGGCCCCAGGCCGCCTACGGCACACCGGAATTCGACCGCAAGATCCGCGCGGCCGAGGAGCTCACCGACGAAGCCCGCCAGGATGCGTTCGCGTTCGAGGCCATCGTGCCTGCTGCCGCCGACATCCGCTGGCACATCGGTGGCGTCCCCGAGTCGCAGTTGCGCGACGCCGAGGTGTACGTCGGCAGCCGTTTCGACGCCGACATGGCGCGCAAAGCGCAGAAGCTGCGCCTGATCCACGTCGCGGGGGCCGGCACGGACAAGATCGACTTCGCCGCCCTGTCGCCGGATGTACTGGTGGACCAACACTTTCCATCACGGACGGTCGATCGCCGAGTATGTCGTGTCGGCGGCGGTGATGTTGCGCCGCGGGTTCCTCACCCAGGACCGCTCACTTCGTGACAATGTCTGGGCGACACCGGTGTACGACAGCTCCATCCCCCAGCCACCCATCTTCGGGGACGCACACATCGGGTTCGTCCGCTTCGGGCACATCGGACTGCGCAGCTGGAACCTGTTGCGCCCGTTCGGGTGCACCGCCGCGGCGGTCACCGGTTCCGGTCGAGTCACCCTCGATGCCGGACTGCGCTGGGTCGGCGACACCGGCGACCTCGACCGGCTGATGCGCGAATGCGACGTGGCCGTGGTGTCGGCGCCGCTGGAGGATCACACCCGGGGCATGATCGGCGAGCCGCAACTGAGGGCGCTGGGACCCGACGGGGTGCTGATCAACGTGGGGCGTGGGCCGCTGGTGCAGGAGCGGGCGCTCTACGACGCGCTCGCCGGCGGGGTGATCCGCGGCGCGGCGATCGACGTCTGGTACCGCTATCCCACCGGCGGCGACTGTGCGCCAAGCGAACTGCCGTTCGCCGAACTACCGAACCTGCTGATGACCCCGCACTCGTCAGGGGTCACCAGCGACACCTTCACCGGTCGTGTGGACGAGGTGGCGGCGAACATCTCGCGTCTGCAGCGTGGCGAGCCGCTGCGCAACCTGGTCCGCCGCTGACGCCCGGCCGGAACTGTATTCCAGGCGGGGCTGCCTCGAAATTTCGCGCCTGGAATACCGTTCCGGCGGGAAGTGGGGTCAGCCGTACGGGTCGGGCTCGTGGAACCGGTTGATGATCGGGATCCGTTCGATGATCCGGTCCCGTAACCGGGGCTCCTGTTGCGGAATGGTCGACTGCGGCACCTGGGCGGGCGGCGGCAGCACCGGCGGCACATACACCGGCGCCGGATCCGGCGGCAGGTAGTTCGGCGGCGGCGCCGGCGGCACGTAGTCCGGCGCGGGCGGGATGTAGGCGGGTGCCGGGGCGACCGGCTGCTGGTAAACCGGCGGCGGCGCGGCGGGCGGCGGCGCGACCGGAGCAGCCGGCGGC
>NZ_JBAUJB010000466.1:0-21753 GCF_049683355.1 Mycobacterium sp.
GTGTCGGGTCGTCTACGTCGTCGACGAGCCCGACCGCCGCGGTTTCGCCTACGGGACGCTTCCCGGCCACGCTGAATCCGGTGAGGAACTGTTCCTGGTCCGTTACGACCCGGCCACCGACACCGTCATCGCCGAGGTGATCGCGTTTTCGCGGCATGCGACGTGGTGGAGCCGGTTGGGGTCCCCGGTCACGTCACTGGTGCAGCGCCGTGTCACCGATCGCTACCTCCGCGCCCTGTGATCGGCCGCCGCGCGGTCACAGACTCGAAATCGTCATGCATGGGGCCGTTTGCGGTGGTCACAGGTAGCCTGAACACCGAAAAGGTGGCTAGATACCAAACGGACGGTGACGGTGAACGATAAAGCCGGGTTGGAGGCTGCGCATCTGCGTGTCGCTGAGCTGGTGCAGGGGCTGCACAGCAGGCCAGACACCGATTCCGAGACCGTGTTGGCGGAGCTGGCCGAACATGCCGCCGTGGAGATCCCAGGGGCGCAGTACGCCGGGATCACGCTGACCCGCAGTGCCAAGAAAGTCGACACTCCGGCGGCATCGCACCACTGGCCGCTGCTTCTCGACAAGATCCAGGAACGCCATCAGGAAGGCCCCTGCCTGACGGCGGCGTGGGACGAGAAGATCATCCACGTCGTCGACCTCGAGAAGGACGAACGCTTCCCGAAGTACCGCCGTGATGCGTTGGCCGAGACCCCCATCCGGTCGATCATGGCGTTCCAGATGTTCATCGCCGGCGAGACGGTCGGCGCCTTGAACGTCTTCTCCGAGCAACCCGGCGCCTTCACCGCCGACTCGCGTGACCTGGGCCGGGTCTTCGCGGCGCACTCGTCGGTGGCATGGAACTCGGCGCGACGCGACGAGCAGTTCCGCCGGGCGTTGTCCAGCCGCGACATCATCGGCCAGGCCAAGGGCATGATCATGGAGCGCTACGGCGTGAACGCCGTCCAGGCCTTCGAACTGTTGCGCAAGCTGTCACAGGATTCGAACGTGCCATTGATCAAGGTCGCCACCAACCTGGTCGAGGACGCGCAGTCCTCGGTGGACTAGTCGGCCGAGTGCGCGCAGTGGTGTTGCCGGGCAGCTGAGCACTGCAGGCGCGCTGACGCCTGGTCGCCCGCCGGTTGAGGACTATTGGCCCTGTCGGGTCCAGCTGAGTTCGGGCAATGCTGGCAGTGCACCGAACGGAGGCCCGATGCCCGCGACACACCCTCGCTGCGAGGTGATCGTCGACGCGCTGCAGCTGGCCTGCAGGGCACCTTCACTGCACAACAGTCAGCCGTGGCGCTGGATTGCCACCGACAACACCGTCGAACTGTTCGCCGACCCGGCGCGCCTGGTGCGGTCGGCCGACTCGACCGGCAGAGAAGCCCTCATCAGCTGCGGCGCCGTGCTTGATCATTTCCGCGTGGCGATGTCCGCCTCCGGATGGGAGGCTGCGGTGCAACGCTTTCCCGACCCGGCCGACCCCCTGCACCTCGCGACGATCGAGTTCACCCCAGCGGCGGTCTCGGACCAGCACAGGCGCCGAGCCGATGCGATCCTGCTGAGGCGCAGCGACCGGCTCCCGCTGGGTCCGCCGCCGGGCTGGGAGGAACTGGCAGGCACTTTCGAGGAGCACACGGTATGCGGCGGGATCCGGGTGGACGTCGTCGCCGACGAGTTCCGCAGCTCCGTGGCCGAGGCTTCCGATCTGGTCGAGGCACTGCGTGTCTACGACGCCGAGTACCATTCCGAGTTGTCCTGGTGGACTGCCGGTTTCGTGACCCATGAGGGCATCCCGCGGAGTTCTTTGATCTCGGCGGCCGAAAGCGACCGCGTCGATGTCGGAAGAACGTTTCCCGTTGTCGTGCAGGCCGAGCGCCGTACCGAAGTCGACCACGACCAGTCGAAGATCCTGGCGATATCGACCGAGGAGGACTCCAGCAGGAGCGTATTGCACTGTGGTGAAGTGCTTTCCGCAGTCCTGCTGGATGCTGCGGCAGCGGGGTTGTCCACGTGCACGTTCAGCCACATCACCGAGGTACCGACGGGTCGCGACATCATCGCCTCACTCCTCCCGGGCGGCGGCATCCCGCAAGCACTTGTGCGGGTGGGCCTCGCGCCGTCGTTGGACGCCACACCTCCCCCGACTCCGCGCCGCCCGGTTGAACAGGTACTTCAAATGCGCAGGGGGCCAGAGTGATGGATCAGAGCCGAACGTCCGGTGTCGTGGTCGGCGTCGACGGCTCCGCGGCTGCGGTTGAGGCCGCCCTGTGGGCGATCGACGAAGCGATCGCGCTCAGTGTCCCGTTGCGATTGGTCCACGTGATCGAACCGACCGAGCAGACGACGATCGCTGTGCACGAACAAGCCCACCGAGTCGCAACGGCCGAGGCCGCGGTGCGCTCGGCGCTTGCTGCGGTCGAGGCGACCGAGCGTCCGGTCAAGGCCGACACGGAGATCCTCGAGGGGCGACCGGTCGAGGCGCTGCTGGGAGCGGCCCAATCCGCGGTGCTGCTGTGTGTGGGGGCGCGAGGCCTCAAGCACGCCACCCGCGGGCGCATCGGGTCCACGGCGGCAGCGCTGTCGGCTGCCGCCCGCTGCCCGGTGGCGATCGTGCGGACGCATCGTCCCCACGACAGCGCCACCGACCGCGCGGTGGTCATCGAGATCGGCGACGCGGCCGAGGGCGACGCGGTGCTGCAGCGCGGCCTCGATGAAGCACGGCGGCGCCAGGCTTCAGTCCGGGTCCTGGCGCCCGTCGGGGGCGATTCCGACACCCGGTCCCAGCGGCGGTTGGCCGAATGGCAGCACCGCTACCCCGATCTGGACATCACGTCGGTACCCAGCGGGGGCGACATCTTGGATTACCTCGCCGCACACGTCGACTCGATCCAACTCGTGGTCGCCGGTCGCGGACGAGCGGGTGGCGTCTCTGCGCTCGTCGGTCCGCCCGGCAACGCCGCGCTACGAGACAGCGACTGCTCGATACTGGTCTGTGAACCGCACAATGCACTGTGAACAGTGCCCGGAGAGGTGTGACATCGCAACATGGTGACCGTTTTCCTGGTCGACGACCACGAAGTCGTCAGGCGCGGCCTGATCGACCTGCTCAACAGCGACCCCGAACTCGATGTCGTCGGGGAAGCCGGTTCGGTGGGTGAAGCGCTGACACGGATCCCGGCGCTGCAACCCGACGTCGCCGTCCTCGACGTTCGACTGCCTGACGGCAACGGCATCGAACTGTGCCGCGATCTGCTCTCCCGGCTGCCCGAATTGCGCTGCCTGATGCTCACCTCGTTCACCTCGGATGAAGCCATGCTCGATGCGATCCTGGCCGGGGCCAGCGGGTACGTGGTCAAAGACATCAAGGGTATGGAACTGGCCAAGGCGATCAAGGAGGTCGGCGCCGGACGATCCCTTCTCGACAACCGTGCGGCGGCCGCGTTGATGGCCAGGCTCCGCGGGGAGGGTGATCGCTCCGATCCTCTTTCCGGTCTGACCGACCAGGAGCGGGTGCTCCTCGACCTGCTCGGTGAGGGTCTGACCAACAAACAGATCGCTGCGCGGATGTTCCTCGCGGAGAAGACGGTCAAGAACTACGTCTCGCGACTGCTGGCCAAACTCGGGATGGAACGTCGCACCCAGGCGGCGGTGTTCGTGTCCAGGCTCGACCGGCAGTACCACCCGGGTTCCGGGGGGCCGGCCTGAGAGGTCACCGGCTCACGGCAGCGGCGAGCCATCGAGTCGCGCAACGACCTCCGACAGTGCGCGGCGCGGCGTCGCAGGCAACGGATCAGCGTTGACCGGAGCCCACCCGATCCGAAGCAGCATCTGTGGATGTCCTTCGGCGCCGAAGACGTCGCTGCGCAGCACTTCCCGTGTCTCGGCGATCTCCAACGGCTCGGTGATCGGGCAGCTCGCCAAACCCAGCGCCGTGGCCGTCAGCAGCACAACGCTGGTCGCCTCACCGGCACGCAACCGGGACAACGGTTCGTCGTCGACCGTGCCGAGCGCAACGACGACGGCGTGTTCGTCCTCGGGCTCGGTGTTGGGGGCCTGTTCCAGCACACCGCCGGCGAACGTCCGCGTCGGAATCGGTCCAGTTCCGTCCGACCCGGGCACACTTTTTGCCGGCACCCCGGCCGTCGAGGCGTAACGACCACTCCAGGTGGCCAATTCGGCAAGGTATTCCTTGTCGGTGCCGTGCTGGAACGCGGCCTGGTTCACCACCCTCTTGAGTCCGTCGAGATCATCGACCCGACGCAGTATCACCCCGGCCCGGGCCGCCCGCGCACCCATCAGCGCGACGTCTCCCCGTGGTACCGGCCAGGGGCTGTAGTGGCGCCGGTCGGTGCGACGGCGCGGAATCGCCGCAGCCAGCGCCACGTCGAGATCGGCGGGTGGATAGGGATGCATCTGCAGGGCGGCGAGGTGGTCGGGCTCGTCCGGGTGGGGAAACCGATGGACTTTGGTCTGCCAGCCCAGTGCGGCCAACGCCACCACACAGTGATTCAACGCAGCCCCGCAGCTGAGCATGAGATCCCGGGCATCGGGATCGGTGTGAGGCAGCAGCAGTTCGCGGTTCGCGTAAAGGTGCAGGCTGTCATGACCCAGCCGCCACTGCCACGGCTGGGAGTTGTGCACCGACGGAGCACGGCCCGCCAGCGACAACGCAGACCGGATGGTGTCGAGGTCGGCAAAGTGACCGCTCATCGCGCCACCCCTTCGAAGTTGGTGTGCATCCAGGGTGCGCCACCGACGCAGTCAGCAAGAGGGCACAAAGACCTCTGATCAGCTTCCTATTGGCATGGCTCGGCAAACGTCAGCCACACAGCCGCGTCCGGGGGCAATACCCGGTCGACGCCCGGCGCTGACGACAGCACCACCGTTGCCACCTCCGGCAACCGGGCGTCGGTGTCACCGGTGTTGACCCAGCACTGGGCGCCACCACGTTCGAACGCCGCCACCTGTGGGGCGACGTTCAGCCACTTGACGTCGCCGGCATCGCGCCACAGCGAGTGGCGCAACCGCAGTGCCGCGCGGTACAGGTTGAGCGTGGAGTCAGGATCACGGTCCTGCGCCTCGACGCTGTGCTCTGCCCAGTGCGCCGGCTGGGGCAGCCACGTCGCGGCGCCCTCGGCGGTCGCGAATCCGTAGGGCACCGATGTCTCGGTCCACGGCAACGGGATTCGGCACCCGTCACGGCCGACGTCGGTGAAACCGGACTGGGCCCAGGTCGGATCCTGGCGCACCTCGTCGGGCAGGTCCTCGATCTCCTCGAGCGCCAGCTCTTCACCCTGGTACACGTACGCGGTGCCGGGCAGGGCAAGTTGCAGCAGGGCCGCCGCGCGGGCACGTCTGCGCCCCAGGACGTGGTCAGGATCCTCATCACCCCACCGCCCGCGCTCCCAGTCCGTTCCGACCAGGTGTGTGGGCTGCGAGCGGGAGAACCGCGTCACCGTTCGGGTCACATCGTGGTTGGACAGCACCCAGGTCGGCGGGGCACCGACCGTGGCCGCGGCGGCGATGGCGTCGTCGACGACAGCACGTAGCAACTCGGCCCGCCACGGCGCGCGCAGGAAGTCGAACTGGAAGGCGGTGTGCAGCTCGTCAGGCCGCAGGTAGCGGGCCAGCCGCTCATTGCTGGGAACCCAGGCTTCGGCGATGAAGATCCGCTCCGGCGCAAAGCGTTCGGCCACCGACCGCCATCCCCGGTAGACGTCGTGCACGCCGTCCTGGTCCCAGGCGGGGTGTCCCTCGCGGTGCTCGACGAGGGTCTGCGAGGTGTCGGCGACGCCACCCTCGTCGGGCAGCCCCGGTTCTTTGACCAAGCCGTGCGCCACGTCGATGCGGAAGCCGTCGACGCCGCGGTCGAACCAGAACGCCAGGATGTCCTCGAATTCGCGACGAACCTCGTCGTTGTCCCAGTTGAGGTCGGGCTGGCCGGGGGCGAACAGATGCAGGTACCACAGGGAGCCCGGATCGTCGCCGATTCGTGTCCATGCCGGCCCACCGAACACGCTCTGCCAGTTGTTGGGCGGCAGATCGCCGGCGGTACCCCGACCGGGCCGAAAATGGTAGCGCTGCCGGGCGCCGGGTTCATCGGCGAGCGCCGCACGGAACCACGCATGCTCATCGGAGGTGTGGTTGGGCACGATGTCGAGCAGCACCCGCAGCCCCAGCGCATGCGCCTCGGCGATCAGCGCCTGCGCCTCGTCCAACGTGCCGTAGGAAGGTTCGATGTCGCGGTAGTCGGCGACGTCGTAGCCCGCGTCGGCCATCGGTGAGGGATACCAGGGATTGATCCAGATGGCATCGACACCCAACTGCGACAGGTAGGGCAGCCGAGCGCGCATCCCGGCGACATCACCGATGCCGTCGCCGTTGCCGTCGGCGAAGCTGCGGATGTAGACCTGGTAGACGACGGCGGTCTGCCACCACGACGGGACTGCGACGGGCACGGTTCTCCTCGGGTTCCTTGCGTAAGCGTTTACGTCTCTAGCGTCCCGATCGACGCCTATATTGTCAATCGGCACCGCGGATACGTAAGTACTTACGTTGCGCTATCGTCGGGTGCGATGATCCCGAAACAAGCGGTCAACATGACCGACGTCGCACAGCGGTCCGGCGTCTCGATCGCCTCGGTGTCGCGGGCGCTTCGGGGCGAGAGCGGCGTCTCCCCCGCCACTCGGGAGCGAATCCTCACGGCGGCGCGCGAACTGGCCTATGTGGTCTCGCCCGAAGCGTCACGACTGTCCGGCGGGCCCACGGGCCGCGTCGGCGTCGTGGTGCCCCGTGTCGACGCGTGGTTCTACTCGACCGTGCTCGCCGGGATCGCCGGCGAATTCGACGCGGTGGGGGTGGATCTGGTGCTCTGCGCGCTGCCCGATCATCCGGCGCGCCACCGGTTCTTCGAAGCACTTCCGTTGCGCCGCAAGGTCGACGCGGTGGTCGTCGTCTCCGTCCCGTTGACCACCCGCGAGCGCACCCGGCTCACCCAGCTGGGACTTCCCACGGTATTCGTCGGCGGGCACCACCCCCACGACGGTCAGCCGTGGGTCGGCATCGACGACGAGCTGGCCGCACAACAAGCCGTCGGGCACCTGCTGCGCATCGGCCACCGCGACATCGCGATGATCCAGGCCGGCGACGACGAGGGAATCCCCTGGGCCACCAACGAGGCCCGGATCCGCGGGTTTCACCGGGTGGTCAGCGAGGCTGGCTTGGGCGACTCGACCGTGGTGACCGTGGAATGGGGTATCGACGGCGGGGCGCGGGGCATGGAAACCCTGCTGAGCCGCCCGGAGCTGCCCTCCGCGGTCTTCTGCCACTCCGACGAGATCGCGCTGGGCGCGCTGCGCACCCTGCGGAGATCAGGAATCTCTGTCCCGCACCAAATCTCGGTGATCGGGGTCGATGACCACCCGTCGGCTGACCTGAGCGACCTGACGACGGTCGCGCAACCGGTCTGCCAACAGGGGCAGATCGCAGCGCGTCAGGTGCTCGCACACCTCGATCCCGACGCCGTGCAGGCGCCTGCGGAGGTGACGACGCTCCCTACCCGGCTGGTCGTCCGCGGATCCACCGCCCCGCCGCGTTGAGACCACTGTCCCATCAACGTTGTGAACTGTGACACACTCGTCGCGTACCGAATGTGCTGCCCTGGCCCTCATCCGGACTCGGGCGTCGTTGCAGGCTTCTTGGACGAGGACGTGATGAAGAGAATTCAGTTCGCCCGGGGGCGACGCCGTCGGGCAATCGCCCTGGCCAGCGCGCCTCTGGTGGCGGCAACACTGTTGTCCGGGTGCGGCAGTCAGGGAGGCCCGCCGACATTGACGTGGTACATCCTGCCCGACAACGGTGGCTCCGTGGCGCGGGCCCAGGAATGCGCGGACGCCTCAGGGGGCGCCTACCAGGTGCGTATCGAGTCGCTGCCCAGCACCGCCACCGCCCAGCGCGAGCAGATGGTTCGCCGCCTGGCCGCCGGTGATTCCTCCATTGATCTGGTGAGCATGGACGTGGTGTTCACCGCCGAATTCGCCAACGCCGGCTTCCTTCGTCCGTACACCGGCGAGGAGGCCAGCCGGCTCACCGCCGGAATGCTGCCCGCCCCCATCGAGACGGGTATGTGGAAGGACACGCTCTACGGGGCGCCCTACAAGTCCAACGCCCAATTACTCTGGTACCGCAAGTCCGCCGCGGCCGCCGCCGGGGTCGATCCCGCCTCACCGACGTTCACGTGGGACGAGATGCTCAAAGCAGCTGTCGGCCAACAGAAGAAGGTCGCCGTTCAGGCGCAGCGCTACGAGGGTTACACGGTGTTGATCAACGCGCTGGTGCTCTCCGGCGGTGGTGCGCTGTTGGAGGACGTCGAGGCAGGCCGCGACGCCAAGCCCTCGCTGGCCAGCCCGGCCGGAGAGAAAGCCGCCGAGATCGTCGGCAGCCTGGGACGGTCTCCCGCGGCACCCGCCGACCTGTCGAATGCGTCGGAGGAACAGGCCCGAGCCAACTTCCAGTCCGAACAGGGCATGTTCATGGTCAACTGGCCCTACGTCCTGGCCGCGGCCCGCAGCGCAGCCGAGGAGGGCACGCTGCCACAAGAGGTGGTCGACGACATCGGCTGGGCCCGGTACCCCAGAGTGTCTGCTGACCGCCCCAGCGCCCCGCCACTGGGCGGCGCAAACCTCGGCATCGGCGCGTTCACCGAGCACCCGGATCTGGCCTTGGCTCTGGTCGAGTGCATCAACGCCGAACCGAAGGCCACCCAGTACATGCTCGACGAGAGCGAGCCGTCGCCATACGCGGCGTCGTACGACAACCCGGACATCCGCGCCGAATACGCCAACGCCGACCTGATCCGCGAATCCATCGCCGAGGGCGGGCCCCGGCCCCAGACGCCGTTCTATACCGACATCTCGGGCGCAATTCAGAAGACATGGCACCCGCCGGCCTCGGTGACGGCTGAAACACCGGAAAGGACAGACGAGTTCATGGCTGACGTGCTGGCGGGGAGGCGGCTGCTGTGACGGCCGTTCAGGATGCCCCGATCCAGAAGGATCCCGGCAAGGGCGCAGCCAGTGAGCGTGTCAAGGGCGAGCGCCGGCTCGGCTTCTACCTGACCCTTCCGTCGTATGTGGTGATGCTGTTGGTCACCGCGTACCCGCTGGGCTACGCACTGGTGTTGTCGCTGTACAACTTCCGCCTCACCGATCCTGGTGGCCGCAGCTTTGTCGGGTTGAGTAACTACCTGGTGATCATCACCGACCCGCTGTGGTGGAACGACTTCGTCACCACGCTGGCGATCACGGTGGTCACGGTGGCGGTGGAACTCGTGCTCGGGTTCTGGTTCGCCTTCGTGATGCTGCGCATCGTCCGGGGCCGCGGACCGCTGCGCACCGCGATCCTCATCCCGTACGGCATCGTCACCGTCGTGTCGGCGTTCATCTGGCGCTACGCCTTCGCCATCGACTCCGGGTTCGTCAACCAGTGGTTCAACCTGTCGGGTTTCGACTGGTTCGGCGACCGGTGGTCGGCCATCTTCGTCATCTGCCTCTCGGAGATCTGGAAGACCACACCGTTCATCTCGCTGCTGCTGCTGGCCGGTCTGGTGCAGGTCCCCGAGGACATGCAGGAGGCCGCCAAGGTGGACGGCGCCACCGCATGGCAGCGCCTGTGGAAGATCACGCTGCCGAACATGAAGGCCGCGATCATGGTGGCGCTGCTGTTCCGCACCCTGGACGCGTGGCGGATCTTCGACAACCCCTACGTGATGACCGCAGGCGCGAACAACACTGAGACGATCTCCTTCCTTGCCTATCGGCAGAACGTCACGTTGGTGAATCTCGGTATGGGGTCGGCCGTCTCGGTGCTGTTGTTCCTGTCGGTGGTGCTCATCGCCTGGATCTTCATCAAGATCTTCAAAACCGACCTCTCGCAAGTCAGGGGTGACCAGTGACCAAGAGCACCAAGTGGTGGACGATCGCAGGCATCGTCATCGTCATCTACAGCTTCGCGCCGATGCTGTGGATGATCAGCCTGGCCTTCAAGCCACCCTCGGACATCGTCTCGGGCAATCCGACGTTCCTGCCGAGCACGTTCACCCTCGACAACTTCGCCCAGATCTTCAGCAACCCGCTGTTCACCAGGGCGCTGATCAACTCGATGGGCATCGCGGTGATCGCCACGGGAATCTCGGTCGTCATCGCGATGTTCGCGGCGTATGCCATCGCCCGCCTGGAGTTCCGGGGCAAGAAGGTGTTGCTGTCGCTGGCCCTGGGCATCGCGATGTTCCCTCAGGCAGCTCTGGTCGGCCCACTGTTCGACATGTGGCGCGGACTCGGGATCTACGACACCTGGCTGGGTCTGATCATCCCGTATCTGACGTTCGCTCTGCCGCTGTCGATATGGACGATGTCGGCGTTCTTCCGCCAGATCCCCTGGGAGATGGAGCATGCCGCGCAGGTGGACGGCGCCACCTCGTGGCAGGCCTTCCGCAAGGTGATCGTGCCGTTGGCGGCGCCGGGGGTGTTCACCACGGCCATCCTGACGTTCTTCTTCTGCTGGAACGACTTCCTGTTCGCCATCTCGCTGACGTCGACCGACAGCGCCCGCACGGTGCCGGCGGCGTTGGCGTTCTTCCAGGGTGCGTCGTACTTCGAGTCGCCGGTGCCCTACATCATGGCCGCGTCGGTGATCGTCACGATTCCCGTCGTCATCTTGGTCCTCGTCTTCCAACGGCGCATCGTCGCCGGCCTGACTTCCGGAGCAGTGAAGGGATAACCCATGGCAGCAATCACGATGCGCAACATCGTCAAGAAATACGACGACGGCTTCCCGGCCGTCAACGACGTCAGCCTCGACATCGCCGACGGCGAGTTCGTGATCCTCGTCGGGCCGTCCGGATGCGGGAAGTCCACGCTGCTGCGGATGATCGTCGGCCTGGAGGACATCACGTCCGGCGACATGCTGATCGGTGACACCCGTGTCAACGACAAGGCCCCACGCGACCGCAACCTGGCGATGGTGTTCCAGAACTACGCGCTGTACCCGCACCTGACGGTCTTCGAGAACATCGCGTTCCCGCTTCGGCTGTCCGGCAAGCACTCCGACGACGAGATCCGCAAGCTGGTCACCGAAGCAGCCGACACCCTCGAACTCGGTGAGCACCTTGATCGCAAGCCGGCCAATCTGTCCGGCGGCCAGCGCCAGCGGGTGGCGATGGGACGGGCGATCGTGCGCCAGGCCGACGCGTTCCTCTTCGACGAGCCGTTGAGCAACCTCGATGCCAAGCTGCGCGGCCAGATGCGCACCGAGATCCTGCGGCTGCAGCGCCGCCTCGGTGTCACAACGGTGTACGTCACCCACGACCAGACCGAGGCCATGACCCTCGGCGACCGGGTCGCGGTGCTGAAAAAGGGCATCATGCAACAGGTCGCCAGCCCGCGCGAGCTCTACGACCAGCCGGTCAACCTCTTCGTCGCCGGCTTCATCGGGTCGCCCCCGATGAACTTCGTGCCCGCGAAGGTGGAGGGCAACGAGATCGAGTTGCCGTTCGCGAGGATCCCGCTGCGCGACGAGTGGCGCGGGGTCGTGGAGGACGGGAAGGTCTACATCGCCGGGATCCGTCCCGGCGCGTTCGAGGATGCCGAGTTCGTCGACACCGACAAGCGCTCGCGCGGAGTCACTTTTGATGTCGAGATCGACGTGACCGAATGGCTGGGCAACGAGCAGTACGCGTTCGTGCCCTTCGAGGCCACCGCAGAGATCTCCGGGCAGCTCGCCGAACTCGCCAGCGAGCTCGACAGTGAGCAACTGCGCACGCAGATCTGTGTGGAGCTGGACCCGCTGAGCCGGGTGCGTTCGGGCGACAAGGCCACCCTGTGGCTCGACGACGAGCGGCTGCACCTGTTCGACCCGCAGACGGGAGACAACCTCACCCGCGTCACCCCCGAGCGTGCGCGTGAGGAGCCTGCGTCCGAATCGCGAGGGCGGCACGCAGCCTCCAACGGCTGAGCTGCGGAGCCCTACTGCGATGGCGGCTCCCGAGCTGCGACTTCGGGCACCGTGTCCGGGACTGCTCGCGCTGCCGTGGGACCGTCCGCTGGCGGACTGGAAAGCACCGGAGGTGCCACTGCGCGAGATCGCGGTGGGACCGAGCAGGCACCTGGTCAAGTTCGTCGACTCCGACGGCGAGTTGTGGGCGCTCAAGGAGCTCCCCCCGCGGATAGCGGCACGCGAGTACGACGTGTTGCGCCGCCTCGAGGAGATGTCCCTGAACTCCGTGCGGCCCGCGGGGCTGATGTTCCAGCCGGACTTCGACACCGCGATCCTGCTGACCCGCTACCTGGTCGGATCATGGCAGTACCGGCGGCTGTTCATGCGGTTGCCCGCCGACGCACCCAAACACCGGGCTCGGTTGTTCGACGCCATGGCCACGCTGCTCGTCGAACTCCACCACCACGGGGTTTTCTGGGGTGACTGTTCGCTGGCCAACACGCTGTTCTCCCGCGACGGCCAGGTGCTGCAGGCGTTCCTCGTCGACGCCGAGACCAGCGAGGTGCACCCCCGGCTGTCCGACGGGCAGCGCACGCACGACATCGACATCACCGTGGAGAACGTCGCGGCCGGCCTGTTGGATGTGGCCGCGAAGCTCGAAAAGCCGGAGCTGGAGCCGGGTTTCATCAACGAAGCGCTCGAAATCAGGACGCGCTATCAGCGGCTGTGGGAGCTGCTGCACTCCGAGCCGACTTTCGGTTTCGCCGATCGGTACCGGGTGGAGGGAACCATCCGCAGGCTCAACGAGCTCGGTTTCGCCGTCGACGAAGTGTCAATGCAGCCGGTCGCCGATGACCCGACAGGGGCGACCGACCAGGTCCGGCTGCACGTGGCGGTCGGCGACCGCCGCTACCACGCCACGCAGCTGCAGCGGCTGACCGGTCTCGACGTCGGCGAAGGGCAGGCGCGCATCCTGCTCGGTGATCTGCAGGCCTATCAGGGGCAGCTCTGCCGCGAGGCCGGTCACGATGTCGACGAACGCACCGCCGCGCAGTTGTGGGTGATGGAGGTGGCCACGCCGACCATGCACCGCGCGCATGCTGCGGTCGGCGGTGCCGGAACGCCGATCCAGGCGTATTGCGACCTGCTGGAGGTGCGCTGGTTGCTCTCCGAGCAGGCCGGCCGCGACGTGGGTACCGAACGCGCCCTGCAGGCCCTGACCCGCAACGTGGTGCCGTCGGAGTCGGCCGCGCAGCTGATGGTGGTCGAGACCCCGACCGAGCCGTTCTCGGTGCTGGACGACGACGATTAGACCCTGCCTCAGCCCGATAGTTCCGCGGATACGGATAGAATGACTCATTCTGTGTGTATTTGCGGAAGGAGGGTGCGATGGTGCCGGCGATCCGGATCAAAGAGGCCGCTGCGCTGCTCGGGGTCAGCGACGACACGGTGCGGCGCTGGATCGACTCCGGCGACCTGACCTCGCAGAAAGACGAAGCCGGCCGCAAGGTGATCGCCGGCGGCGTGCTGGCCGGGTTCGCGCGCGAGCACGCTTCACCGCTCCCCGACCTCCTGGGTGTCGGCAGCTCCGCGCGCAACCGGTTCGTCGGCCTGGTCACGAAGGTGACCGCGGACCGGGTGATGGCCGAAGTGCAGATGCAGTGCGGTCCGTTCACCGTCGTGTCCCTGATGAGCGCCGAGTCGGCAACCCAGCTCGGCCTCGAGCCCGGCGTGGTCGCGGAGGCGGTGGTCAAGGCGACCACGGTGATCATCGAGACACCGGCGGGCAGATCGTGAGAGCTGCCGTCGGGCTGGCCACCGTGCTGTGCGCCGCGGCCACCGGAGTCGGCTGTTCGTCGTCACCGGGCGGCACCTCCGACGAGATCGTCGTCTTCGCCGCGGCGTCACTGAAATCCACGTTCACCGAGCTGGGCAGTCGGTTCGAAACCGACCACCCCGCAACGACGGTGACGTTCAACTTCGCCGGTTCCTCCGATCTCGTCGCGCAGCTCATCCAGGGCGCCCCTGCCGACGTGTTCGCCTCCGCCGACACGAACAACATGACCAAGGCGGTCGACGCGGGCCTGTTGTCCGGTGCTCCCGCCGTGTTCGCCACCAACACGTTGACCATCGTCACGCCGCCCGGAAACCCGACCGGCATCAGCTCTTTCGGCGATCTGGCCCGTCCTGGAACACAGCTGGTGGTATGCGCACCGCAGGTGCCGTGTGGAGCGGCGACCGAGAGGGTCGAGAAAGCCACCGGGGTAACCCTGTCTCCGGTGAGTGAAGAGTCCGCCGTCACCGACGTGTTGGGCAAGGTCACCTCCGGGCAGGCGGACGCAGGGCTGGTGTACATCACCGACGCCGCCGTCGCCGGTGACGCGGTGATCTCGGTCCCGTTCCCCGAGTCCGCGGGTGCGGTGAACCACTATCCGGTCGCGCTGCTCACCGACTCGTCGCGTTCGGAAGCGGCGCAGGACTTCATCGACCTGGTGACCGGCCCACAGGGTCGGCAAGTCCTGGCGGCGGCGGGGTTCGCCGCACCGTGACCACGCCCCGCCGGACAGACGGCCTGGTCCAGGTCGGACTTCCGGCATGGATCTACGTGCCTGCGCTGGCTGGCGCGGTGTTCGTGATCACGCCGCTGGTCGCCATCCTCCTCACGATCGACTGGGCCCACTTCATCCCGTTGATCACGTCCGAATCCTCGCGGGCCGCACTGATTCTGAGCTTGAAGACGGCGACGGCGAGCACCGTGGTGTGCGTGCTCGTCGGAGTTCCGATGGCGCTTGTGTTGGCCCGTGGCCGATTGCGCGGCCAGGCGGTGCTGCGCGCCCTGGTGCTGCTGCCGCTGGTGCTGCCGCCGGTGGTCGGCGGCATCGCCCTGCTGTACACCTTCGGCCGGCAGGGGCTGATCGGGCAGCACCTGGAAGTCCTCGGAATCCAGATCGCCTTCTCCACCACCGCGGTGGTGCTGGCCCAGTCCTTCGTGTCGCTGCCTTTTCTGGTCGTCAGCTTGGAAGGGGCGCTGCGCTCGGCAGGTTCGGGCTACGACAACATCGCCGCCACGCTGGGGGCCCGCCCCACCACGGTGTTGCGCACTGTGACCCTGCCGCTGGTGCTCCCCGGGTTGGTGTCGGGCGCAGTGCTGGCATTCGCCCGCTCACTGGGTGAATTCGGGGCAACGCTGACATTCGCCGGCTCACTGCAGGGCGTCACCCGGACGCTGCCTCTCGAGATCTACCTGCAACGCGAGACCGACGCCGACGCCGCCGTCGCACTGTCGCTGCTGCTGATCGCGGTGGCCGCAGTCATCGTCCTCGCGTCGGCCGGTCGCCGGCTGACGGGGTCGTTGTGAGCGGCGTGCATGTCCAGGCCGGCCTGCAGCGGCGGGGCGTCGATTTCGACCTGACGCTCGACGACGGTGAGGTGCTCGCGGTGTTGGGCCCCAACGGCGTCGGCAAGTCCACCCTGCTGCTGATGATCGCCGGGCTGCTGCGGCCCGACCGAGGTCGGATCGAACTCGGCGGCACCGTGGTGACCGACACCAGCACCGGGACCTTCGTGCCCGCCCACTCCCGCGGGGTCACCATGCTGTCGCAACAGGCGATGCTGTTCCCGCACATGAGCGTCGCCGCCAACGTCGGTTATCCGCTGCGCTGCCGTGGCGAGTCCCGTTCGGCCACACGGCGTGCGGTGCAGCACTGGCTGGAGGCCGTCGACGCCGTGGATTTGGCCGACCGGCGGCCCGCGCAGCTGTCAGGAGGTCAGGCGCAACGCATCGCGGTGGCCCGCGCCCTGGCGGCCGACCCCCGACTGCTCCTGCTCGACGAACCGATGGCGGCTCTCGACGTCACCGCCGCTCCGGCG
The DNA here is from genome assembly GCF_049683355.1 of Mycobacterium sp. GTDB lineage: Bacteria > Actinomycetota > Actinomycetes > Mycobacteriales > Mycobacteriaceae > Mycobacterium. The sequence continues at coordinate 15,860 of NZ_JBAUJB010000466.1, forward strand.
TTGCGGCGGCTACTGCGCGAGGTCCTGCGCGACGGCCGCCGCACCGCGATCATCGTCACCCACGACCTGCTCGACGCCCTCGCCATCGCCGACAAGGTCGCCGTCGTCGAGGACGGACGGGTGGTCGAGACCGGACCGGTCCGCAGGGTGCTCTCCGCCCCCCGAAGCGACTTCGGCGCCCGCATCGCAGGCATCAACCTGATTCCCGGCGTCATGTCCCGGTCGGGCGCGCTGCGAACCGCTTGGGGTACCGACATCTCCGGGAGCGGCACCGTCACGCCGGGCGCCGCGGCCATCGCGCTGTTCCGGCCGAGCGCGGTGGCGGTGCACCTTTCCCTGCCACAGGGCAGCCCCCGCAACGCCCTTGCGGTGACGATCGCCGAACTCGACGTCCACGGCACAACCGTCCGGGTTCGTGGTGCCGATCAGCCCGACGGCGGCACCGGGTTGGCCGCGGACATCACCGCGGCATCGGCCGCCGACCTGGACCTTCAGCCAGGTCAGACGGTGTACTTCGTGGTGAAAACCCAGGAGGTGGGATTGCACTCCGCGCTGCCGGCGAACGCAGCCGAGGCGGCATCAGGCGTCCCCACTAGGTAAATTACTGACCACGTGCGCCCGGTGTACCCAGGCCACGGTTGTGTAGTCCCTGGTCAGTGAGGCGGTGAGCGTGTCCGGCATGGTGCGCGAAGCGGTGGCGTCCCCCGTGACGGCCGCCCCGCAGCTATCGACGCCTGCCGGTGGCCGCCGCGACGATCTCGACGGGCTCCGGGGTCTGGCGATCGCGCTGGTGGCGGTGTTCCACATCTGGTTCGGGCGGGTGTCCGGCGGTGTCGACGTCTTTCTGGTGCTGTCCGGATACTTCTTCGGGGGCATGGTGCTGCGCGGCGCACTGACACCCGGCTCGTCGTTGTCGCCGCTGCCGCATATCCGGCGCCTGGCCCGGCGCCTGCTTCCCGCGCTCGTCGTCGTCCTCGGTGTGTCGGCCGTGCTGACCGTGGTCGTGCAGCCGGAGACCCGCTGGGAGGCCTTCGCCGACCAGAGCCTGGCCAGCCTCGGCTACTACCAGAACTGGTATCTGGCCATCTCGTCCTCGGACTATCTGCGCGCGGGTGAGGCCATCAGCCCGCTGCAGCACATCTGGTCGATGTCGGTGCAAGGGCAGTTCTACATCGCCCTGCTGGCGCTGACGCTGCTGTTCACCTACGTGTTGCGGCCGATGCTCGGTGCACGCCTGAAACCCGTGCTCGCCGTCCTCCTGGCCGCCCTGACCGTCGCGTCGTTCGTGTTCGCGATCGTCCTCGGCTCCGAGAACCAGGCCGCGGCCTACTACAACAGCTTCGCCCGTGCATGGGAACTGCTGGTCGGGGTGCTCGCCGCGCTGTTCCTGTCGCGGCTGACGCTGCCGTTGTGGGCGCGCACGGCGGCGGCGACGGCCGGGATCGCGGCGATCCTGTCCTGCGGTGCGGTGATCGACGGAGCGCAGCAGTTCCCGGGTCCGTGGGCGCTGGTTCCCGTCGGAGCGACGCTGTTGGTGATCGCCGCGGGTTCGGCTCGCACCGGAACGCCGGTGCTGCCGCTGCGGATGCTGTCCGCGCGCCCGTTCCTGATGCTGGGCGCAGTCGCGTACTCGCTGTACCTCTGGCACTGGCCGGTGCTGATCTTCTGGCTGGTGCACACCGGCAGAAACGGTGTGGGGTTCCTCGAAGGGCTTGCCGTGCTGGGCGTTTCCGCTCTGCTGGCGTATCTGACCACCCAGTTCGTCGAGAATCCGCTGCGCTATCCACGCTCGCAGACCGCAACGCCGAATCTGGCGGCGCCACTGTGGGGTCGGCTGCTGCGGCCGACGCTGGCCCTCGGGTCGGCGGTGGCCCTGGTGGCGGTGGCGCTGACGGTGACCTCGTTCGGCTGGCGGGAACACGTCGTCCTGCAGCGGGCGAACGGACACGAACTCGCGAACCTGCCGGTGCGGGACTATCCGGGAGCGCGGGCCCTGATCGACGGGGTGCGGGTTCCCCATCTGCCGATGCGGCCCACCGCGCTGGAAGCCGACGACGACGTGCCGGCAAGTACCACCGACGGATGCATCAGTGACTTCCTCAACCCCGCAATCGTCAACTGCATCTACGGCGACCCGGACGCCACCCGCACCATCGCACTGGCCGGCGGCTCGCACGCCGAACACTGGATCACCGCCCTGCACCTGCTGGGAGTCCGGCACCATTTCCGGGTGGTCACCTATCTGAAGATGGGATGTGCGCTGACCACGGAGTTGGCGCCGACGATCGCCATCTCCGACAAGTCGTATCCGCAGTGCCACCACTGGAGCAAGAAGGCGACTGCCAAGCTGATCGGCGACCGCCCCGACTTCGTGTTCACGACCACAACGCGGCCCAATCTCGACGGCCCCGGCGATGTGGTTCCCGAGGGTTACCTGGGTATCTGGGACATGCTCTCTGCCAATGGAATCCGCATTCTCGGCATCCGGGACACCCCCTGGCTGATCCGCAACGGCAGGCTGCGCGACCCGGCCGATTGCCTGTCGCGCGGCGGCACCGCCGTCAGCTGCGGTGTGCCGCGCTCCGCCGGTCTGGCCGAGGTCAACCCGACGCTGGCGCTGGCCGCGCAGTATCCGCTGCTGCATCCTCTCGATCTCAGCGATGCGGTGTGCAACGCCGAACAGTGCCGGGTCGTCGAGGGAAACATACTGGTGTATCACGACGCCCACCACCTGTCCGCCACCTATATGCGCACTCTGGCCGACGAGCTCGATCGCCAGATCGCCGTGGCGACCGGGTGGTGGTGACGGCCCGAGGGGCAGCGCCACTGTTTCGCGGTCCGCATTCCCGGCAATGTGGAGGTCATGATCGGAACGTTGCGCACCGTTGTCGTCGACTGCACGAACCCCAGGGGACTCGCCGAGTTCTGGGTCGAGGTGATAGGCGGCAGCGTGACCGCCGAGGACGAAACCTGGGTGACGCTCGAAGACCCGGCTGGTCACCGACTGGCGTTTCAGCTCTCACCCGACCACGAGCCGCCGAAGTTCCCAGACCCGCGTGGCTCTCAACAGTTCCATCTCGACATCGAGGTCGACGACGTCGACCAGGCCGAACGCGACGTGCTCGCGCTGGGTGCCACCCGGGTGACCGACGCCGAGGGCGAGGACGACTTCCGGGTGTTCCGCGACCCTGCCGGGCACACGTTCTGCTTGGTGTTCAACATCCCGGACAGCTGAGCGTTCCAGCTGCCACCGTCGAAGCGCTCCGGTCCTCTTGGCAGGATTGAGCATGTGACAGAACCGCCGCCGTCGCCTTCCGAGGAGCAGGTCCCTGCACCGCCCGTTGCGGCCATGGGCCCCCGTACCGCGGCGGTGCTGGTGTTCGCGTCGTCCGCGGCGGTGCTGGTCGTCGAGATCGCCGCGCTGCGACTGCTGGCCCCCTACCTCGGCCTCACACTCGAGACGAGCACCCTGGTGATCGGCATCGCGCTGGCCGCGATCGCCCTCGGTTCATGGGCCGGCGGACGGGTCGCCGACAGCGTCGATCCGCGCCGGCTCATCGCGCCGGCACTGGCTGTCTCGGGGGTTGTCGTGGCGCTCAGCCCGGCGCTGGTGCGGATGGCGGCGGAGTGGGCACCGCCGCTGCTCATCCTGGTTGCGTCCCTGGCCATTCTGGTGCCGGGCGCCTTGCTTTCGGCGGTCACGCCGGTGGTGACAAAAATCCGGCTGTCCAACCTCGCCGAGACGGGGACGGTTGTCGGCAAGCTGTCGGGTGTGGGCACGGTGGGCGCCATCGCCGGCACCGTCGTCACCGGATTCGTGTTGATCTCGCGCCTGCCGGTCAGCGCCATCCTCGTGGGGCTGGGAGTCCTGCTGGTGACCGGTGCCGCCGCAGTCGAGTGGCGGACGAAGGGGTGGGTCCGGTCCCGAGCCGCCGCGCTGGTCGTTGCGTTGCTGGTCGGCGCGCTCGCCAGCACCGTCGCACCCGGGGGCTGCGACGCCGAAACCAAGTACCACTGCGCCCAGGTCGTCGCCGACCCGGACCGGGACAGCGGACGCATCCTGATGCTCGACGGACTACGCCACTCCTATGTCGACACCGCCGATCCCACCGTCTTGGAGTTCGACTACGTCCGCGCCATCGCCGCAGCGGTCGAGGCCATGTTCCCGGATCCGGGACCGCTCGCGGCGTACCACATCGGCGGCGGCGGACTCACCGTTCCCCGCTACCTCGCCAGTGTCCGGCCCGGAACCGACAGCCTGGTCTCGGAGATCGACGGCGGAGTGGTCGGGCTCGACCGCGACGAATTCGGCGACCTGGCGGGCACCGGGATCAACATCCGGGTCGAAGACGGCCGACTCGGCCTCGAGCGACTCGCCTCCGACAGCCGAGACCTGATCGTCGGCGACGCGTTCGGTGGCGTCAGTGTGCCCTGGCATCTGACGACGATGGAGGCGTTGACCGAGGTACGGCGGGTGCTCACCCACCGCGGTGTTTACGTCGCGAACCTGATCGATCACGGCGAACTGGAGTTCGTCCGCGCCGAAGTTGCCACTGCGACAGAGGTATTCGACCATGTCTCGGTGCTGGGCGAACCCGCCGATCTGAGCACGGACCCGACTTCCGCGCGCGGCGGCAACTTCGTGGTCGTCGCCGCCGACCGGGCAATCGACCTACAGGCCATTGGGGACGGGCTCGACGTGCAGGCCATCGGGTGGACGACGATCGCCGGTGTCCAGATGCACGACTGGATCGGATCGGCGCAGGTTCTGACCGATGACCACGCCCCCGTCGACCAGCTACTCGAGCCGTTCGGGGCCGGGCGGTGAATTACGCTTCGCCGACAGAAGTGGACCATCAGGCTGTGGCGACTGGTGGTGGTCCCGGCTGGTATCGAACCAGCGACCTTCCGCGTGTGAGGCGGACGCTCTCCCACTGAGCTACGAGACCGGAACTCGAACGAATCGAACGAGGCAGAAGACTAACACGCAGTGCGCTCGAACCCGGAATCCGTCAGGTGGCAATCTCCGGCAACACCGCGCCCATCAGGCATTTCACCGGTAGTGTCCGGGAAGCAGGCGCACTACGGCAAGCGTCGCAACTCTATTCGCAGACAGTCCTTCTGGCAGGAGCAACGACCGATGAAGCCTCTGGTGCTCGCCGCAGCGACGGTAGCCGCATTGTTCAGCGCCCCCACGGCCTCGGCCGACGTCGTGGGGTTCACCTCCCCGAGCGGCAACATCGGCTGCATCCTGGCCGAGGACCTGCTGCGCTGTGACATCGCCACCCGGGACTGGTCGCCTCCCTCACGCCCGTCCGACTGCCCGGACTTCACCGACTACGGGCAGGGCATCTCCCTCGGCCCCTACGGCCCCGCCAGCTTCGTCTGTGCCGGTGACACCGCGCTGGGCAGTGGCCCTGTCCTCGATTACGGCCAATTCCAGGCCGGGGGCGGCATGAGCTGCAACAGCGAACCGTCGGGAATGAGGTGCTCGAATTCCGACGGCCACGGATTCACGTTGTCGCAGCAGGCCTACACCCTGTTCTGATCGTCGACGCGCGTGCAGCGAGGGATTTGTGTACCCCTGACTGGGTGGACTATCGTTCTGCTTCGCGACGGGCGACGATCTCGCCCGTGGCGCGCGGACGTGGCGCAGTTGGTAGCGCACAACCTTGCCAAGGTTGGGGTCGCGGGTTCGAATCCCGTCGTCCGCTCGAAGGTGCAGTGGCATCAACCCCAGCGGTGGAGTGGCCGAGTGGTGAGGCAGCGGCCTGCAAAGCCGTGCACACGGGTTCGATTCCCGTCTCCACCTCCGAGTATGTACCGGCGCGATTAGCTCAGCGGGAGAGCGCTTCCCTGACACGGAAGAGGTCACTGGTTCAATCCCAGTATCG
>NZ_JBAUJB010000467.1:0-12526 GCF_049683355.1 Mycobacterium sp.
CCGCGGTGCGCACCGCCGCGGCCGCCTCGCTCTCGATCGGCGCCCGCTCGTCGACGGCGGCACCCTCGTCCCCGTGACCAGCCTTGCCCGTCGCGGACTCGATCTTGGCGATCGCGCTGCGCGCCGCCTCCGGATCCACCATCCCCGGCACGTCGAGAAGCGCGCGCAGCGCCACCAGCACCCCGGTGGCCTCCGGCGAGGTCAGCCGCAGCGGATGGTCGATACCGGCGGTGAAGGTGACCTCGATGGTGTCGCCGGAGAACTCGAAGTCGATCAGATCCCCCGGTCCGTATCCGGGCAGGCCGCACATCCACAACTGGTTGAGATCGTCGCGCAACTGTTTGATGCTCACACCGAGGTCCGCGGCCGCCTCCGCGTAAGTGATCTTCGGGTTGGCCTGGAAGTAGGGCACCATGTTCAGCAGCCGGACCAGCCGCGTGCTGACGGCAGTCATACGCGGTCCACCGTCACGCCGGCCTGCGCTTGCAACCGCGACATCACGTCGTCACGAAGCGACGCCGGCTCCAGCGCCACCGCGTCGGCTCCGTAGCTGGCGATCTCCCGCGCCACCCGGTCGAACATGTCGATGTCCAAGTCGATCTCCTCCCCCGCACGCCCGGCCAGGGTTCTCGGACCGACGACGGTGGCCCGCCGCCGCAGCGCCGTCGCCCGGCCGTCGGCGACCCAGACCCTGGCCTGTCCGGCCGCCGGCCAGTCACCGACCACCCTGTCCACGATCTCCCGAAGGTTCAGACCGGCGGGTCTGCGGACCGCGCCCGGTTCCCCGATCGGGGTCACCTGCGGACCGATCCGCGAGAGCCGGAAGGTGCGCACGGCGTCGCGGTCCCGATCGTGGCCGACCAGATACCAGCGCCCCCTGTCGGTGACCACCCCCCACGGCTCGACGGTGCGGGTGACGTACGGTTCGGTGCGCGACGGCCGGTGCTCGAACTGCACGGCGTGACCGGAATCGATGGCGGACAACAGGATTCCGAGAATCTCCTCGGAACCCCGCAGACCGGGCATGGCCGCGGTCGACGTGATCGCGACGTCGTCGTGTGCGGCGTCGATGTCCACGCCGGCCGCGCGCAACTTCAGCAACGCGCCCTGGGTGGCGGTGATGAGTTCGGGTGACTCCCACAGCTGTGTCGCCACCGCGACCGCGGCGGCTTCGTCGGCGGTCAGTTCCACCGCGGGCAGGGCGTAAGCCTCCCGGCTGATCCGGTAGCCCTCGGTCGGGTCCGTCTGCGACACCCGCCCGGTCTCCAGCGGGATGCCCAGATCACGCAGTTCGTTCTTGTCGCGTTCGAACATTCGCGAGAACGCCTCGTCGCTGGCCTCCTCGGAGTACCCGAGGACCGTGTCGCGGATCCGGTCGGCGGTGATGAACGTCCTGGTGGACAACAACGCGATGACAAGGTTCATCAACCGTTCGACTTTGGAGATTCCCACGGCTAGAGCTTAAGGGGCGTCGGGGGTCCCGTTGGACGGCCGATGCGGCGCGTCTGCCCCGGTACCGCCGGGGACACTGCCAGGCGTCTGACAGGATCGCCTGGTGGGTTCCCGATGGCAGCAGTCTGATGCACCCCGCGGGCAGGACTACGACGCCCGTTGGCAGCGTCTGGCCGCCTCCGGGGCCGGCGTGCACGGCGAAGCCGATCTCCTCGAGGCGCTGCTGCGCGAGTACAGCGGGACCGACGTTCTCGATGCCGGTTGCGGGACAGGCAGAGTCGCCATCGAATTGTCCGCCCGCGGTTTCTCGGTGGTCGGGCTCGATCTGGACCCCGAGATGTTGAGCACGGCCCGCGCCAAGGCGCCGGACCTGACGTGGATCGAGGCCGACCTGGTCGACGCCGGCTCACACGTGGACAGGACGTTCGACGTGGTGGCGCTGGCGGGCAACGTGATGATCTTCGTCGGCAGGGGGACCGAGAGCCGCGTCGTCAACGAGCTGGCGGCACTCCTGAAGCCCGGTGGGCTGTTGGTGGCCGGCTTTCAGCTGCGCGAGGACCGGCTGTCGCTGGGTCGTTATGACGAGCTGGCTGCCGCCGCGGGCCTGGAGCTGCTGGACCGCTGGGCGACGTGGGACAGGCAGCCGTTCACCGGCGGCGACTACGCGGTGACCGCGCACGCGAGGAGCGAATAGACAGCAGCGCACGCGAGGAGCGAATAGACAGCAGCGCACGCGAAAAGCCGATAATCACCGTTGGCAACACGAGTGTGCTTTGCCGATACCCGCGGCCGCCCCGACGAGCGCCGCCAACAGGCCCGGAGTAGTCCGGATTCGGCTAGCCGAGACTCCTCTCAGCGAGCGTGCAGGTGACATAGTCTCCCAAGTACGCAACGATGTGTTCGGTCAATGACACCTCCGAGTGGCCCCCACCTCAGGAGAGGAGAACGGTGAGCATCGGAGTTCCGGGCGTCAGTTCTGCAGAGAAGATCGGCCAGGGCGGATTCGGGATCGTCTACCGCGCCCATCAGGATTCGTTCGACCGAACCGTCGCGGTGAAGGTGCTGTCCGCCGTGGACCTGAACGCCGAGGCGCACGAGCGTTTCGCCCGTGAAGTACGGGCAGTCGGCCGACTGTCGGGGCATCCGAACATCGTGAGCGTTTACGAACACGGCACCACCACGTCGGGGGCCCCCTACCTGCTCATGGAGTACTGCGAGCGCGGTTCCTACGGCGACGTGTTGCGTAACGGCCAGCGCCTGTCCTGGGAACGAGCGGTCGACGTCGGGATCTGCATTGCCGAGGCACTGGAGGCGACGCATCAGGGCGGTCTGCTTCACCGCGACGTGAAGCCCGACAACATCCTGATCGACCGCTTTGGCAAGCCCAAGCTCGCGGACTTCGGCATCGCCAAGAATCCCGCGCAGGGCGGGCTGACGATGACCGGCAGTTTCATCGGATCACCTCAGTACATCGCGCCGGAGATCGTGCTCGGCCAGGCACCGTCACCGGCCAGCGATCTGTACGCCCTGGCCGCGTCGATGTACGCGCTGATCACCGGCGAAGCGCCCTACGTGCGCGACACCGACACGTCGTTGGTGCCGTTACTGCACCGGATCACCTCTGAGAATCCGCCCACGCTGCATCATCGGGACGTGCCAGGCCCGATCGCCGACGCCGTCCTGCGAGGCATGGCCAAAGAGCCGGCCCACCGCCCTGCCAGCTGTGCCGCGTTCGCCGAGGAATTGCGCCGGGCCAAACAGCTTGGTGATGCGGCGAACGCGACCCGGTCCGCGCCTGCCGGACCGGGCTTCGGTGCTGCACAACCCGGCGGAACGACACCGCCCGGCGGCACCAGCGGCCCGGGTGGGGTGTTCCAGAGCGGGCCCCACATCCCCGCCGCCCACTACCAGAGCGGCCCCATGCCCGCCGCCCAGAAGCGGACTTCGCGTCTGGTGCCCATCCTGCTGGTGATCGGCGGGGTGGTGTTCCTGCTCGGCCTGATCGGCGTGCTGGTGGTGGTCTTGACCGGGTCGAGCGACCAGGCGGCGAACACCGCGCCACCGTCGGCTCGCTCAGGTGGCGCGGGTGCCGGAGCATCGCAGACACCCGAGACCACGTCAGCGAACGCAGCGCCCCAGAACTCGCTGTCCGACGAAGAGGCGGCCGACGCGTTGCGTCTCACCGCCGATCAAGCCGACACTCTCGGCGGTCCGCAGTGGCTGCCCGCACCGAACAGCAACGCCGTCAACGCCAGTGCCGGCTTCTGTGGCGAACAACTACCGGCCGGGCCGACGCAGTTCAGCCAGCTGTTGTTCACCCCGACCGGCGAGGAGACGATTCCCAGCCTCGGCACTGCCGGAGCGGTTTTCGGCTCCGCCGAGACGGCCGCGTCGTATCAACGGCAGCGCAACGCCTCTGCCGCGTGTGGCACCTGGGTCACCGGTGCGAATTCCTCCGCGGTGTTCGAACCGCCGATCGCCCCGAACCTGGTCGGATGCGAATGCCAGGACGTCGCGGTGCACGAGATCGTGCTCACCGCCGGCGACGGTAGCCAGGTGAGCCAGTACACGGTGTTGGCGCAGCAGGACCGCTACATCGCGGCAGCGTTCTACACCGTCCCCGGAACCGTCGACGACGCCGGGGTCACGTTCGTCGGCAATCTCATCGATGCCGTTGTGGCACAGGTGAATCAGATCGCCACCGATGGACAGGGCTGAGCAGTTGAACGCCGGCAGCCGGCTACCTGGCGACCTGACGCCGAAACTGCGTGAGACCGCCGTCTGGACCGACGAGATGGTGGCTGAAGCGGGCATCCCGTTCTCCGATGTGCCGATGGTCACCATCGGAGGCGGGTTCGGCTCGTTTGTGCTCGCCGATCACCTGCGCGTCGCGGGTATGCCCACCCATCATCTGCGGGCCGTCACGCCACTGAGTACGCCCTACGAGCAGTACCGTTATCTGGCCCGCTGTTCCCAGATCCCCGACGACACTCGCCTTCGATCGGATTCGGCGTCGTGCCCGGACAACCTGTGGGGCTTCCCCAGCTACGCCCTGCGCGAAGCGTGGGAGAGCAAGTCCCTGGCCCCGATCCTCGGCGTAGCCACCGAGCCGATCGTCGCCGACTATTTCACTCCGCGCGCCGAGCAGGTCTATCGCACGACGGCCAAAGAGGCATACCGCATCGGCTGGCGTGACATGACCGTCGCCGGCCGGGCACGCATGGTGCGCAAGAGGCGCAGCGGCGGCTATTTCGTCCTGGTGACCCCCAAACCGGGAACGGCGGCGACAGCGCGAACGGCGTTGCGAGCCCGTTGGGTTCATCTTGCTGTGGGTTACCCCGGGGTCAAGTTCCTGCCGGATCTGCAGGACTACCGGCAGCGCAGCGGAGACTTCCACCGTGTCGTCAACGCCTACGAACCCCACGACCACGTGTACGACGCGCTGGCCGGTCGAGGCGGGACCGTGGTGCTACGCGGGTCCGGGATCGTCGGGTCCCGAGTGCTGCAACGCCTGCTCGACGATGTCGAGCAGCGGCACGCACGCACCCGTGTCATCCATCTGTTCCGGAATTACCGCGACCGCTCCACCGGCCCTCTGACCTTCCGTCGCGAGTCGGCCAACGGCTTCACCTACCAAGCGTTCAACTACCCGAAGGCGGCGTGGGGCGGGGTGCTGCGGGAGCGGCTGGCGCGACTCGACGGACAGCAGCGAGTCGACCTGATCTCGGCGATGGGGGGAACGAATACGCCGCATCGAAAGCAGTGGGACAGCCAACTCGACCGTGCGCGCGCGTCGGGCGTCTATCAGGCCGCGATCGGTTCCGTCGAGGCGGTCCAAGATGCCGGCCCGCGCGGCGTGAACACCCGTATCAAGACGCCGACGGGTGAATTCGCCGACGTGACGGCGGATTACATCATCGATGCGACCGGACTCGAGTCGGATCTGTCCGAGTCACAGCTGTTGGCCGACCTTGTCCAGCACACCGGTGCGGTGCGCAATCCACTGGGACGACTGGATGTGTCGGGGGCCTTCGAGCTGAGTGGCACCCGTTCCGGCGAGGGCCGAGTGTACGCATCGGGATCCATCACACTGGGCGGACAGTACGCGCCCGTCGACTCGTTTCTCGGGTTGCAGTACGCGGCACTGCAGATCACCGACGAACTCGCCGCGCAACAATTCGTCCGCAAGCTGGGCAGCACCCGCTCCTTGTCACAGTGGCTGCGTTGGGCGCGCGGGGTGGCACCGTGACCCCCACCCTGCTGGGCCGGATCCAGACCCGATGGCTGTTGCTGCTGCTGGTGGGCGTGCCGTGGACAGTGGTGATCTGCCCGCTGCTGCTGCCGTTCGCGCGGGGCGCGGGCCTCGGAGCGGTCTACGAACTGGCCTTCGTCTCGCTGGCGATCGTCGGCGTCGTCGGTACTGCGTGGGAGATCGGCTACCACCTGCTGATGCAGCTGCGGTGGGAGAAGGACTGGCCCGCACTGTTCGGCCTGGTCACCGCCGTCAACGAGTTCGCCACCCTCATCCTGGTCTTGGCGGTCCTCGGCTATCAGCTGTCCTTCGCCGTCGTGTTGTTGTTCGTGTCGGTGTGGCTGTGGATGTGGTTCGTGGCCAACGGCCCGCTGCGGGTGTTGTTCGTGCACTGGCGCTACCGTGGCGGACGGATCGTCTGATGAGCGAGCCGCCCGGTCGCAGCGTTCCGAATCTCGATTTCCTCGCGGCGGCAGCCGCCGCGCGCGACAGGGCCGATCGCCGCCGGGCACGGCTGGCGATCGGATTCTCCATTCTGGTGACCCTCGCCTGGTTCGTCGGTGTGCTGCTCACTGACAACTTCGGACGGGTCTGGGACAACATCGTCGCCACCCCCACCATGATGTTCGGGTCTTTCGTGGCGGGATCGACTCCCCAGGGTGGCGGCGCGGTGGCGTTTCCCGTCTTCACCAAGGGTCTCGGGGTTCCCTCCGAAGTGGCACGGACGTTCAGCCTGGCGATTCAGTCGGTCGGGATGACGGCCGCGACGGTGGCTATCCTGTTGCGCCGCCGCGCAATCGACGTGCCCGCTGTTTTGTGGTCACTGCCGATGGGGATCATCGGGCTGTTCCTCGGCTTGTTCCTGCTCTCCGATCGCTCGAGGCCGTTCTGGCCGTCGATCCTTCCCGGGGCCTACGTCAAGGTGCTGTTCACCCTCCTGGTGCTGGCCATGGCGTTTGTGGTGTTCCTCGGGAGCCGGGTGCCCATCCGTGAAGTGCGAACATCGGTGAGCCCCCTCGGCCGGCGCCAGATCGCCTTTCTGATGGTTGGAGCGTTGCTCGGCGGATTGGCTTCCTCACAGGTCGGCTCCGGTTCCGATGTCCTGTTCTATCTGGTGGTGGTGGTGATGCTGGGTCTGGAGCCGCGCATCGGCGTGCCCTCCTCGGTGTTGGTGATGACCGCGGTGTCGCTGACCGGGTTCGTGTACCTCGGGTTGATCCAGGGCCATCTGGACATCGCAGTCGCCGGGGGCGAGGTGACCCGGGTCGGCGCCACGATCATCGCTGACCCGTCGCAGTACCCCGCCGATCGTTTTGACCTACTTGGGCTTTGGCTGGCGGCAGTACCAGTGGTCTGTTGGGGGGCCCCGCTGGGTTCGGCGTTCGCCGCCCGGATCACGTCACGACAGCTGGCGATGTTCGTGGCTGTCCTGGCCGCAGCGGAGGGCGTCACCACGATCGTCTTCGTGCGGGAACTGCGCACTGATCCGGGACTGATCGCTTTCGGAGTCGTCGGTGCGGCGGTCCTCGTCGGCGGGCTGTGGCTGTGCGTGCGGTACCGCCACCGGGTGGCCGAAGTGCGTTTCGATCCGTCAGCGTCGATCACCCGCGAAAGTGTGGACGTGGGTGGGGATTACGTGCGCGACGCCGAGTCCAGACGCGACGCCGCAGGAGTCGACGACCCGCAGTGTTCAGACACGGGCGGGGGAACTGAACGACCATGAAGAAGATCGCCGACTATGTCCTGTTGGAGAGGCTGGGATCCGGAAACCACGGCGCGTTCTATCTGGCCCGGACTCCGCAGCGTCTCAATCTGCCCGACGCCTTCTGCGCGGTGAAGATACTGTCCCAGCGCGCCAGTCCGGACGCCTTCCGCCGGATGGCCAACGAACTGCAGATCTTCGCGTCCATCAACTCGGCCAACCTGGTCAGCCTGTTCGACGCCGGGCATCAAGACGGCGTGCTCTATTACGCCACGGCCTACCACGAAAAGGGGTCGTTGGCCTCACCGCGCAACGCAGGATTGGACCCACGGGGTGTGGTGTCTGCAGTGGCCGACGCCGCCCGCGGAGCGCACGCTCTACACGAAGTGGGCGTGGCCCACCGTGACATCAAGCCGGGCAACGTACTTCTCACCGATCGGGGCGCAGTCCTCAGTGATCTGGGCTTGGCCCAACTGCTCAGCCGGGGAGCGACGTTGACCGGACTCGGACCAATCGGGACGCTGGCGTTCATGGAACCCGGCGTGGCCCGCGGCGACGAGTCATGCCGGGCATCCGACGTGTGGTCGTTGGCTGCCACCCTGTTGGCGGCGCTCACCGGCCACGGACCGTTTCCGGGCCTCCCGACCGAGAGTCTGGGGATGGCGCTGCAGCACCTGCTCCGGGAGGAGCCCCAGATTCCCGGTGAGTTTGACCCCACCTTGCGGCCACTGATCGAGGCCGGATTACAGCGAGATCGAGCTGCCAGACCCCGAACCGCGCTCGAATACGCCGAACTGCTGCAGGATTGGTCCGGTCATGCAACTTGACGTCAAGGTCGTCCCGGGTGCGGCAGCCGTCCTCCGTTATGGATCGGTGATCGCCGTCACCGCAATGACCGGTGGCGCACAACTGGTGGGCTTGCGTGAAGCCGTCCGTGCGGCAGCAGATTCCGACGCCCCGGCGACAGCGCTCCTTCAGGCGCTGGCGGACGGTGACACGCAGTTCCCGGTCGTTGCCGTGGTTGCGACCCCGGAAGGGGCCGACGTCGTGCTGCTCGGCGACCTGGAGGTGCGCGCCGAGACGATGGTGGGCATCACTCACCTCAACGGACGTGCGGCGGCCGGCGCCATCCGGCAGACCCTGACGGGCCCACTCACCAGGATCAGCGTCGGCGATGCAGAAAACGAGATCCCCGACGGTTTCGGGTTGGAGGAAGGTGTGGTCCCCGGGGGCGGTGTGGTGATCGTGCTAGCCCCGTCCGGACCGGTGGAGCAGCCGACGGCGGTCCTGGCCTCCTCGACCTTGCCCTCGATCGTGGCGGCCCGTCCCGGTGAGCGCGAGGACCCGCGTGGGCAACCCGTTATCGACCCCGAGGCGCCGGCGCCCGACGAGCGGAGCTTCGAATCGGTGCCACTTGTCGGCGCCGGACCGCAGCTGCCGAACCTGTCGGTCTCACGAACTCCGCTCCCCCTGCTCAGCGGCGAGCAGAGCCCGCCACCCGCGGAACAAGCGCAGGTATCCGATTCGGTCCGGCCTCTTCCGATGGTGAAGGGAGTGAAGTGCCCTCTCGGCCACTTCAACCACCCGCACGCTGTCAACTGCGCTTGGTGTGGGCGCGGCATGCTGCAGGTTTCGCGCATCGTGGTGGATGGCCCCCGACCGCCGCTCGGTGTGCTGCTGGTCGACGAGCAGGCGACGTTCACCCTCGATGCCGACTACGTCGTCGGCCGGATGCCGAGCCGGTCTCCGGAGGTCGACGGCGAAGCGGTACGGGAACTGGTTCTCGCCGACCCTGACCGGTTGGTCAGCCGGGTGCACGCGAAGATCGCTCTTCGGGACTGGGACGTCACGGTCGAAGACGGCGGCTCCGACAATGGTACGTGGGTACTGGCCGGAAACCTGCGTACCCCACCGCATCGGTTGACACCCAACAGCCCACATCCGCTACGGCCGGGCGATCAGGTGCACATCGGGCGACACCGCTTGACATTCCACTCACACCATCTGCTGTGACGGCGAACCCCGCGATCAGGGTTGGTGCGGCTGCCATTGCTGAGTCGGGCTCCACGGTGGCTGCTGCTGCGGAGGCGTGTGCGGGGTGGTCGGCCCCGTCGGTGGTCCGCCCGGCCCACCGAAGCCGCCCGGACCCGGAGGCCCTGAGCCAGCGCCCTTGGAACGACGGCTGAGCACGATCGCGAGAACCACCGCGACCAGGACGATCACCACTCCCACGATGGCGACGATCATCCAGATCCACGGGAACGACGAATCTTCCGGTGCCGGTGTCGCCAGCGTGACCGCGTTCTTCTGCAGGAACGAGCGCAGGGCTGCAGCATCGGTGATGAAATTGAATCCACTGTCCTCACTGAAGCCGAAGGAGTTGACGCCGATCACCTCGCCTGCGGAGTTGATCGTCGGTCCGCCGCTCATCCCGCCGGACACGTCGGCGTTGATCTCGGTGCCTTCCCCGCCGCCCTCGAGCACCTGCTTGCTGGACGCGGTGCCTGTCTTGAAACTCGGCTGGGGAACCCGGGACCCGTCACTGATGCCGAGCACATTGCCGGGAAACCCGACCGCGGTGAGTTGCTCGCCTACTTCCGGGGATCGCTCGGCGACCACCAGCGGCTTCAACTCGCCGACACCACCGACCTTCAGCAGCGCATTGTCACCGTCGTCGAACGACTGGAAGTCCACCACCTGCACCGTGACGGGGCTGCTGATCACCCGGTCGGGGTCATCGGGCTGGACGACCTCGACGACCCGCTCGATTTCGGAGTCGCGGTCCTGTCCCTCGACCACCCATTGTTCCGAGTTGGCCTGCTCCAGCAACTCGGCCCCGCGTTCGACGCTGATCTCCCCTTCGTCGACGATCCCCTGGAGGAAGGTGGAACGGAAGTCGATGCGCAGCGACTCGTCGTTGGGGTCCACGCAGTGGCCGGCGGTGACGATGAAACCGGACGGATCGACGGCGAACCCACTGCAGGTGTAGCTGATCTCGATCTGGTCGGAGAAGAACCCCTGGCCGTCCTCGTCCACCGACGGCGGTACTTCGACGTAGCCGGTATAGGTGGTGGTCACGAGGACCATCGCGTCTTTGACGCGGTCGTTGACTGCGCCGTCCTGAGCGCCGGCGACCGGCGCGAGTGCCGTCGCCGAGAGGGCGAGAAGGACGGTGGTCAGTGCGGCAAGCCAGCGGTGGAGCGCGAAGTACCGGCTACCAGACTGCCTGCGACGTGGCATAGCGCAAGCTAATCACGGCGCGCCTAGGTCCGCTACCGAAGGAGAATGGCGTTTTAGCGAGTTTCCGCGAAAGCAACATCCGCGGGACTGTCACATGCTCGCGATCAGCCGCTTCACCCGCTCGTCGACCGAGCGGAACGGGTCTTTACACAGCACGGTCCGCTGCGCCTGGTCGTTGAGCTTGAGGTGCACCCAGTCCACGGTGAAGTCACGACCGGCTTCCTGCGCGGCGCTGATGAACTCGCCGCGCAGCTTGGCTCTGGTGGTCTGTGGTGGGGTGTTGACCGCGGCCTCGATCTCCTCGTCGGTGGTGATGCGCGCGGCCAGGCCCTTGCGTTGCAGCAGGTCGAACACGCCGCGGCCGCGTTTGATGTCGTGGTAGGCCAGATCGAGCTGGCTGATCTTCGCGTCGGAGAGCTCCATGTTGTAGCGGTCCTGATACCGCTGGAACAGTTTGCGCTTGATCACCCAGTCGATCTCGGTGTCGACCTTGGCGAAGTCCTGGCTCTCCACAGCGTCGAGCTGTCGGCCCCACAGATCCACCACCTGCGAGATCTGCGGGTTGGCCTCACGTGTCTGCAGATACTCCACCGCACGCGAGTAGTACTCGCGCTGGATGTCGAGCGCGCTGGCCTGCCGGCCACCGGCCAGCCGCACCGGCCGTCGGCCGGTCAGGTCGTGGCTGACCTCGCGGATCGCCCGGATCGGGTTGTCCAGCGAGAAGTCGCGGAACGCCACACCGGCCTCGATCATCTCCAGGACCAGGGAGGCCGAGCCGACCTTGAGCATGGTGGTGGACTCACACATGTTGGAGTCGCCGACGATGACGTGCAACCGCCGGTACTTCTCGGCGTCGGCGTGCGGCTCGTCGCGGGTGTTGATGATGGGACGCGACCGGGTGGTCGCACTGGAGACGCCCTCCCAGATGTGCTCGGCCCGCTGGGACAGGCAGAACGTCGCGGCCTTGGGGGTCTGAAGCACCTTGCCTGCGCCGCAGATGAGCTGACGGGTGACCAGGAACGGCAGCAGCACATCGGAGATGCGGGAGAACTCGCCGGCACGCACGATCAGATAGTTCTCGTGGCAGCCGTACGAATTCCCCGCCGAGTCGGTGTTGTTCTTGAACAGGTAGATGTCACCGCCGATGCCTTCGTCCGCGAGGCGCTGCTCGGCATCGATCAGCAGGTCTTCGAGCACCCGCTCGCCGGCGCGGTCGTGGGTGACCAACTGGGTGAGGCTGTCACATTCTGCGGTGGCGTACTCGGGATGGCTGCCCACATCGAGGTACAGACGCGCGCCGTTGCGGAGGAAGACATTGCTGCTGCGGCCCCACGACACCACCCGCCGGAAGAGGTAGCGGGCGACCTCGTCGGGGCTGAGCCGGCGATGGCCGTGGAACGTGCAGGTGACACCGAATTCGGTCTCGATGCCCATGATTCGTCGCTGCACCTCATCGAGACTACTTGCTGCCCGCGAGGACGGTGGCCGCACCACGCCAGACGCCTGTGGATAACCGGGGCGGGCGGGTCGCGAAATCTGCCAGCATGAGCCATGGGGGAAATCGCGTCGGTGGATGTGGACCGGCTGCGACGGCTCGCCGACGCCGTCTCCGCCGCTGCCGCGGAGATTGCCGGGGCGCCGTGGCCGGAGCTGGAACCCGACGGGCTGCGCGGCTCGGCGGTGAGCGAGAGGGTGCGGCCCGGGCCGGTCGGAGAACAGGTCCGTGAGGTCGCCGAAAAACTGCGGGAATGGGCGTCGGCAGCGCGGACGTCGGCGGCGATGTTCGAGCGCGCCGACGCCGTCAACGGTGATCGGTTCGCCTCCGGATGAACCGCCCGACCGTGTCGCAGGCGCAGGCATGGCAGCCGGCGGCGCTGCAC
>NZ_JBAUJB010000468.1:0-12263 GCF_049683355.1 Mycobacterium sp.
GGTCCAGCACCGACACGAACTCCGACCAGGCTGCCGCGTCGAGCATGAACAGCCGGCGATCGGCGAGCACGTCGCGAGCATGAGCCAGCGTCGCGGTCACAGTGAAGTTAGTCAGGTCGGTCCCCTCCACTTCGGCAGCACGACGAATCAGCGCGTCTTGCTCAGCAGTCAGACGCACCGCGAACCGCTCGGTCTTCGTAGCCATAGAAACCATTGTTGGCCTATTGGGCACACAATGCAACGGGACACTGGTCACCGCTCTGCACAGCAGCAATGAATCTCACCCCTTTGAAACACGCTCCGACTCACGGGAAGGGTTACCGGGGCCAGTCAGTCGGGTCGCGGTGTGCCGAGCACGGGTATCTGGACGGTGTGCGTACCGATTGGCCCAAAACACAAAGGTCACGAACCCGAATGAGTTCGCGACCTTTATGCCTGGAGTTCGTAGAACTCCTCGTGGTGTCTGGATCTCAAGTGCAGGTCAGAGTGCCAATCCGACAGTTGATTCCACCGACTTTCTGCGGTTTTTCCACCGGCTTTATCCAGGCTTAGGGGCCGACTCCGGTGGCGCCGCTCTGGCCTTCGGTCGGTCGCGTCGGGTGGCATCCGCGCTCCTCCTCGCAATGCGCGAGCCTGGCTTTTCCGCTGGCAGCGGGCGTTCTGCGGCGGCTCGTCGAGTTTTTGCCGTTTCATTCCACCGACTTTCTCCGGGTGCAGACATAGCGATGGACCGCGCTTGTTGGGCGCGGTCCATCGTGCGGAGGTGCTTCTAGGTTCGGGGCGGTGTGCGGGCGGGTTCGTGGCCGAGGTCGGCGGCGAGTTGACGCATCCGGATGTCGATGGACTCTTCCCTGACCTTGGCAGGGTCAAAGTTTGCTTGACTTTCCCGGTTGGAGGCGACGACAGCCGTGGCCAAAATCAGCTTGATCATCGGGTCGCGTCGCGGCCCGTCGGTGAGTTGCCTCAGCCCTGTCACGTGGGCGGACTTGAGATGGCTGAACCGCTGCTCGGTCAGCGCGCGAGCTGCCTCGAAGTACACCGCGTGTTCCCAGCTCCCGGGGACCAGGTCCCATTGCGCGCGCTTGAACTGGTCCGGAGTGAGGGTGACCATGACGCTGGACTTGGCGCAGCATCCACGTTCGTGGGCCTGCCAGGTCGGCTCCGCGACCGGGACACCGCGACGGCCGTCCTGGATGGATTCGGGTTTGAGTGGACAGGTGACGTTCCCCAGCGCCGCCGGACAGACCAGCTTGACCTTCACCACCTGCTTGCGTGAACGACCCAGAACGGGCCTGCCATGCCCGCTTTGTGCGTAGAAGGGCCGTGAGTTGTAACCCATGAGGTAGGGCAGGATGCGCCGCAACCGCTTGTCGTGGAGGCGGAACTGATCGTTGCTTAGAAGGTGTTCCATCTTCGGTGCGCTGTGACCTTTGATCTTCGCTAGGACGGCGGGGCAGAAGAACGCCCCGGCCCATTGGAGAGCGCCCGGCTCGGGTTCGAAGGCGGGCGCTCCGGCAGGTTTCGCCGAGGGGCATTCGATCCCCCAGCCCTTGGGGAACCGGCCGACGAAGTTGTAGCGACGTTCGAGCAGGATGTCAGCAGTTTTGTCCTCCGTGTTGTAGGCCATGTCGGAAACCACGAACGGCCACTTAGCCCGGAGGCTTGTCAGGTCGTCCGGTCAGACCGTTGGCCTCGGCTTGTTCTAGCGCATCGGCCATGCCTCCCGGGCTTCCTGAGGTTCCGTAGTGGATGGCGATGCCGACGAAGACCGGGGCCACGGCGTGCATCGCGGTGGGCTTGCCGATGCGGGTCAGTGCGGTCATCTCCAGGGTCATCCCCGCATAGGTGATCTGGCGGGTGGTGCCCGTGCCGTCGCTGGCCGCTGACTTGCGGTCGCGCACGTGGTAGTTCGCACTCGGTACGGCTCCGCGCATCTTGTCGTCGGCAACGCCGATCGTGCCGTCTTGTTTGGCGACGAGGTAGAGGGTGCCGTCGACAACAAGGTCTCCCCGGCAGCCTTCGGGGTTCTTGATCTCTACGGACGCTGCGACGAGGCGGTTGATGGCCAGGTGCAGAAGTCGTGCGGCGTGTTCGGCATGCTCGCGTTGTTCGTCGGTGCGTTTTTGAGTCGGGCGTGATACTGGGCATTGGTCATGCGGCGGGCCGGCAGGTCAGCCCAGGAATCGAAAGTCCTGAGCCTACGTGTCCACCAGGCGGTGAAGCGCTTGTACTCTGCGTGGTGTTGTCGCCAGATCCTCGAGCAATCCTGATCGTGCATGCCGACTGCGGTGAGTTGGGCCGCGGTGAGCTCCGTAATCGTCTGCAGGATGCCCGTCAGCGTGGGCGGACGTTTCATCACGACCCTGATCAGCAGCGAGACCAGAACCGCGGTGGTCGTATAGGCGATGCCTTGAGGGCGTCGCCCGCCCGCCTCACGATGATGAGGGTGTTGGTCGTCGATGAGTTCGGCTACCCCTGATTCCCACACCAGGTGGTGGGCGTAGTTGAAGAGGTCGTCGGCGATGATGCACTCCGGTTTGCGTGCGGCAATCATCGCAGGCTGTCCTGCTGGATGGTGATGGCATGCGGGATTCTGAAGTGCGGCAACTCTTTTCGTAGACCGTTTAGCACTCTCAGGTCGAGCACGTCGGCCAATTGCAGCAACATCGCTGTGGGTATGCGTCGCTCGGCCATGTCGAGAATCCACCGGTTGCGCAGCGCCGCCGCCCTGACGGGTGGATATCCCTTGTTGGTCAGCTTTTCGCTGATGCGGTTCACGATGTTGCGTTCAGCGAACTCGGCGTTGGGGGCCAGCACCAGGCCGTCGCCGACTCGGGCCGCCAATTCGATGAGCCGGGAGTTGATGCCGGGGTCCAGGACCGGTACCTGCCGCGCGCCGCCGGCGGTGTTGGGCAGGGCGACTACGCAGATCGCGCGGCCTTGTGAGCGCACGGTCGTGATCGCCGTTCCTCGCAGTACCTTGAAGTCTGCCGCGCGGGCACCGACGCCGTAGCTCAGATCCGCCAACGCCAGCGCTCGCATCCCCAGCGGGGTGGGCAGTTCCCAGACGACCCTGTAGAAGGAGCGGATCTCGTCGTAGCTGGCTGCCTTCCGCGTCGTCCGCGCCACCGGCGTTACCCTCTCTGGCGGGTATTCCCGGGGATGGAACAAGCGTCCCGCGGTGTAGAGGACGTGACGGACTTGCCGATGGCCTCGGGGGCTCTGCGCTCCGGTGACCTCCAGTCGCTCGTCTACAGGTCCGCGTTTGAGGGCTCTCTTGGCGTCGACGACGCCACCGACGGCGGCCCAGGCCAGATGCCTTGCCACCTCAGAACAAGACTTCTTGTCACTCGCTTCGGTGGTGAACTCAGTCATGCACTGGACCTTCGCGGCCTGCAGAACCGCTTCCCTGGCGATCTCGGGGTCCGGGTAGCGGATCTTGATCGCGGTAAGCCTGGCCATGCGCTCTTCGAGATCGGGACCCGGCTCCGGCACCGGCGTTAGGGCGGCGCGCTGCATGAACGCCGATGCCGCTTCCAGGGTCGGCTCGGGCGGTGCCTCGTCAGGAACAGCCACCGACGCATCCGCCGCGGTGAACTTCTTGAATCGGGCCATCAGCGACCACTGCCGATCACGCGGCGTGGTTGGTTGACAATCGTGCGTGGGCACGCTGAAATGAACACAGTCCTCCTTGGAGGGTTTGAAGAGCCTCAGAACTCTTTGTTTGTCTGGAAGCCGGGTTGCCGCCCGGCTTTCGGCATTTCTGGGCGGCATATGCCGCGGGAAGTGCCGTTACCGCACTCAAGCTAGGTGTTCGGTGCACCTCCCGAATTCTGCGCGAGCGCAATAGGATTCAGTGGTTTCTCGATAGACTCCCCACGATCGATTCCCCGCTGGCTCAGCGCCAGCTTCAGGAGTTCACTGCCGGCCTGCGACAACGTGATGTCGGCGGAGTCCGCATACGTGTAGACGGCTTCGGCGATTGCCGGTGGCAGGCTGAACTCGACTCGCACCCGTGAAAGGCGCCCGTTACGTGGCCTGCCCATCGCAGCTCCCATCGAGTCCCGGAGATTTGTCGAGAGATTCCCGGCCGTAGATTAACCGACCTGTCACGCTGAATATGTTGCTGTTGAGGGCTTCTCGCAATAGTGGGTGTGAACGTTCACCGTGTGTGGTGAACTTCGAAAGCTAGGCGCCGTGGCGGCGAAGATGGTCCCTGTTCAGGTCGTGATCCCACTCGATGTACGCGCTCTGTGCTCATACCCGTTGCTGAACAACATATTTCGATCTCTTAAGAGCAAGCAACGCCTCAGGTCAGGGTTGATCGAACTCGCGACCGCCGATAGTTCCTGCGCACGGGACGCGACAATGCAAATCAAAACATCCAGCTACAGCTTCGGAGAGGTCTTCGCAAACAGTATCTTGCGCGCGTGTCGCCGGCGCTGACGCGTCGACAGCGGCGAGAGCCCAGGACGGGACACGGGACACGCAGCTTCGTTCGTCGCTAGATCTGACGACTCCGTTCAATCATCAACCACGGCAACTGAGTCCGGTTCCCCGGCGATACGCCTGACGGTAGCCCGCTGCATGTCGGTCAGCATGTCCTCGGTGTAGCCATCGATCGCCAGAGCCCACCACACCGTTCTCATGTTGGGACATCGAGGACAACATCGGGGGCCGACGACGCCGAACTGGCCCATGCGCGGCGGATAGTCCCATCCTAGGTCGAATGCTTCGGCCGGAGTCAGGATCTCCTCCACCCCGCACACTTCGCAGATATCACGCCACTGCGGTTCGGTGTCCGTCATGGGCGTCAGTCTGGTCTGCGGTTCTGACAGGTCGCAGTGACGACGCGAGGGGCACTCGGGCCCCCTGGCGGCTCGGTGGTCGGTGTGGTCACCTGCTTACCTGGGTCTTTCCGGAAAGTCGGTACGCACACACTCCAGGAGGTCGACTACCTTGTCACGCATCGCGGTATACGGGTCGTCATGGCCATTCCCGACAAAGAGGAGTCTGCGCGCACCCTGACGCCGCGCATCGGGCTTGGAGCCAGCGAAGATGACCTGCCAGTCTGCGTCCGCGCACTCCCGCCGGACAACATAAGTCGCGTGAAGTCCCGCCAGCGGGCTGATCGCAACGGCGTCTTCCGATTCGCCTCTAACGGACTTGATGGCCAGTACCAGGTAGCGATTGTCGACGCCGTTCGATGTCATCGAACCCTTGTGTAGGCGGCACCGGGCTGGCGTGAAGTGCTTCTGGAGAAGCTCCAGGACGTCAAGGCGGCGTTCGTCGATGTGGTGGCCGAGGTAGCGGCCGGATTTGCGAATGCCGTCGAGGAACTTCTGCGTTTGTTCGCCGGGCGGCAAGAGTTCGAATGCGAGTTCGGCAGGCGTCTGCCGCGAGGCCTCGCTCTCACGGAACGGCATCAGGAAGTCGTATCGCCCATCGCGGAGTGCGAGGAGTTCGGCTCGCGACCGGCGAATGAACTGGTTCAGTGCGTCACCGTCGCTGACGAGCAGCCGCTCGGTCGACGCAGTGAGATCGGCAAGCCGCTGGTTCACACGACGTAGCTCCGGTACGGTCCCGGTCAGTGGACGCGAATGCAGATCGGTGAGCATGTCCCAGAGTCGTTCGTCGTTGCTCGGGCAGGTGACGGTCAGCACTATCGCACGCCGAAGGAAGTCGAGCCTGGCGCTGGCTCGGCGAGACTGGACGGAGCTCAAATCACCCAAGCCGCTGAGGTCCTCATCGTCACTGATGAGATGGTCAAACTTGTTCTCCAGCGCACGTTTCGCAAGATCTGAATCCTCGTGAATTGGGCCTTGGGCTTGCTCCAGCACCCGGACCAAGTGCTTCTCGATGTCAATTACGCCAGCGAGGACTGCGAGGTCTTGCGCAGCTGTCGCCCGGCCCTTTCCTGTCTCGGTGCCTCGGCGTGCGGCGCTGAAACGCCAGTACAAGTAGCCGTAGTCCCGTGAATCGGTTGGGAGGATCTCCTGCAAGCGGGCCTTGACTGCTTCCCTGGGCTCGTTGGTCGTATCCCTGATGACGCTGGCGATGCCATCCACGTCGACGGTGGCGCCCAGCACGGGGAGGCCTACCGTACGGATCCGCGGCCGGTTAGCGCGGGACGTTTCGGAGTCTGCCGGCGCATTCTGCGGCATGGGGCGGCCGGAGGCCCACGGCTCGCTCGAAGCAGTAGCGGCCTTGGTGAGGTTCGATGGTTGGACGCTGGCGGAGTGGTCCCGCTGAATCTGGAGCGGAAGATACAATCGGGGGTGGCGTCGCGCGTCAGCTGCAATGATCCGCTTCACGCTTTCTCGCGGAAGTCCGTATGTGGCTTTGCAATCCGCGTAGAACTCATTCACTGAATTCTTTGGATCCTCGGAAGCAGCTGCAACACGGTAGCGCTCACAGATAGCGTTGATTTGCGATTGCGCAGGTTGCCGCAACCGGACCGGCTTCTTTCCGGCCACGGGTTTGACCGCTTTTCGGGCCGGCTTCCCTTCGGCCTTAGCTTTGGGCTGCTGAGGCTTGCCGCCGTGGGCTTCGCGTAGGCGACGCGCAACGGGCCCTTCGATCGTTGCAGACGCGGATTTGACGAATTCGCCGGCCGCACTGAGTTCGGCCAGGATCTGCTTGCTTGTGACCCTCAGTTCCTTGGCGAGCTCGTGTACCCGCGCCTTTCCAGCCACGTCAGTCCCTTCATTCCGTGGTCCGTTGGTTGAAGCTATGACTCATCGCGACTCGCGCGTGGATTCCTTTGATTCTCTGCAGTCCTGCCTACAACTGAAGAGCGCAGTCCCGGGCGGAGCTGCCGGATCGCGATCAAATGCCGACTACCCAAGTTCTGGAAGCACTCTTGCAGATTGTGCGTACCCCGGCGCCAGCACTTCCATCTGCTCGATCACCAGTTTGATCGCGGCGAGTTGCTTGTCGGGCGGGTACTTGTACTTGACCAGCAGCCGCTTGATCGACGAACGCAGTTTGGCCCGCACATCGTCGCGGACCGTCCAGTCGGTCTTGGTGTCGCGCTGCATGACGCCGACAAGGTCCCGGGCGATTTGGGCGAGCACGTCCTCACCTTGGACCTCCACCGCGGACTCGTTCTGCGCGACAGCGTCGTAGAACGCGAGTTCGTCATGCGACAGCGGCGGACTGAAGTGCGCGCCGCGGTTTCCTTCCGCGGCGACCTCCTTGGCCATCTCGATCAGCTCAGCGATCACCTCCGCCGACGTGAGCTGCTGGTTGGTGTAGCGCCGCATCAGGTTGGTCAGGCGCTCCGAGAACGCCCGCTGGCGCACGACGTTGCTCTTCGTCGCGCGCACCGCTTCCTCGGTGATCACGGCGCGCAGCGCCTCAATCGCCAGATGCGGATTGCTCGCCGCCGCGGCGGTGGCCTCGAACTCCGGACTCAGATCGGACAGCGACGGTTTGGGCAGCCCGGCCGCGTCGTAGATGTCGACGATGCCGTCGGATGCGGTGGACTCATACACCAGTGATTCGAGCATCCGCCGGATCGCGTCGGGCACCGGTTGCCCGGAGGCCTGGCGTTCATTGGCATCGAACTTGGCCATCCATACCCGCACCTCCTCGTAGAACTTGGCGGTCGGGCGCAGCGCGTCGAGGGTCTGGCTGCCGGCACACAGTGACCATGCTCGGGACAGTTGGTTGGTCAGGGCGCGGAATCGATCTCCCAGCGTGGCTTCGTCCTCCGCAACCTGATTGCCAGCCGTCGCCGGCGACCGCAGGTAGTTCGTCAGTCCCACCGCGGCCTTCATCCAGCCGTGGGGCTGGGCCACTTTCGCGCGCCAGTCGTATCCGGCGCACAGCGTATCCAGCTGGGCGATCAGGGTTTCGGTCAGCGCGACGGCCTCGTCGATGTTCTTGCCGACGGGCTTCTCCGTGCGGTCGGTCTGGGTGTATTCGGCCAGCGCCTTACTCAGGTTCTCCACCAGCGGCGCGTAGGCGACCAGCAACCCGTTGGGCTTCTCTCGGAAGGTGCGATTCACCCGAGCCAGCGTCTGCATCAGCAACGCACCCTTGAGCGGGCGGTCCAGATAGAGGGTGTGCAGCGGCGGGGCGTCGAAGCCGGTCAGCAGCATGTCCTTGACCAGCACGATCTGCAGCTCATCGTCCGGATCGCGCAGCCGTTGCTGGATGGTTTTGTTCTGTGCATCGCGGCGCACGTGCTTCGCCACCAGACCCTGGTCCTTGGCGCTACCTGAATACACAACCTTGATCGCGCCCTTATCAACTGCCGTGTCATGCCATTCGGGTTTGAGGGCGATGATCTCCTCGTAGAGCTGGGCACAGATCTCGCGGGTCGCGCAGACGATGAAGGCCTTGCCTGGACACGAGATGAACTTGCGCATCTCGGCCGAGCGGGCGTCCCAGTGTTCGAGGACGTCGCGGGCCAAGGCCTTGAGTCGGTCGGGTGCGCCGTAGACGGCGTTGATGACGGCGACCGACTTCTCGATCTGATCGCGTTCCACATCGTCGAGTCCAGAGGTCGCCTCGTCGGCGGCCTTGTCGAGATCGTCATCGGTGACGCCTTCGGCCAGCGTGATCCTGATCAGCCTGGGCTCGAAATACACCCGAACCGTGGCCTTGTCATTCGCGGCCCGGGTTAGGTCGTAGACGTCGATATCGGGGCCGAAGACGTCGCGGGTGTCGCGGTCGGCCTCCGCGATCGGGGTACCGGTGAACGCGATGTACACCGCGTTGGGCAGTGCGTCGCGGATGTGGCGGGCGTAGCCGTCGAGGTCGTCGTAGTGGCTGCGGTGCGCTTCGTCGACGACGACGATGATGTTGCGGCGGTCGGTCAGCAGCGGGTGCTCGGCCCCGGTCTCCCGCTCGGTCTTCGATAGCCCAAACTTCTGCAGGGTGGTGAAGTAGATGCCACCGGTGGCGCGGTTGGACAGCTCGTCGCGCAGTTGCGCCCGGGTGGTCACCTTGATCGGTGATTCCCCCAGCAGCCGCGACCGGTCGAAGGTGGCGTACAGCTGGCCGTCGAGGTCTTTACGGTCGGTCACGACGACGACGGTGGGATTTTTCAGCTTCGGTTGTTGCGCGACGAGGTGGGTGTAGAGCTCCATCTCCATGGACTTGCCCGAGCCCTGGGTGTGCCAGACGACACCGGCCTTGCCGTTGCTCTCTGCCGCGGCCACCGTAGACCCGACGGCCTTGGTGACGGCAAAGTACTGATGTGGCTTGGCAATTCGCTTGACCAGTCCGTCGGCGCCGGCATCGAACGCCGTGAAATTGCGAAGCAGCTGTAGGAACCGTTCGGGGTTGAACAGACCGTCAATCAGGTACTCGACTTCGGTGCCCAGGTGGACATCATCGACAGGTTGACCGAAGGTCACGGGCTTACCGTCGTCGTCGACGTTCCACGGCGCGTAGTGCTCCAGCGGGGTGAACGGCGTGCCGTAGCGCGCGGTGATGCCGTCGCTGATTACATTGAGCACCGCGAAGCGGAACGCCATCGGGAACTCGCGCAGGTAGGTGGCGAACTGCGCGTGCGCACCCGGTAGGTCGGCGTACTTGGAACCGGCCTGTTTGAGTTCGAAGAACGCGATCGGCATGCCGTTGAGGTACAGCACGATGTCGAAACGTCGCTCATGTTCGGCAGAGCGAATGGTGACCTGCTGCGCCGCGAGGAGTTCGTTCTCCTCAGGTTGGTGGCTGATCAGCCGGATCGTCGGATTCTGTTCGATACCATCGGAATCCACATAGCTGATACCGCGGTACCCGCCGACCAGATACTGGTGCAGCCGGTAGTTCTCGGCGATGGCATCCTGCGATGACGGCTGCAGGATCGCCGCGCGCGCCTGTTCCAGGTACTCACCGGGCACATCGGGGTTGAGTTGGCGCAACTTGGCCAGTATGCGGTCCGGAAGCGGAAGTTCGTCCCAGCTAGCGCGGCCGTTCTCGGTGCCCAGCGCGATCGCCGAGCCGTCTGTTTTCAACCATTCCTGCTCTGCGAGGGCCTCCATCGCGATGGATTCCCATTCGGCTTCGCTGAAGTCGGTCACGTATCCCCCTGTGCTGAGCCTGGTTCATCGGCGAGTTCGGCTTCGAGTTCGGCGATGCTGGGCAGGCTGGATTCGATGTCTACGGGCAGGCTTTCGGTGATCGCGGTTTTCCATTCGGCGACGCCGATCGGTGCCGTGTAGCCGCGCAGCGCGTATTCGGCGACCACGTTGTTCTTGGTCTTGCACAGCAGCAGCCCGATGGTGGGTTTGTCGTCGGGGTGACGCAGCAGATCATCGGCGCCGGCCATGTAGGTGCCAAGCTGCCCGAGGTAGCTCGGGTCGAAGTCGCCGACCTTCAGTTCGATGACCACGTAGCAGCGCAGCCGTAGGTGGTAGAACAGCAGATCGGCGTAGAAGTCGGCGTCACCGATCTCCAGATGCACCTGCCGACCCACGAAGGCAAAGCCTTGGCCGAGTTCGAGCAAGAACTTCTCGACGTGCTCGGTCAGGGCAAGTTCAAGGTCACGCTCGCGGCGGATATCGGCGTTGCCCACGAAGTCGAACAGGTACGGGTCGCGGGTGGACTGCTGGGCGAGTTCGGAGTCCGCCGGCGGCAGGGTGCGCGTGAAATTGGTGATGGCCTTACCCGCCCGCTCGTGAAGTCGGCCCTCGATGTGGTGGACCAGGATGTCGCGGCTCCAGCCCTCCTCGATCGCCGCCAGTGCATACCATTGGCGCAGGTCAGCGCTGTCGAGCTTGTCCAGAAGTGCGACATGGTGGTACCAGGGCAATTGTGCAAGGCTGCCTTGCACAATTTCAGAGTCGGGCCACGCGGCGGCGAAGGCACGCATGTACTTCAGGTTGCGGGCTGAGAAGCCTTTCGCATCGGGGAAGCGCTCAAGCAGGTCGGCCGAAAGCCGGTCGATGACACGCGCGCCCCAGCCTTCGGCGTCCTGGCGGGCCAGGATCTCGTTGCCGACGGCCCTGTAGGTGAGAACGAGTTCGGTGTTGGCGGCGGTGACGGCGCGGCGACGGCCAAGGCTGATCCGGTCCGACACTGCAGACAGGAACTCCGGGTACCAATCAGGCACCACCGCAAATCGACGACCATCATCTGGCGGCATCGGCCATCTCCGTCTCAGACACATCGCCAGTCGGCGGAAACGCTACATCGGCGCTCGTCGCAGACTTGATGTCGTTGGCCACACCGTACGGAATGTGCACACCTGCGATGTACTCACTGGCCCCTTCCAGATGTACTTGTTGATCATGCGACAAGATGATCACTTCGACCAACGGATCTTCAGGCCGTAGGTCATTCAGATTGAGCAGCCGATTGATGAACGGGAACGCGACGCCCGTTTGGAGAGTGTCACCGATCCGCTCATCCTGATAGATCCGGTACCTGGCTTCGCCGTGCTGATCGAAGTGCGCGCTGGAAGCGACGCCGACGGCGAGCTTGTCGCTCAGTTCGTAGGGCATCTAAGTCACTCCCCGGACCAATTCCTCCGCTGCCTTGACGGTAACCTTTCCAGACATCAGCAGCGGCAGGAGCTCATCGCGGGTTCGAACCAAGCCGCTCGATTCTCGTCGTCGTTCGTAACAGATACGCCCTAAGTCGTCGACCAAAGTCGCCGCCGATTCGCCAAGTTCGCGAACGTCATTCACCCGTACGCCCAACAAGTCAGCCGGCCTGATTCGCTGATGGCTGCCCGACGTACCAGCCACCTTCTGGCGAAGGGCCTCAGAAACTTCGGGCTGTGCCAGTGCCGCCCACAACGCAGACGAACTCCCGCCCTCCGGCATCAATACAACAAACTCCGTACTCGCCACAGCCATCTGAGTCGGAAGTTCGGCGACATCCCAGATTCGCGGAATGCGCGGGTTCAGCTTCGAGAAAAGCACACTAGGCTTCGACAGAAGAAACTTGTTGCTCTTGATCGTCGTGCGGCCTGCAAGGTCGGGTTGGCAACCAGCGTCAAAGGCGGGAAGGCTGAAATGGGCGACCGAGCTTTCAAAGCTCCCTGGCTTTACCGAAGCTGTGGACTGCACGGCCAACGCAGACACCGGCACGTACTCATCGCAGGCAGTCGACACCACCCAAGCATCCGGCGACAACGCCGCCTGACCCGCCAAACCGAAGGAATGAGAATGAAATACAGGCTCTTCCGGGAAGTCCGTGGGTCATGGTGTGACCGGGTAGAGCTGTAATCCGCCGAGGTGGAAGTAGATTGCGGTCTTGAAGTGCTCTCGGTTGCGGTAGCCGCGGGCGGAGACGCGGATGGC
>NZ_JBAUJB010000469.1:0-3049 GCF_049683355.1 Mycobacterium sp.
ACACGAGGGCGCCGCACGCCGAGGGCAACTTCCCGACCCCTTCGGGCAAGTGCGAGTTCAAGTCCAGCCTGGCCGCGGGCGGCAACTTCGTCGTCCCGGTCTGGCGGTCGATGTACGACGGGATGCAGCCCGGCGGCTACGTCGACCCGGTGCCCGACTACATCCCGCCGTTCGAGTCGGCACAATCCAATCCCGAACTCGCCGAACGCTTCCCGCTGAGCATCATCTCGCCGAAACCGCACGCGTTCCTCAACAGCCAGTATGGCAACGCGGCCGACAAGCAGCAGGTTCAGGGCGGGCAGCGGGTGTTCATCCACCCCACCGATGCCGCCGAACGCGGTATCGAGGAAGGCGACCTGGTGCGGGTGTTCAACGACCGCGGTTCCTTCCAGGGCCCGGCGGTGTACGAGGCGGATCTGATTGCCGGGCTGGTGATGGCCAACGTCGGACACTGGCAGGGAAAGACCTCGGGCACCACGGTCAACGCCATCACCGCCGACCGGCACTGCTCACTCGGAAACGCCGGCGTCTACGGCGACAACCTGGTCGAGGTGCAAAAGGTAACGGACCAGGCCGTCGCCAGCTAGCCCACCGCACCGACGTCGCGCACCGCGCCCTTGTCGGCCGACAACGCCAGCCCGGCATAGGCGCGCAGCGCCGTCGACACCACCCGCTCGCGTGACCGTGGCCGGTAGCCGCCGACCGACGACAGCAATGCTGTCCGGCGTCGCTCCAGTTCGTCCTCGTCGACGTCGACCTGGATCGTCCGGTGCGGGATGTCGATGGTGACGAGGTCGCCGTCCTCGACCAGCGCGATGGTGCCGCCGGCCGCGGCCTCGGGCGAGACGTGGCCGATCGAAAGTCCCGACGAGCCGCCGGAGAACCGGCCGTCGGTGACCAGCGCACACACCGTGCCCAGTCCGCGGCCCTTCAAAAACGATGTCGGGTAGAGCATCTCCTGCATACCCGGGCCGCCCCGCGGCCCTTCATAGCGCACCACGACGACGTCACCTGGCTGCACCCGGTCGCCCAGGATCGCGTCGACGGCGTCCTCCTGCGACTCGACCACCACAGCAGGCCCGGAAAACTTCAGCATCGACTCGTCCACACCCGCGGTCTTGACGATGCAGCCGTCCGCCGACAAGTTGCCACGCAACACCGCCAGCCCGCCGTCCTCCGAATAGGCATGCCGCACCTCACGGATACAACCGGCCGCGGCGTCGGTGTCCAGGCTCTCCCAGCGTTGCGACTGCGAGAACGCCGACGCCGACCGCACACATCCGGGCGCGGCATGAAACAACTCGACGGCTTGCGCCGACGCCGCACCGCCACGAATATCCCAGCGGCGCAGCCACTCCGCGAGCGAACCGGCGTGCACCGCGCGCACGCTTTCGTGCAGCAGCCCGGCGCGCCGCAGCTCGCCCAGGATCGCCGGGACACCGCCGGCCCGGTGGACGTCCTCCATCAGGTAGTGCCCGTTGGGCGCCACCTTGCACAGGCAGGGCACCGCCCGGCTGCGTTTCTCGATGTCCTCGAGCGTGTAGTCCAGCTCCGCCTCACGCGCGGCAGCGAGCAGGTGCAGCACGGTGTTGGTGCTGCCGCCCATCGCGATGTCCATCGCCATCGCGTTGTCGAACGCGTCGCGGCCGGCGATCGCGCGTGGCAGCACGCCTGCGTCGTCCTCGTCGTAGTAGCGGCGGCACAGCTGCATCACCGTGGCACCGGCATCCTCGTACAGCGCGCGACGCGCGGTGTGGGTCGCCAGCGTCGAGCCGTTGCCCGGCAGCGCCAGCCCCAGCGCCTCGGTCAGGCAGTTCATCGAGTTCGCGGTGAACATTCCCGAACACGACCCGCACGTCGGGCAGGCCGCCTCCTCGATCCGCGCCAGGTCCGGATCGGACACCTCGCTGCTCACCGAGTCGGCGACCGCGGTGATCAGGTTCAGCCGGGTCCGCACCGTGCCGTCGACCAGCTCGGCGGCACCGCCCTCCATTGGCCCGCCGGAGACGAACACCGTCGGGATGTTCAACCGCAGTGCGGCCATCAACATCCCGGGAGTGATCTTGTCGCAGTTGGAGATACACACCAGCGCGTCAGCGCAGTGCGCGTTGACCATGTACTCGACGGAGTCGGCGATCAGCTCCCGCGACGGCAGCGAATAAAACATGCCGCCGTGGCCCATCGCGATACCGTCGTCGACGGCGATGGTGTTGAACTCGCGCGGCACCCCGCCCGCCGCGGTGACGGCCTGCGACACGATCCGGCCGACCGGCTGCAGATGGGTGTGCCCTGGCACGAACTCGGTGAAGCTGTTGGCGACCGCGACGATGGGCTTGCCGATGTCCTTGCCGGCCACCCCCGACGCGCGCAGCAGTGCCCGCGCCCCAGCCATGTTGCGACCGTGGGTGACCGTGCGTGATCTCAGAACCGTCATGGCGTCCACGCTGACCCGTCGGCCGCGCGTCGGGAAGTCGGCGGTGATGCTGGTAGTCCCGGTACTAGCCTGAGGTGCGGTGGACAGACGCGCGCAGCAACGCCTCGCTCTCGGCGAGTTCCTGCGCGCGCGCCGCGAGGCCGCCCCGCGCGCTGAACTCGGGTTGCCCGCCGTGCCGCGGATGCGCACCAGCGGCCTGCGCCGCGAGGAGGTCTCCGTCGCCGCCGGGGTGAGCGTCACCTGGTACACCTGGCTCGAGCAGGGCCGCGACATCAACCCGTCCCGGCAGGTGCTCGACGCCGTCGCCCGCGCGTTGCGGCTGACCTCCGCCGAACACGAGTACGTGCTGGCCCTGGGAGGCTACACGGCCGACCCGGCGGTGTCCGACGGTCCGCCGCCGCCGCAGATCCAGCGGTTCCTCGACGCGCTGGCCGGCTACCCGGCGTTCGCGATCGCCCCGGACTGGGACATCGTCGCCTGGAACGCGGCCTACGCAGCGCTCTACCCCAACATCGGGCACACCGCCGCAGCCGACCGCAACCTGCTGTGGCTGGTTTTCATGGACCCCTACATCCGAGACCTGCTGCCCGACTGGGACACCGACAGCCGCCGCTT
>NZ_JBAUJB010000470.1:0-3738 GCF_049683355.1 Mycobacterium sp.
CCTGGGCGCGTTGCTGATCAACCGGCGCCTACCCGGCTAGAAATATCCCTGTGTCGCTGCTCCCACCTGCCGTATGGCGATTTCTTGAGAATGAGCGCGAGGCGTTAGGTTGGCGGGCATGACTGCGGACGCTGCCACCGAAGAACCCGCCGACACCGCCGCTGAAACCACCGGCGCCCGCCCCGCATTCGTCGCCCGTTCGGTGCTGGTCACCGGCGGAAACCGGGGGATCGGCCTGGCGATCGCGCAGCGCCTTGCCGCCGACGGCCACAAGGTGGCGGTCACCCACCGCGGATCGGGGGCGCCCGACGGGCTCTTCGGTGTGCAGTGTGACGTCACCGACAGCGAGGCCGTCGACCGGGCCTTCAAAGAGGTCGAGGAGCATCAGGGGCCGGTCGAGGTGCTGGTGTCCAACGCCGGCATCTCCCAGGACGCCTTCCTGATCCGGATGACCGAGGAACGCTTCGAGAACGTCATCGATGCCAACCTCACCGGGGCGTTCCGGGTGGCCCAGCGCGCGTCGCGCAGCATGCAGCGCAAACGTTTCGGCCGGATCATCTTCATCGGTTCGGTGTCCGGGATGTGGGGCATCGGCAACCAGGCCAACTACGCGGCTGCCAAGGCAGGCCTGATCGGTATGGCCCGCTCGATCTCACGGGAGCTTTCCAAGGCCGGCGTCACCGCCAACGTCGTCGCGCCCGGATACATCGACACCGAGATGACGCGCGCCCTCGACGAGCGGATCCAGGAGGGTGCGTTGGACTTCATCCCGGCGAAGCGCGTCGGCACCGCCGAGGAAGTCGCCGGTGCGGTCAGCTTCCTTGCATCGGAAGACGCGAGCTACATCGCCGGTGCGGTGATCCCCGTCGACGGCGGCATGGGTATGGGCCACTAGAGCAGAACAGGCAATGTCTCTTCAGCAGACAAGGACTCTTCACAGTGAAACTTCTTCAAGGCAAGCGGATCCTCGTCACGGGGATCATCACCGATTCGTCGATCGCGTTCCACATCGCCAAGGTCGCCCAGGAAGCTGGAGCCGAGCTGGTGCTCACCGGGTTCGACCGGATGAAGCTGATCCAGCGCATCGCAGACCGGCTACCCGATCCGGCGCCGCTGCTGGAACTCGACGTCCAGAACGACAAGCATCTCGACACGCTGGCGGACCGGGTGAGCGAGGTGATCGGTGAGGGCAACAAACTCGACGGGGTGGTGCACTCGATCGGGTTCATGCCGCAGACCGGGATGGGCATCAACCCGTTCTTCGACGCGCCGTACGAGGATGTCGCCAAAGGCATCCACATCTCGGCCTACTCCTACGCGTCGCTGGCCAAGGCGGTGTTGCCCATCATGAGTCCCGGTGGCGGCATCGTCGGCATGGACTTCGACCCCACCCGCGCGATGCCCGCATACAACTGGATGACGGTGGCCAAGAGCGCGCTGGAATCGGTCAACCGGTTCGTCGCGCGCGAGGCTGGACAGGTGGGAGTCCGCTCGAATCTTGTTGCAGCAGGCCCGATCCGGACCCTGGCCATGAGTGCGATCGTCGGCGGCGCCCTCGGCGACGAGGCCGGCGCGCAGATGCAGCTCCTCGAAGAGGGGTGGGATCAGCGCGCCCCGTTGGGCTGGAACATGAAAGACCCGACGCCGGTGGCCAAAACGGTGTGTGCCCTGCTGTCGGACTGGCTGCCGGCCACCACGGGCACCATCATCTTCGCCGACGGCGGCGCGAGCACCCAGCTGCTGTAGTGGACTTTGACGCGCTGCTGCTGCTGTCGTTCGGTGGCCCGGAGGGGCCCGACCAGGTCATGCCG
The DNA here is from genome assembly GCF_049683355.1 of Mycobacterium sp. Classification (GTDB taxonomy): domain Bacteria; phylum Actinomycetota; class Actinomycetes; order Mycobacteriales; family Mycobacteriaceae; genus Mycobacterium. Next base: position 1,812 of record NZ_JBAUJB010000470.1, read on the forward strand.
TTCCTCGAGAACGTCACCCGGGGCCGGGGCATCCCCCGGGAACGGCTGGCTGCTGTCGCCGAGCACTACCTGCACTTCGGTGGGGTGTCGCCGATCAACGGAATCAACCGCGAGCTGATCGTCGCGATCGAGGCCGAGCTGGCCCGCCGCGGCCTGGAGTTGCCCGTCTACTTCGGCAACCGCAACTGGGAGCCCTACGTCGAGGACACAGTCGCGCAGATGCGCGACAACGGTATCCGGCGTGCCGCGGTGTTCTCGACATCGGCCTGGGGCGGCTACTCCGGCTGCACGCAATACCAGGAAGACATCGCGCGCGCCCGGGCGTCGGCCGGTTCCGACGCACCTGAGTTGACCAAACTTCGCCAGTACTTCGATCACCCGCTGCTCGTCGAGATGTTCGCCGACGCCATCCGCGACGCCGCGGCGACCCTGCCCGAGGCGGTGCGCGCCGACGCCCGGCTCGTCTTCACCGCGCATTCGATCCCGTTGCGGGCCGCCTCGCGCTGCGGACCAGACCTCTACGAACGCCAGGTCGCCCACACCAGCGCGTTGGTCGCCGCGGCCGCGGGATACCCCGACTACGACCAGGTTTGGCAGTCTCGGTCCGGACCGCCGCAGGTGCCATGGCTGGAACCCGACGTCGGCGACCACCTCGCCTCGCTGGCGCACACCGGCACCGAGGCCGTGATCGTCTGCCCGGTCGGTTTTGTCGCCGACCACATCGAGGTGGTCTGGGATCTCGACAGTGAACTCGCCGAACAGGCAGCCGACGCGGGGATCGCCTTCGCCCGGGCGACGACGCCGAACTCCCAGCCCCGGTTCGCGCGACTGGTGGTCGACCTGATCGACGAGATGCGTCTGGACCGGTCGGCGGCCAGGATCCGGGGCAGCATCGGGGAAAGCGAGGTGCCGGGTTACGGGTGCAGCGTCAACGGCGCCCTGTGCACGCCGGCGTGCTCGGCCGAGCGCTAGGCGCGCCAGGCGGATCGAAGGATCGACGCGACCGCGGCCAGTCGCGCCGACCGGACCACCGAGGACAGCGGACGTAATGCATCGCTGGCGAGTTGGACCTCCGAGGAACTCTGCAGTCCGCTCGGGATCAGGCCGGCGCTGACGGTGATGATCGCGTCGACATGAGCCGCGTTCTCGAGAACCCGCACAGCCCGCGTGGGCGCATGGTCGGGGATCCGATGTGCCTGTGTGGATTCCAGTACCTGCTCGACCATCCTGCGCGGGTCGCCGCCCTCACCGCCAGGGGCTTCGGCGCGCAGTGCGCCGAGCGCATCGGCCGCTGCGCGCACCGCGTCGCGCAGTGCGTACTCTGCCACGCCAAGGTCGAGGTCCTCGGGTAGCGGCAGCGCGGGCAGCGAGTACACCGTCCACGACAGCGCGGACAGTTCGGGTTCGAACTCGTACTCCTCGCCGTCGGGGGTGTCCGGGTACTCCAGATCCGGGACCAGCCCGATCGCCGACTCCGGTGATCCGACCATGATCGCCTCACCGGCGGTGATGGCGTCGCGGCCGAACTGGGTGCCCGGCGGCAGCCCGCGGACGTCGCCGGGCACCGGCAACGCGAGCACGATCGAGGGCGGTGTCCCCGCCGGCCGTGCCGCCGTGCGCATCGTCTGCAGCAGCGACACCGCTCCCGCATCGTCGAGATCGGGCCACGACAAGCCGGTGCGTTCGGCGGCCACCGAGTCATATGCCGTCACCGAATGCCTTGGTGTCCACTGGGATAACGCATCCAGGACATCATCGGGCGCGGCGGCACCGGCGAGCCAGGCATTGGCCCACACCGCCAGCGAAACACTGGGACACAACATGATGCAGGCAGTGTAGTTGTTGGGTCTGGTTGTTACCTGCTGACACCGTCGGCGCCGCGCTAGGCTCGTGTCATGCCTGTTCCGCTGATCTGGCTGATCGCAGC
>NZ_JBAUJB010000471.1:0-12270 GCF_049683355.1 Mycobacterium sp.
GGACTGGGCGGGCCGGGCCCCCGCCGACCGCGCCGCGGCCCTGCGGGCGTTCGCGGCCGTCGTGGACGCGCACGTCGAGGAACTGGCCGCTCTCGAGGTCGCCAACTCCGGGCACCCGATCGGTAACGCCCGGTGGGAGGCCGGGCACGTCCGCGATGTCCTGCAGTACTACTCCGCGACGCCGGAGCGGCTGTCCGGCAAGCAGATCCCCGTTGCGGGCGGACTCAACGTCACGTTCAACGAGCCGCTGGGGGTGATCGGGGTGATCACCCCGTGGAACTTCCCGATGACGATCGCGTCGTGGGGGTTCGCCCCGGCGCTCGCAGCCGGCAACGCCGTGCTGGTCAAACCCGCGGAGTGGACACCGCTGACGACGATCCGGCTCGGTGAACTGGCCCTCGACGCCGGATTGCCTTCCGGTCTGTTCCAGGTGCTGCCCGGCAAGGGATCGGTTGTCGGGGAGCGCTTCGTCAGCCACCCCGATGTCCGCAAGATCGTGTTCACCGGATCGACCGAGGTCGGTACCCGGGTGATGGCAGGTGCCGCCGCACAGGTCAAACGGGTCACCCTGGAGTTGGGCGGCAAGAGCGCCAACATCGTCTTCGACGACTGTGATCTGGAGCAGGCCGCGGCCACCGCGCCCTACGGGGTCTTCGACAACGCCGGCCAGGATTGCTGTGCCCGCAGCCGGATCCTGGTGCAGCGCAACGTGTACGACCGGTTCATGGAGTTGCTGGAGCCCGCTGTCAAGGGTGTCGTGGTGGGTGATCCACGTGACGGTGGCACCGAGATGGGCCCGCTGGTGTCCGAGGCGCACCGGAACTCGGTGGCGGGGTTCGTCGGTGAGGACGCGCCCATCGTGTTCCAGGGTTCCGCACCCGCGGGTCCGGGATTCTGGTTTCCTCCGACGGTGCTGACACCGCCGCGCAACGACCGCACCGTCACCGAGGAGATCTTCGGTCCGGTGGTCACGGTGTTGCCGTTCGACGACGAAGCCGACGCCATCGCACTGGCCAACGACACCGTTTACGGACTGTCGGGGTCGATCTGGACCGACAACCTGTCGCGGGCGTTGCGGGTGTCGCGGGCCGTCGAGGCCGGCAATCTGTCGGTCAACTCGCACTCGTCGGTCCGGTACAGCACGCCGTTCGGCGGCTTCAAGCAGTCCGGGCTGGGCCGTGAGCTCGGACCCGACGCGCCGCTGTCGTTCACCGAGACCAAGAACGTTTTCATTTCTGTCCAACCAGAGAAGGAAGTTGCACACTGATGGATCTGACCCAGCGACTCGCCGGCAAGGTCGCGGTGATCACCGGCGGCGCCAGCGGAATCGGGCTGGCCAGCGTGCGGCGGCTGCACGCCGAAGGCGCGACGATCGTCATCGGCGATCTGGATCCCGCATCGGGCAAAGAGGTCGCCGACGAGGTCGGCGGAACCTTTGTCCCGGTGGATGTCTCGGACGAGGTGGCCGTCGACACCCTGTTCGACACCGCGGCCAAGACGCACGGTTCGGTCGACATCGCGTTCAACAACGCGGGCATCTCGCCCCCTGAGGACGACCTGATCGAGAACACCGGCCTGGATGCGTGGCAACGGGTGCAGGACGTCAACCTCAAGTCGGTGTTCCTGTGCTGCAAGGCGGCGTTGCGGCATATGGTCCCGCAGCAGAAGGGGTCCATCATCAACACCGCGTCGTTCGTCGCGGTGATGGGCTCGGCGACGTCCCAGATCTCCTACACCGCGTCCAAGGGAGGGGTCCTGGCGATGTCGCGGGAACTCGGTGTGCAGTACGCGCGCCAGGGGATCCGGGTCAACGCGCTGTGCCCCGGACCGGTGAACACGCCGCTGCTCAAAGAACTGTTCGCCAAGGATCCCGAACGCGCCGCCCGCAGGTTGGTGCACGTGCCGGTGGGCCGGTTCGCCGAACCCGAGGAACTCGCCGCCGCGGTGGCCTTCCTCGCCAGCGACGACGCGTCGTTCATCACCGGGTCGTCGTTCCTCGTCGACGGCGGCATCAGCTCGGCCTACGTCACGCCGTTGTAGAGCGGCGTACACCGATGTCGGCAGCACCGGACGCGAGCGACAGGGCTGGATCCCCCGAGGGAGCTGATGCCAGTGACGCGTTGCTGCGCCCGGTGCGGCCCCTCAACGCGTTCGAGGACACCGTCGAGAGGCTGCTGCAGACGATCCGGTTGGGGGTGCTGCACCCGGGTGAATCGCTGCCGCCGGAACGGGAGCTGGCCGCCCGGCTCGGCGTCAGCCGCGACACCGTCCGCGAGGCGATCAAGTCGCTGGCCGACGCCGGATACCTGGTGTCGCGCCGTGGGCGTTACGGCGGGACCTTCCTGGCCGACGCGCTGCCGGCGCCCAGCGCCGAGGAGGTCCGGTTCACCCGCGCCGACATCGACGACGCGCTGAAACTGCGAGAGGTGCTCGAGGTGGGCGCCGCGCGGTTGGCGGCGGGCCGGACGCTGACCGCCACCGAGCGGGAGGCGCTGTGGAACCGGCTTTCCGATGTCCGCGGTTCCGAGCCCGAGGCGTACCGGCGGCTGGACTCCCGGCTGCACCTGGCGATAGCCGAGGCGGCCGGAGTGCCGTCCCTGATGCCGCTGGTCGCCCAGAACCGGATGCGGCTCAACGAACTGCTCGACCGGATCCCGCTGCTGGCACGCAACATCGAACACTCCGATGAACAGCACGAGGCGATCGTGCTGGCGATCCTGGCCGGTGACGCCGACAGCGCGGCGCAGACGATGACCGCGCACGTCTGGGCCTCGGCGGCGCTGCTGCACGGCTTCCTCGACTGAGTGCCGCTCCGCGAGGGCGCGCGTCTGTACCTCGACACGCCGTGAATGTCGGCATTCTCCGCACGCTCGCCGAGGACTACATTTGGCGGTGTGGAGGATCCGTCGGTGATCGAGCTGGCGTCGTCGGCACTGTCCGACGTCGACACCGCCGGCTGGGCGCAACGTTTCGACCTGCTGTCCGACCCGCATCGCCTGGAGATCCTGCTGAGCCTGCACCGGGCGCCGGGAATCTGCGTCAGCGATCTCGCGGCCGCGCTGGGGCGCTCGGAGAACGCGGTGTCGCAGGCGCTGCGAGTGCTGCGCACGCAGGGCTGGGTGGCGAGTACCCGCAGCGGCCGCTCGGTCAGCTACCGGTTGGCCGACGACATCGTCCACGATCTGCTGCACTGGATCGGCGCCAGGCATGCCGGTCACGGTCACCGCTGACCGTTCGGGCAGGCTGAAAGCTGTTCATCTGCTCAGCTAGACAGGTGATCAGATGGCGGAATAGGCTCGTCGGATGATCGTCCACCACCACGCCATGCACATGAGCGACGGCATCGTCGACGCCCCGACGTCGGTGGCGTTCGGCGCGATCGCGGTGATCGCGCTGGGGATCTGCGTCTGGAAGGCGCGCACCGAACTCGATGAGCGCACCGTGCCGCTGGCCGGCCTGGTGGCGGCCTTCATCTTCGCCGTGCAGATGGTCAACTTCCCGATTTTGCCCGGCGTCAGCGGCCACCTCCTCGGTGGCGCGCTGGCCGCCATCCTGGTCGGGCCCTATACCGGCGCGCTGTGCATCGCGATCGTGTTGGTGGTGCAGTCCCTGCTGTTCGCCGACGGTGGCGTCACCGCTCTGGGGATGAACATCGTCAACATGGCGGTCATCGGGGTGGCGGCCGGGTACGGCCTGGCGGTGGCGCTGTACTCGGTGGTGCGCCGCCGGTCCGCCGAACCGTCGGTGCGCACCATCGGGTTCGTCGCGTTCGTCGCCGCACTCGTCGGAACCGTCTGCGCAGCAATGGGCTTCGTCCTCGAGTACTCGATCGGTGGGGCCGCCCCAGCATCCATGGGCACCGTGACCGGCTACATGTTCCTCACCCACGTCCTGATCGGTCTCGGTGAAGGCGCCATCACCGCCGTCACCGTGATGGCGGTGGCGCGGGCGCGTCCCGACCTCGTCTACCTGATGCGGCGCCAGCGAGCGGAGGTTCCGGTATGACGCAACGCAAATGGTTCTGGGTGGCGTTCGCCGCGGCCACCCTGCTGATTGCCGGGGTGGTCTCCTACTTGGCGAGTTCGAGCCCCGACGGGCTGGATTCGACCACGTTGCGCGGCTGCGAGGTCGTCGAGACCAGTGACGGCGAAGAGTTGACCGGGGACTGCATCGCCCGGCACGCCAACGAGCACGACCTCGCCGACTCACCCTTGGCTGATTACGCGCTCGGCGGTCGCGAGGGCACCGGCGGCGTCGCGGGTGTCATCGGCGTGCTCGTCACCGTAGGGGTCGCCGGTGGCGGCTTCTGGCTGATCGCGCGCACCCGCCGCAGCCCCAGCGACCCGGACGTGTCCGAGCCGAGCAGGCGATAGGCGTGGGCGCCGGGGCCCACCCGCTGTACCGGCACGGCGACTCTGCGGTGCACCGGGCGCCCGCCGAGGTCAAGATCGTCTGCCTGCTGATCTTCGTGCTGGCGGTCGTCGCGACTCCTCGGGAGATGTTCTGGCCGTACGCGGTGTTTGCGCTGATCGTGGTCGCCGTGTGGCAGCTGGCCCGGATCCCGCTGCGCTGGATCCTGCCCCGAATGCTGATCGAGGCGCCGTTTCTGGTGCTCGCGCTGCTGCTGCCGTTCGCCGAGGGGGGCGAGCGTGTCCAGGTGGCGGGACTGCACCTGTCGGTGACCGGGCTGTACGCGGCGTGGGGCATCGTCGTCAAGGGCACCCTGGGTGTGGCCGCTGCGCTGACGCTGGCCGCCACCACAGCCGCGGCCGAGCTGCCCGCAGCGCTGAGCCGGTTGGGCGTGCCCGCGATGGTCACCTCGGTGCTGGTGCTGATGATCCGCTACATCGACCTGCTCGCTGCCGAGGCGAGCCGGATGCGGATGGCCCGGATCTCGCGGGGAGACTCACCGCGTGCCCTGCACCAGGCGCGTGCCATCGCCACCGGTATCGGCGCGTTGTTCCTGCGGTCCTATGAGCGGGGAGAACGGGTATATCACTCGATGCTGTCGCGAGGGTTCGACGGTGGGGTTCCCGATCTCGCGGTGATCGGTGCGCCGCCCCGGGCGGTACCGGGCCAATGGGTCTCCACGATGATCCCGGCCGCCGCCGCGGTGACCGTGTCGGTGGCGGCGTGGGTGCTCCGATGACGCCGGTCGCGGTGCAGGTCGATGCCCTGCGCCACGTCTACCCGGACGGTCATGTGGCCCTCGACGGTGTGGACCTCACCGTGGCGGCGGGTGAACGCGTCGCGGTGCTCGGGCCCAACGGTGCGGGTAAGACCACGCTGATGCTTCACCTCAACGGGGTGCTCACCGCCTCCTCGGGGTCGGTGCGCATCGGCGGAACCCCGGTGAACCGCAAGAACCTGCACGACATCCGCCAGCGAGTCGGCCTGGTGTTCCAGGATCCCGACGATCAGTTGTTCATGCCGACCGTCGCCCAGGACGTCGCGTTCGGCCCTGCCAACTTCGGTCTGCGGGGCCGGCAACTCGCCGACCGGGTGGCACGGGCCCTGGCCACCGTCTCCCTGACCGAGGAGGCCGATCGCAACCCCACCCATTTGTCGGCGGGGCAGCGCCGCCGTGCCGCACTGGCAACGGTGCTGGCGTGTGATCCGCAGATCCTGGTCCTCGACGAACCGTCGGCCAATCTCGACCCGGTGGCCAGACGTGAACTGGCCGAGACTCTTTCGGCGCTGGAGTCCACGATGTTGATCGTCACCCACGACCTGCCATACGCGGCCCAGCTGTGCAACCGTGCGGTCGTGGTAGACCACGGCGTGGTGGTCGCCGACGGCGCCATCAACGAGATCCTGGGCGATGAGACGTTGCTGGCCGCACACCGTCTCGAGCTGCCGTGGGGCTTCACGGTCCGTCACTGAGTGCTTTCCGCCGGAACGGTATTCCAGGCGGAGAATCGCGAGAAGCGCCCTGCTGGAATACCGTTCCGGCGACGGGCGGTCAGTGACGCCGCGGCGGGGGCCAGGGCGGCTCCCCGCACAGCGCCAGCACGGCGTTCTCGACCACTTCGGGCAGCGCGGGATGAATCCAGTACTGGCCGCGCGCCATGTCCTGCGCCGGCAGGTCGAAGGCCATCGCCTGGATGATCGGCTGGATGATCGACGACGCCTGGTGCCCCATGATGTGCGCGCCGAGCAGGAGTCCGGAGTCGTCGTCGACGATCAGCTTGGCGAACCCGGTGGAGTCCTCCATCGCCCAGCCGTAGCCGACGTCGCTGTAGTCCTGCACCTTCGACCGGATGTGGTAGCCCGCCGCGCGCGCCTCGTTCTCAGTCAGCCCGACGCAGGCGATCTGCGGATCGGTGAACACCGCCGAGGGGACGTTCTGATGGTTGGACCGCATCAGACTGTCGGTGTCGTCCCAGTCCTGCAACAAGTTCTGCTTGACCACCCGAGCTTCGTGGTTGGCGACGTGCTTGAGCTGATAGGGCGAGCTGACATCACCGAGAGCGAAGACGTTCCGCGCGGTGGTGCGCTGGAATTCGTCGACCACGACCAGTCCGTCCTCCACCTTGACCCCGGCGTGGTGCGCTTCGAGTTGATCACCGTTGGGGACCCGGCCGGTGGCCACCAGCAGCGTGTCAGCGTGCAGCGTCGAACCGTCATCGAGGGTCAGGGTAACCCCGGTGTCGTCAGAAGTGCCGTGCACGATGTTGCGCCGACTGCGGATCTCCCACTTTCTGCTCGCGATGTCGGTGAACCGTTCGCACACGGTGTCGTCGCAGTGGCTCAGCATCGTGGTACCGCGCAGCACGATCGTCACCTTGGTGCCCAGCGACGAGAAGATGTGGGCGAACTCCGCGGCCACAAAACCACCGCCGACGATGACGAGATGCTCGGGCAAATCCGAGATCCGCATGATGGTGTCGCTGGTGTGATAGGCGACGCCGCAGTCGGCGATGGCCGGCGGCACCGTCGCCCGCCCGCCCGCGGCGATCACCACCTGATCCGCGCTGAACTCGTCGCCGTCGTCGGTGCGCAACCGGTAACCGCCCCCGGGGGCGGGCGCGGCGAAGCGGGTGTGGCTGGCGAACACCTCCACGTTCGGTGAGGAGCGCCGGTACTGTTCGCCGCCGCTGGCCAGGGGGTCGATGCGGCCGAACACCCTCGAGACGATGTCGGGCCAGCGGACGCTGTCGACATTTGCGTCGACACCGAAACGGCTTGATTCGCGCGCCTGGTGAGCCACCCCCGCGGCGTAGACGAACATCTTGGTCGGCAGGCACCCGACGTTGAGGCAGGTGCCGCCGAAGACGCCCTTCTCGCAGATGGCCACCCGCTTGTCGAGGTAGCGCTCGTCGAGGATCGAGTTGCCCGAACCGGTGCCGATGATTGCGATGTCGAAGTCAGCCATGCGCGTCAGGTCTCCTCGATGGTGTTGGCGGCGCCGGGTTCTCGGCGCGGTGGTCCGTCAGGTACCAGTGCAGCCAGCGGTCCAGCTCGGCGTAGGCCAGCTGCCTGGACTCGGGCACCGACAGGAATACGTCGTGCTTGGCGTCGACGATCGGCACGATCGAGGTGCGGTGGCCGATGCAGCCCGCCCACCGGGCGATCTGCGCGACATCGAGGACCGCATCGCCGCGCTGGATCGCGGCCGGGTCGCTGACTTCCCGCACACTGCGATCCGAACGAAGGATCAGGTTCGGCACGCCGACGTCCAGACCGCGGTGCAGCCTGGCCTGCCCGCGTCTGATCGCATGGATCCAGCCCACGGTGACCGGAAAACCGCCGACCGGTTTCCAGGTCAGGTTGTAGTCGAAGTCGCCGTCGTAGTCGCGGTGCAGCGTGGTGCCGTAGCCGCCGTCGGACGGTCGACGGACCACTGCCCGCTTGCGCAGCCGCCCCAGGGCCAGCAACGCCGCCGAGGTGGGCGCTGTCCGGAGGACCGGGTGCCCCTGCAGATCCAGCCACGGGCTGTTGAGGATCAGCCCCGACACGCCTTTCGCCGGTGCCGCGGCCGCACGGCGACGATCCAGCCACAGCGACACCACCAGACCGCCCGCCGAGTGTCCGTAGACCAGCACCGGAGCGTCGGTCTCCGCAGCGATGGTGTCCAGCGCCTGCTCCAGTTCGGCGTCGTAGCGGGCCAGGTTCGTGGTGAAGTGCGGCGTCTGGCCCTGCCGGTGCGACCGCCCGCATTTGTGCAGGTCGAGCGCATAGGACGCGAAGCCGTGGGACGCGAAATGCTCGGCCAGCCCTGTGTTGAAGAAGTAGTCGGTGAACCCGTGCACCATCAGCACCGCCCGCGCCGCCGAGCGATTCGGCTCCCCGCGCCGCACCAGCGTCGCTTCCAGTTCGCCTTCCCCGTCCGGATCGGGGCCGAGGGCGAACGTCCGCTGCCAGTATCCGGCCAGTACGTCGGGCTCCCATCCAGACACGACAGCCACCTTATGTCGAAACCGACCGCCCGAGAGCAGTGCGGGCAGTGGTCGCCACGCTGGCGACATCCGTGTCGGGATAACCTGAACCCGGTAAGCCGTGAGGGACGGGCCACGACCACGAAGGACCGACAAGACAGTGTCTGAACCACAGAAGACCGACGTCCTGCTGGTAGGAGCGGGCATCATGAGCGCCACGCTCAGCGCGCTGCTGCGTCTGGTGGAACCGAACTGGTCGATGACGTTGGTGGAACGTCTCGACGGCGCGGCCGCAGAGAGCAGCGATCCGTGGAACAACGCCGGCACGGGCCACTCGGCACTGTGTGAGTTGAACTACACCCCGGCCCGGCCCGACGGGTCGATCGACATCACCAAGGCCGTCCACGTCAACGAGCAGTTCCAGGTGTCACGGCAGTTCTGGTCCTACGCCGTCGAGAACGGCGTGCTGCCGGACGTACGCAGCTTCCTCAACCCGATCCCGCACGTCAGCTTCGTCTCGGGCGAGGACAACGTCGACTACCTCAAGCGGCGCTACGAGGCGCTCGTCGGCAACCCGCTGTTCGCTTCGATGGAGTTCATCAACGACCGCGACGAGTTCACCCGGCGGCTGCCGTTGATGGCCGAGAAGCGCGACTTCTCCGAGCCTGTCGCGCTGAACTGGACGCAGGACGGCACCGATGTGGACTTCGGTTCGCTGTCGCGACAGCTGATCGGCTTCGGCGCTCAGCAGGGGATGGACACGCTGTTCGGCCACGAGGTCCGCGACCTGAGCCAGAACTCCGATGGTTCGTGGACGGCCAAGGTGGTCAATCGGCGCACCGGTGCGACACGGCAGTTCAATGCCAAGTTCGTCTTCGTCGGCGCGGGCGGCAACGCGCTGCCGCTGCTGCAGAAGGCCGGCATCAAGGAGGCCAAGGGCTTCGGCGGCTTCCCGGTCGGTGGGCAGTGGCTTCGCACCGGCAATCCTGAGCTGACGGCCAAGCATCAGGCCAAGGTGTACGGTCTGCCGCCGCTGGGCGCCCCGCCGATGTCGGTCCCGCACCTCGACACCCGGGTGATCAGCGACAAATCCTGGCTGCTGTTCGGTCCGTTCGCGGGCTGGTCGCCGAAGTTCCTCAAGCAGGGCAAGGTCACCGACCTGCCGCTCTCGGTCAAGCCCGACAACCTGGTCTCGATGCTCGGTGTCGGGCTCACCGAGATGGGGCTGCTGAAGTACCTGATCGGCCAGCTAGTGCTCAGCGAATCGGCTCGGGTGGAGAATCTGCGTGACTTCGCGCCCAGCGCAAAGGATTCCGACTGGGAGCTCGACATCGCCGGACAGCGCGTCCAGGTGATCCGAAAAGCGAAGGGCAAGGGCGGTGTGCTGGAGTTCGGCACCACGGTGCTCACGGCCGCCGACGGCAGCATCGCCGGGTTGCTCGGCGCGTCGCCGGGCGCGTCGACCGCAGTGCCCGCGATGTTCGACGTGATGCAGCGTTGCTTCGGCGACCGCTACCAGAGCTGGCTGCCCAAGCTCAAGGAGATGGTCCCGTCGCTCGGTACCGAACTGTCCGGCGAGCCTGCGTTGTTCGAGGAGGTGTGGGCGCACGGCACCAAGGTGCTCAAACTGGACAAGCCGGCCAGTGCCGTTCCGGACGTCGCAGGCGACGGATCCAGCGCGGGCACCGAGCATTCCCCGACCGCAGCGACCGCATGACGGTGTCCGCCGAATGACGGTGGCGCTGCGGCGCAGCTGGGCCAAGGATCTGGATGCCGCAACGCTGTATGAATTGCTCAAGTTGCGCGTTGAGGTGTTCGTCGTCGAACAGGCCACCCCGTACCCGGAGTTGGACGGCCGTGATCTGCTGGCCGAGACGCGGCATTTCTGGCTGGAAAGCCCTGAAGGAGTAGTGATCTCGACGTTGCGGCTGATGGAGGAGCATCCCGGCGGTCAGAAGGCGTTCCGGATCGGGCGGGTCTGTACCAAACGCGCCGACCGCGGCCACGGACACACCGCCCGGCTGTTGCAGGCCGCGCTGGCGGAGGTGGGTGACTACCCGTGTCACATCAACGCGCAGACCTACCTCGAGGAGATGTACGGCAGGCACGGGTTCGTGCGCGAGGGTGAGGAGTTCCTCGACGACGGGATCCCGCATGTGGCGATGGTGAAGCCGTGACCAGATCCCCACAGACAGAGGCGATCTACCCGTTCAGCGCGGTCGTGGGCCACGACCGTCTGCGGCTGGCGCTGGTGCTGTGCGCGGTACGGCCCGACATCGGGGGAGTGCTGATCCGCGGCGAGAAGGGCACCGCGAAGTCGACCGCCGTGCGAGGTCTGGCGCAGGTGCTCACCGAGGCGTTCAAGGCGTCCGGCGATTTCGGCGGCCAGCTCGTCGAGTTGCCGATCGGTGCCACCGAGGACCGCGTCGTGGGATCGCTGGACCTGCAGAAGGTGTTGCGGGACGGCGAACATGCGTTCTCGCCGGGGCTGCTGGCCCGGGCGCACGGCGGCGTGCTGTACGTCGACGAGGTCAACCTGTTGCACGACCATCTGGTCGACGTCCTGCTCGATGCCGCCGCGATGGGACGGGTGCACATCGAGCGCGACGGCGTCTCGCACAGCCATGAGGCGCGCTTCGTGCTGATCGGCACGATGAACCCGGAGGAGGGGGAGTTGCGGCCGCAGCTCCTGGACCGGTTCGGGCTCACCGTGGACGTGGCGGCTTCGCGTGACGTGGATGTGCGGGTCGAGGTGATCCGTGCGCGGTTGGCCTATGAGGCCGACCCGTCGGGGTTCGCCGAACGGCACGCCGCAGCCGATACCGAGATCGCTGCGCGGATCGCAAAGGCCCGGGCATTGCTACCCGATGTGGTGTTGCCCGACAATGAATTACGCCGGATCGCCGCGCTGTGTGCGGCCTTCGACGTCGACGGGATGCGCGCTGATCTGGTGGTGGCGCGCACGGCTGTGGCGCACGCCGCGTGGCGGGCCGCGGCGAGCGAAGCGACGGGGGAGATCACGGCGGCGAGCGAAGCGACGGGGGAGATCACCGTCGACGCGCAGGACATCCGGGTGGCCGCCGAACTCGCGTTGCCACACCGTCGCCGCCGCGATCCGTTCGATGATCCGGGTCTGGATCCGGGCCGCTTGGACGACGCGATGGAACAGGCGGGTGAGTCCGCAGACGATGCACCCGCGTCCGATCCCGACCCGGAGCCGGACCCTCCGGGCGGCGGAGAAGCGCTGCCCGACGGCGACGGGCAGCCCTCATCCAGGGGCCCGACGTCGTCGAACAGCTCGAACTCGGGTGCTCCGCCCTCGGTGCCTGATTCGAGTGCTCCGCCCTCGGTGCCGAATTCGAGTGCTCCGCCCTCGGAAGCCTTCCGGACCAAGGCCCTCGTCGTTCCCGGCGTCGGCGAAGGCGCACCCGGACGGCGGTCCCGTGCCCGCAACCGCACCGGCACCGTGGTGTCGGCAGCGCACGACGCCGACGCCGGGCACGGCCTGCATGTGTTCGCCACGCTGCTGGCGGCAGCGGGACACCAGGCAACGCCCGGGCGACTGCGCCCGTCGGCGGGGGACGTCCGGCGCGCGGTACGGGAAGGACGCGAAGGCAACCTGGTGATCTTCGTCGTCGACGCGTCGGGTTCGATGGCCGCCCGAGATCGCATGTCGGCGGTCGGCGGAGCCACCCTGTCCCTGCTGCGGGACGCCTATCAGCGCAGGGACAAGGTGGCGGTGATCACCTTCCGGCAACAGGACGCCCAGGTGTTGCTACCGCCGACGTCGTCGGTGCACATCGCCAGCCGCAGATTGGCCCGCTTCGACACCGGGGGCCGGACCCCGCTGGCGCAGGGCCTGCTGGCGGCCCGCGACATGGTGGTGCGCGAG
>NZ_JBAUJB010000472.1:0-6258 GCF_049683355.1 Mycobacterium sp.
CAACCCCGAGTTCGATGTCCGCCAACGTGCTCGCCGCAGCACCTGGGACACGCCACGGTTCCTCTACAGCTACGACGAAACCCCTGACGGTGATCTGGTTCTGCCGCGCGGTCTGCAACCGCTACTACTGTAAGAGCATGCTGAAGGAGGGGGAAGCGATTAGGTCGTCGCAGCCAGCGCCCGTATGCGCCCAGCCCCGACAAGTGGAGATCCGCGCCGATCCCAGTCACGCCCTTCGGCCGGCCGACGGGGTAGGCCAGACCGCTGTAGGTGCCGGCGTCATCGGAGATGGCCCATGGGTCTTTCAGCCATTCCTTACTGGCGCGCCGGACGGCATCGAACTTCTCGTCGGTGAGGAATTCGGTGTCGATGCAGAGGTTTCGGCGAAGTTCGTCGAGAAGGACATGCATTACGTCCCGTCTCGTTTCGGCGTCGGCACTCGCCAGTGGTTCTCCGCAGTTTGCCCATTTGTCGTCATTGGCGGCGAGTTCGCTCACACCCTCATACGCCAGGCGGAGCTGTCCGGTCTGTTCCAGGTTGGGCATGGTGATACGCCAGCCCCGCTTGAGATCAGCCCACAAGCGATAGGTGACGACATCGCGCAGCGCGCGGGCGATTTTCTTTCGCGGGATGTGCTCGTCAGCGGTCTCCTCGTCGCGGGCGAAGAACTTGAGACTCTTCCCGCTGAGCGCTTTGACCACTTCGGGCCCGAGGTTCTCGTCGGTGAGCGGCTCCCCGGGGTTCTGTTCCTGATAGTCGGCCGCGGCGCGGTACAGGGCTGAACGGATCAGCCCAACCAGCACGAAGTCGTTGAAATGGCCGGCCTGCAGGCTCGCATCCTGACGGTTATCGCTGAAAGCCAGGAATTTTCGTGCGTCATCGTCGAGGTCGGCCTCGCGTCTGAGGGCTCTGACAATTGACTGCGAGAGCACGGTCACCGCACTCGCACGACCTTCTGTGCCGAGACTGGCAACGCGGGAGAACTGGGACTGGCGGGCGCTCTCATAACTTGTCTTGCAGGAGGGGCAGAATTCGAGCCGCTCGAAAAACGCCACCGACATACCGTCGTCGGTGATGGTGCCGAATTCGTCGACGCGTAAGGAGTTGGGCAACTTTGGAATTCGAGCCTTGTCGAGAACATGCCCGCTACCGCTGGAAACCACCCAGTCCTCGGGAACCAGGTCGAGCAATGCCGGGTCGTGGGGGTCCGGCCATGGTTTCTCTGTCACGAGCAACAGACCATCAGCGTCGGGATGTTCGACAAGGTCGGAATTCGGGATGCGGGGGCTGAAGTGCTCGCCGCCGCGCTCCAGGTTCACCACGAGGAACTCTTGGCCGCACTCGCGACAGAACGCCAACGGGAACAGCGGCTGCCCGGCAGGCCTGTTAGGTGCACTGCGCTGGTACTGGGTGGTGAGGAAGCGCTTCGCCGGGGGCTCCAGAGTGGTGTAGACGGTGTCGCCTTTACCGATGAACTGATGCAGCTTGAAGGCGAACAGGGAACGGCCCTGCGGATCTCGCGCTCGTGAGCCGGCAAGCAGTAGCTCCTGTAGCTTCTCTTGGCAGACCGTCTCGTCCACACCAGTCTCGTCGTGCAATTTCGTGGCGGCATCGCTGAGCTTGGACGGCGGGCGCCGTGCCAGCTTGCCCTCATCGTCGGTGTGCAGACCAAAGTGCTGCTCGGCCCAGACGGCCAGCGGGTCGGCCTTGAGCTCGTCCCATCCGGCCGGCGTCTGTCCTGCCAGCCGGGTGGTCAGTGTGGCTGCATCTGCCTCGCCCGTTGTCGCACGCCTTAGGGTTTCCCCGACGATGTTGGCTGCAGGGATTCCGACACCAAAGATCCGCGTCGCTAACTCGGCGACCTGCTGGCGTTGCTCGCCCTTGGTGCCGGGACCGGCCAGTGTGGCACTTGTCCCGATGCACTGGACGTCATTCGAGGTGACGGCGCCGCGCAGCCGGCGGACCAGCATCGCCACATCGGCCCCTTGTCGGCCCCGGTAGGTGTGCAGCTCGTCGAGAACCAGAAATGACAAGTTCTGGGCACTGCTGATGAGGTTCTTGCGCTCCTTCGGACGGGTGAGCATCAGTTCCAACATGACGTAGTTGGTCAGCAGGATGTCCGGGGGAGAGGCGAGGGTCTTCTCGCGTTCCTCCCTGTTCTCCTGGCCCGTGTACCGCGCGAAGCTGACCTTGGGGTTCGTCTTCCCGAGGAACTTCTCCAGCTCGTTGCGCTGGCTGTTGGCAAGAGCGTTCATCGGGTAGACGATGATGGCCCGCACGCCCTTGCCCGAGCCCTCGCGCAGCACTCGGTCGACGATCGGCACGATGTACGCCAGCGACTTGCCCGAACCGGTACCGGTCGTGAGCACGTAGGACTCACGACGGTTGGCGATTTCGAAGGCATCTGTCTGGTGTCGATGGAAGGCGATCTCTTTGCCGGTCGGGTCTCTGAAGATGCTGGTTGCCCCGGGATCGAGCACACCATTTCCGACCAGTTCGCTGACTGTCCCGCCGGACTCGAACGCCGGATTCAGCCCGAGCCACGGCTCTGGCCAAAGCAGGCCGTCGGCGATCTCCTTCTCGACCTTGCTGCGGATCTGGTCGTCCTTGATCTCCAAGAAGCCCTTGACGAAGTTCTCGTAGTCGCCCAAGACCTCGTTCAGGACACCGAATGCGTCCATTGCGGCGCCCCCCCTTTTCCCTCGGCGTCAAGCATCAAACGAAGCTGACCTTACTTTGCGGGGCCGACAGTGAGGGGGATTGTCGCGCGGGGAGATGGGCA
This sequence comes from Mycobacterium sp., assembly GCF_049683355.1. Classification (GTDB taxonomy): domain Bacteria; phylum Actinomycetota; class Actinomycetes; order Mycobacteriales; family Mycobacteriaceae; genus Mycobacterium. The sequence continues at coordinate 2,783 of NZ_JBAUJB010000472.1, forward strand.
ATGCGACGAACCTCGGTTCTTGGACACCTGAGGTGCGGGTGCCGGTCGAGGCGCGGTTCAGGTACACCACGGCCTCTCTATTGTGCGCGTCTCGACCTCAGCGCCTGCAGCCTCCATGCGCCGCGAGGCCGTCCTCCCGACTCGCTACAACGCCGTCCGGCCAGCGAGCTTTCCGGTGTTGGCGCGGTTGTGCGCCGGCCCCCGGGTGTCGTCGACCGTCGCAGTACCGGAGGTCGACTGGTTGTGGGATCAGGACGGCGCGGGTGGAGCCGGGGGTAAGTGCACGCGTCGTCGGATTCGCGCATGCCAGAACGACACGACTTTCGTAACGTCACGGCAAGTGACAAAACGAAACGAAACGACACGAGGCCGGTGGTTAGCTCATCCCGGGCGTTGGAGCAAAGGGGGAAGCTGCCGGCCAATCCCACGAAGAGCCTGACTCGTTGTTGATGAAGTCGCGGACTTCCGTCTCAAGCGGGCCTCCGCTAAACGCGTTAACCCGGCTAGCCGCTCTACTGCGAGTTCCCAGTACATCTGCAGGCCCGCGTCGACGGCGGTCGCGGCGGCAGCCTTCTGATGACACGCGGCTTTGGGTCGAGGGTGATGGCGTCGGTACCGACGTGCTCGCGGGACAGGAAATCTTCGACCGGCTTGTGGTCGTTAGAGTTGCGCGCCGAGCTACTGGGCAAGCTGACATCGCTGCAGGTGCATCACATCTTCCCGAAGGCGTTGCTGCGCAAGCACGGATTTGACCGAAACGAGATTAGTGCGCTGGCGAACTTCTGCTTCCTTACTCAGGACACCAACATCAAGATCGGCATGCGCGACCCCGCGGAGTACTTGCCCGAGATCCAAGCCAAGCATCCGGGTGTTCTGGAGTCGCAGTGGATTCCGACCGATCCTGAACTGTGGCGCGTCGAACGCTATTCGGACTTTCTGGCCGCCCGGCGCGCACTGCTAGCCGCCTCGGCGCAGTCGTTCCTGGAGAGCCTCCGCAGTTCCGAGGGACCACATGGCAACCAGCCCCTAGAACGTTTGCAGGTCGCCGAAGAAGTCATCGACGACCCGCGCACCGAGCAGGTCCGCGAACTAATTGCTGAGCTCAGCCGTAGAGGCTACGCCGAACCAGAAGTCGATGCCGAGATCCCAGACCCAAATACCGGCGCAGTGCTCGCGGTCGCGGAAGCGTTCTGGCCCAAGGGTCTTCAAGAGGAGCTTGGAGATCCCGTTGTCCTGGAACTCGACCCCGACGACGCCGATCTACCTCGTTTGGAAGAGTTGAAAATACGAGTCTTCACCTCGGTAGACGCGCTGTTGCGGTTCGTGGAAAACGAGGGCGCCATTGCTGCTGGCGCGCCCGAAGAGGCGGCTGAAGAGGTCGCCAATGTCTCGCAGACAAGCGATGTCGAGGTCGATTTCTCACAACGAATGAAGGCCGTGTATGACCGCGGCCGTTCAGAGGCGGGGTACAACGCGTCCTACTTCTTGAGCATGCTGTCGCAATACGGGCCGCAAGAGACCGGCCACAAGCTGCTGGCGTCCCCCGCGATCTCCGATGGATTCGCCGAACTGTGGGAACGTGGGCGGCTTGACCTGACCGTGGAAGCCCTCGTAGTCGAGCCGAAGTTTTCGGAGTTGTTCAGCGACTACGAGGTTGCGGTTGCTCGACGACGGCTGGAGCAGTTCGGCTATACCTCCTGAGTACAGATTGTGCGTGAAGCCCGCGGATTGCGAAAAGCCTTTGGCTATTTGAGATCGACATCCATGAAACAGGAGTAGCCGTGTCCGACGAAACCCCCGACAACCTCCCCCTGCCTGCCGAGACCGATGAAGTGGACATATCGGTTCAGGCTGGCGGCCTCGTCGTTTCCGGCGATCCGGAAGCTGTTGAGGCATATCTGTCGCGCCTGCGCACGGTCGCTGGCAGGACGATGCAGGTCACCGGGATCAACCGTTCCTCGGTCAGCAACGCCGCAGGCCTAGTGACCGGCATGGCGGGAATTCTCGCGGATTCGGGGAAGTATGTACGGCTTCACCCCGACAGCATCAACGCATTGCGGGTGGGCAACTGGATTCCGGGGACAGACGGCTACTTCCGGATGATGACGCGTGGCGGCGATGGCCTGTTCCTGCGGCAGCTGCAGTGGGCGCCGACACAGATTGCCCCTCCGCAGATGCTTGCTGTTCAGTTGATCGCAACACAGATGGCACTCAAGACGGCGATCGCCGACGTCGAGAAAGCCGTGCGACGAGTCGAGGGCAAGGTGGAGTCCGTCCTCAACATTGCCCAGGCAACACGTGCGGGCGATGTGCTCGGCAACCACATGTCGATCCGTCGGGCAACGGACTTCCTTGACAAGCACGGCGAGCTACCGGATGCGGACTGGGATGCGCTGGCCTGCCTCGGGCCCGCGCTGAATGTGACGGTCGAGCAACTCAGAAACCACGTGAACAGAATCCTGGACTCATTCGATCCCGACCTTCCTGTACAGGACCGGGCAGCAAAACTCTGCGCGGCGGTCGATGAGAAGCAGCTTGGTGAGACCTTGAGCCTCCTGGTGGTCGCAGAAGATTCCCTATACCGTTGGCAGCTCCTCAGATTGGCCCGCGTCGGAGAGAAGGAGCCGCAGCATCGACAGCGGGTAATCGACGATCTCAACGAACTGGTCCGTCATCAACTTGCCGAAGACGGCAAGCTGTACCGCGAAGCAAAGAGTCTCCTAGACGACTTCGCGAAACCGGCTCCGATTGAGGGGTTCCGCTTTCGCAAGGTGCGGGAACTTGCGAAACGTCGTGCACACCTTCGCGACGAGCTCGACCAGTTCGCCGAAGCCCGTCGTCATCAGGTCGAGGAGTGGTCAAACGTCGACACTCCCGGAGTCTTGGACGCGGCCGGAGCCGTGATCGACGCAGTATCAGATTCGGCCCTCAAAGCTGTCGGCGCTGTCGGAGACCGATTGATTCGGGTGGGCGAATATCTCGCCGATAAGTCCCACGCCGAGAAAACCGCACCGCCATCGGACGATTCCGGTGACGGGCCAGTAGAGACGAAGTAACTGGCTGAACACATGAGGGCCGGGCAAGCCAGCAATCCGGGGGGTTCTGAATTTCGGGATCGGATGCTAGTTCCTAGCCTTAGCCGCGCGTCGTCAAGTAGAAACTTCCACCGACCCGCGCTTGGCCCAACGACCGCAACGACTTCTCACTGGTCGGGTGAATTCCGTCAACCCGGGTGGACAAGACAGGGGCAGGCTCATGCGCTGTGTGCAGGTAGTCCCGGCTATCAGGCGTGCACATGGTGCCGAAATTTTCTAGGCCGAAGTTGCGATTGTTCTGAGCGGTAATCCTTGGTGTGACCTGCGCGGACGGGCGTTTTGCGGGATGGCGGCGTAGCCACTAATTACGTCGTGTCATATCGGTTGTTACGTGCGAAACCAGCTAGAATCACGCGTATGACAGTGCAGTTCGGTGCGATG
>NZ_JBAUJB010000473.1:0-3752 GCF_049683355.1 Mycobacterium sp.
CGGACGCCCGGCGCCGTCGCCGGTGGCGCAACTCGCGCTCGACGCCGGCATCGCGGTGCTGCGGCCCGCGCGCCCCAACACCGCCGAGTTCGTCGCCGAACTTGCCGAGTTGGCGCCGGACTGCTGCGCGGTGGTGGCCTACGGCGCGCTGCTCGGTAACGACCTGCTCGCCGTGCCCGCCCGCGGCTGGATCAACCTGCACTTCTCGTTGCTGCCTGCGTGGCGCGGTGCGGCCCCGGTCCAGGCGGCGATCGCCGCGGGCGACTCGGTGACCGGTGCCACCACGTTCCAGATCGAACGCAGCCTGGACTCTGGGCCGGTGTACGGGGTGGTCACCGAGACGATCCGGCCCACCGACACCGCCGGGGCCCTGTTGGACCGGCTGTCGGTCTCAGGTGCAGCCCTGCTGGAGTCGACCCTCGACGGGATCGCCGACGGCATCCTGACCGCGGTGCCGCAGCCCTCCGAGGGCGTCACCGTCGCACCCAAGATCACCGTCGACGAGGCCCGGATCCGCTGGGAGCTGCCCGCTCATGTCGTCGAGCGTCGGATCCGCGCCGTCACCCCCCAGCCCGGTGCCTGGACCATGATCGGTGATCTGCGGGTCAAGGTGGCGCCGGTGTCAGTTGTTCACGACGAGCCGGAACCGTTGCAGCCGGGGCAGATTCGGGTGACCCGTGACGGTGTGCGGGTGGGCACCGGATCGACGCCGGTGCAGCTGGAGCGGATCCAGCCGCCCGGCAAGAAGTTGATGCCGGCAGCGGACTGGGCCCGCGGTGCCCGCCTGGACGAGAGCGAACACGCTCGGTGACCGGACCAGGCAAGCGGCGCCCGGCACGACGCCAAGAGCTCGACCCGGCCCGCCGGGCGGCCTTCGACGTGTTGCGAGCCGTCTCCGAGCAGGACGCCTACGCCAACCTGGCGCTGCCGGCCACGCTGCGGGAACGCGGCCTGCACGGCCGGGACGCCGCGTTCGCGACCGAGCTGACCTACGGCACCTGCCGCACCAGGGGCCTGCTGGACGCGGTGATCGCGCACGCCGCGGGTCGCCCCATCGACAGGATCGATCCGGTGTTGCTCGATCTGCTTCGGTTGGGCTCCTACCAGTTGCTGCGCACCCGGGTCGAACAGCATGCCGCGGTGTCGACGACCGTGGAACAGGCCGGTATCGAATTCGACACCGCGCGCGCAGGTTTCGTCAACGGGGTGCTGCGGACGATCGCCCGCAGGGACGAGGGCAGCTGGGTCGACGAGCTCGCCCCGTCGATGTCGGCCGATCCGGTGGGCCATCTGGCGTTCGTGCATGCCCATCCGCGCTGGATCGCACAGGCTTTCGCGGATGCTCTGGGCAAAGACGCCGGAGAGCTGGCCGAGCTGCTGGCCAGCGACGACGCGCGCCCCGAGGTGCATCTCGCGGCCAGGCCCACGGCGCTGACCGCAGCAGAGCTGGCAGCGCAGGTGCACGGCACGGTCGGTCGGTATTCGCCCTACGCGGTGCATCTCAGCGGTGGGGACCCGGGGTTGCTCGCCGCGGTGCGCGACGGGGTGGCGCTGGTGCAGGACGAGGGCAGTCAGCTGGTGGCGAGGGCGTTGACGCTGGCGCCACTGGACGGCGCCGACGGTGGCCGGTGGCTGGATCTGTGTGCGGGACCCGGGGGCAAGACGGCGCTGCTGGCCGCGATGGGGCAGGCGGCCGGTGTCGAGGGCGTCCGGGTCACCGCGGTGGAACCGGCGCCGCGGCGCGCTGATCTGGTCGAGGAGAACACCCGGGGTCTGCCGGTCGACGTGGTCCGCGTCGACGGCCGCGAGCCGGGCTTTGCGCCGGGCTTCGACCGGGTGCTCGTCGATGCTCCCTGCACCGGTCTGGGAGCGCTGCGGCGGCGTCCCGAAGCCCGCTGGCGCCGCCAACCCGGCGATGTCCCCGCGCTGGGCCGACTGCAACGCGAGCTGCTGGCCTCGGCGATCCGGCTGACCCGGCCCGGCGGCGTGGTGCTCTACGCGACGTGTTCGCCGCACCTGGCCGAAACGGTCGGGGTGGTCGCCGACGCCCTGCGCCGACACCCGGTGCACGCACTCGACGCCAGGCCGCTGTTCGACCCGGCCGAAAACCTGGGGACCGGCCCCTACGTCCAGCTCTGGCCACACCGGCACGGAACCGACGCGATGTTCACGGCCGCGCTGCAAGTAGGCTGACGTCCATGTCTGCCGTGCCGTCAGCCCCGCTGATCGCCCCGTCGATTCTGGCCGCCGACTTCGCCAGGCTGGCCGAGGAAACCGCGGCGGTGCGCGGTGCCGACTGGCTGCACGTGGACGTCATGGACAACCATTTCGTGCCGAACCTGACGCTCGGTCTTCCCGTGGTGGAGTCGCTGCTGAAGGTCACCGACATTCCGATGGACTGTCACCTGATGATCGACGACCCGCAGCGGTGGGCGCCGCCCTATGCGGAGGCCGGCGCGTACAACGTGACCTTTCACGCCGAGGCCACCGACGATCCCTGCGCAGTGGCCCGGGATATCCGGGCCGCGGGCGCCAAGGCAGGGCTGGCGATCAAGCCGGGCACCCCGGTGGAGCCGTACCTGGAGATCCTCCGGGATTTCGACACCGCGCTGATCATGTCCGTGGAACCGGGTTTCGGCGGTCAGAAGTTCATCTCCGAGGTGCTGCCGAAAGTCGGAACACTGCGCCGCCTCGTCGACGCGGGCGAACTGACGGTCGTCGTCGAGATCGACGGCGGCGTGAACGACGACACCATCGAAGAGGCCGCCGAGGCCGGGGTCGACTGCTTCGTCGCCGGCTCGGCGGTCTACAGCGCCGAGGACCCCGCTGCCGCGGTGGCGGCGCTGCGTAGTCGGGCCGCGGCCGCATCCAAACATCTGACGCTATGAACCTCGACGCCGCGATGCGGGCGGCCATCGAGCAGGCCGACCGGGTCAAGGGGCGCACCTATCCGAATCCGCCTGTGGGCGCGGTGATCCTGGACAGTGAGGGCGAGGTGGCCGGTGTCGGGGCCACGTCGCCGGCCGGTGGACCCCACGCCGAGGTGTTGGCGCTGCGCCGAGCCGGTCGGCGGGCGATCGGCGGGACCGCAGTGGTCACCCTGGAGCCCTGCAACCACGTAGGGCGCACCCCGCCGTGCGTCGACGCCCTTGTCGAAGCGCAGGTTTCGTCGGTGGTCTACGCCCTACCGGACCCGAACCCGATTGCCGCAGGCGGCGCCGGCCGGCTTGCCGAAGCCGGCATAGAGGTCACCGCCGGAGTGTTGTCCGAGTCCGTCGCGGGCGGACCGCTGCGGGAATGGTTGCACAAGCAGCGCACCGGATTACCGCACGTCACATGGAAATTCGCCACCAGCGTCGACGGCCGCAGTGCCGCTGCCGACGGGACGAGCCAGTGGATCACCAGCGAGTCCGCCCGCGCCGACGTGCACCGCAGGCGGGCCGCCGCCGACGCGATCCTGGTCGGCACCGGCACCGTGTTCGTCGACGACCCGAAGCTGACCGCCCGGCTTCCCGACGGCAACCTGGCCGACAACCAGCCGTTGCGGGTGGTGGTCGGGATGCGCGAGATATCGCCGGATGCTCAGGTTCTCAACGACGACACCCGGACGATGGTGATCCGCACCCGCGACCCGCACGAGGTTCTCAAGGCGCTGGCCGACCGCACCGACGTCCTGCTCGAAGGCGGCCCGACGCTGGCGGGCGCCTTCCTGCGCGCAGGTCTGATCGATCGCATTCTGGCCTACGTGGCGC
>NZ_JBAUJB010000474.1:0-4654 GCF_049683355.1 Mycobacterium sp.
GCCGCCGGCGAGGACACCTTCACCTACGGGCTGCTCTATCAGCAGGAGAGCGACCTGGCGAAGCGGTGTGAAGCCCAGCTCGACGACGCACTCGAGAAGCTGGACAAGGCGGTCCGCAAGTCCTGACAGCCCTTGGTCGCCGTGAAGGGCGGATGAGCTGGCCTGTAAGCCGGAGTATGACCCCTGCGCGTTTGCATTCGTGAGCTGTGTTGGCTGATCCGGAATAGGCAGCTCAGAGCGTTGGCTCCGTTGGTGGTCGATGGCGGCTACTGAACCTACTGCGGACGAACTGCGGACGGACTGCCGGTGCGCCGCACGCGCCCCGCCGCGCTCAGGCACCTACCTCATCGGGCCTCACATACTGCGAAGGCCACGGCGTTCGATATGCGGCGTCCTGAGATACCCGGTACTCGTCGATCGAAGACACCCACACCACTGGCATATCTCTGCCGGGCACTTCGTCGCTCACCGAAATCATCGGCACCTGCTCGCCGCTTGCGGTTGTGACCTGCACCCTCATACCTGCGTGAATTCCCATACCGATGATCCTCGCGCATGCCATTTCGTCGGTAAAGAAGTATCTACCGCGCCGTGGCTTGTGGCATGTTCTTGTGGCATGTAGAGTGAGTCACTGCCAGACCGAATGCAGGAGAGGAAGAGCGACATGGCTGATGACGGTCGCGGGGGGTTCAAACCGCCATACCTGCCGTTCACCACCCTGTGGAACTTCGTCGGCGAGCTGGCAGCTCATCCGCTACCGCCAGCGATCGATCGGTCGCTTATGGGCACAAAATCGGGCTCTGATCAGGTCAACCTCATGGCCACGCTGCGCACCTTCGGCATGATCGACGACGACCGCAAGGTCCAGCCCGCGTTTGTGGATTTCGCTGTGGCTGACGAAACCGCCCGCAAGCAATACCTGCGCGTGCTGGTCGAGAAGTACTACGCCGACGCGCTCGCGGTGTCCTCGCAGAACGGCACAGAGCAGCAGCTCCATGAATGCTTCCGTGACACATACGGGATCGACGGCGCCGACACGCGCCGCAAAGCAGTGACGTTTTTTCTACATGCCGCACGGCGTGCCGACATTCCGCTCAGCCCTCACTTTCCGAGCACCCGGCCGGGATCCGGGTCACCAGGTCAGAGGCGCAAGAGCCCGAAGAAACGGGCAAGCAACGGCGGCAACAGCGGCGGCAGCACTGGTAACGCTGCCGAGCGCGTCGAGACGACGCCGCGCCCGAAGTCTGAGTACGAAACCAGCGTCAAGCTGCAAACGGGCGGCACCATGTCGTTGACGGTCAACGTCAACCCGCTCAACCTCCGCGGTGAGGACCGCCAGTTCTTCTACGAGGTCGTCGACATGCTCGCCGACTACGCGGAAAAGCACCAGGCTAACGAGACGAGTGGCGACACCGACAAAAACGGCCCTTCCGAAGAAGGGCCGTCGGGCCAACCGTCCGAAGACGGCGGCGGGGTTACGTGAACACTATAACTGATCTACAGGGTGAAGTCATTCCCCATATGGCGCTCTGGCGTGTGGGCGGTGGCTGCCGTGGCTGAGACGCTGGCTGTCTACGTCGACGGCTTCAACCTGTATCACGGTCTGCACCAGGCGACCGCTCGGAGGCATCTTTGGCTGGACCTAGGCGCCCTCGCGCAAAGCCTCCGGCCGCAGAGCGTACTGACCAAGGTCATGTACTTCACCGCGCCGGTCCTTAACGATGCTGCCGGGCTGTCGAACCAGCAGGACTACCTCGCCGCGTTGGTGGCGCAGAACCCTGGCTTGATCGAAGTAGTTCAAGGGCGCTACCAGTCGAAGAGCAAGAACTGCCGGCGGTGCGGCAACTCGTGGACCGTTTACGAGGAGAAAGAGACTGACGTCAACATCGCTGTCAATCTCGTCGCCGACGCTGCCAACAAGCTGACCGACGCGGCGCTGATCGTCTCGGCCGACAGCGACCTTGCCCCCGGTGTCCGGCTTGCGCGGCAGCTAAATCCCGCCCTCTTCATCGCCGCTGCATTTCCACCACGCCGCGTCTCCAACGAACTCGCGACGTTGATGCCTGCGTCATTCCATATCGGCATGAGGAAGATCCGTAGCAGCCAGCTTCCTGCGACAGTGGTGGATGCGGCCACAGGCAAGCAGTGGACGCGACCCGCGAAGTGGCACTAGGCCGGCCTGCCTCCGGGGTCAGTTCCCCCGAGCGCATGGCGCGCGGCGCGATACGTCTGCATCGCGGGTCCGGTCTAGACTCGGACCCGCAGCATCCGCATATACCCGCGCATCCACAGTTGCGGCAGCACCAGCGATTCGCCGCCGGCATACGGGTTGCAGTCGCCTGGCTCGGCGACCGAACCCGAGTAGAGCGCGAACATGTACTCAGCGCGCTTCGACACCGGCCAAGCATGAAGGCACGCGCGCCCAGAACGGCGCACCCACGCCGACGGCGAGGACCAGGACCACGACGCCGGCCCGCGCCGGCGTGCGGAATCACCAGATGTCGGCGTCGCGCTCGAACGCTTCCCGCGCGTCGAGCAGCCGCACCGGCGGGAACATGTCGAAGCTGAACGCGCCACCCTCATCGGTGCGGCACAACGATTTCAGCTGGTCGATTTCAGCCTGAAAGAACATGCCTTTACGTGGCTGCCGAGTGTCGACCGTCTGCCCGTAGGACATGGTGCTCTGCGTGACGACGGCGCCGGTGCCGGCCTCATTCCAGCGCAGCACGGCGCCGCGCAGCTTCGACTTGACGAACGCGCGCTTACCCGGATCCAGGTTCGGGTCCAGGATGCAGGGCGCATGAAACGCGGCCTCCCCAATAGCGTCGTCGATCATCTCTTGCGCCTTGACGGCCGGGATGGTCGCGAAGTTGGTCAGGTCCGCCGGCGTCAACAGCGGCGCCGGCGGCTCTACTGGCTCAGTCATGCGCCCTGCCTCCTGGTCGTGGGGGGGTAGGCGGCGGCCGGACCCACAGCAGCCCCGGCCGCCGCCACCCGTTGTGCGCGCGACACCCCTGCCGGAGAAAAGGGAACGGGGGTTGTCGGCGCAAGCCGGTCTACGGCGCCGGCGGGATTGTCGTCAACTTCACGACCCGCGCCGGGTGCATCACCGACCACCCGGACCTCCACGTCAGACGGACACCGACCGAATCGGACGAGAAGTAGGCGTCGTCGGAGCGGGCCAGCCGCACCGGTGACTGCGCGCCGATGACCGCAGCCCGGTCGACGATCAGGATTCCGCCCGCCGGCATCGCGCTCGACACCAGAACCGGCAGCCCGAGCAGCGCCCGGGTGGCGGCCACCGTGCCCGCACCCACCAGCGACTCGTTGGAGTCGACGGCGCGTTTCGCGAACACGCCAGAGGCTTCGCCCGCAAGGTCGACGCTCAGCGGTGGCTCGACGAGGTTACGGCGGCGGTCGTCACCGGGCAGTACGTCGACCCAAAGGCGGGCCAGGTTACGTTCCGCGACTACGCAGAGCGATGGCGGCAGATGCAGGTGCAGCGGCCCAGCTCCCGCGCGCACATCGAAACCATGTTGCGACGGCACGCCTACCCAGCTCTCGGCGATCGCGCCCTCTCGTCGATCCTTCCCAGCGACATACAGGCATGGGTGAAGGGTCTCGACCTGGCGCCGGCCACCATCGGCGTCGTGTCCACGATCATGAAGGCGGCGATCCGGGACCGGCGCATCGTCGCGAATCCGTGCGACGGGTCGAAACTGCCGAAGGTGCAGCGTGCTCAGATCGTGCCGCTCACCACGACCAGGTAAACGCGGTCCGCGACGCCCTGCCCGCGGAACTACGAGCACTCGTCACCCTCGCGGCCGGAACGGGTATGCGCCAGGGCGAGTGCTTCGGGTTGACCGTCGACCGCGTGCGGTTCTTGGAGCGAACGCTGACCGTCGATAGGCAACTGGTCACGATGGCGGGAAAGCCACCCGAATTCGGGCCACCGAAGACGAACGCGAGCCGTCGGACAATCCCCCTGCCTCAGGTGGTCGTGGACGCGGTGGCGGCGCATCTGGCGGCGTTCCCGCCGGCGCCTGATGGGCTGGTGTTCACCCTGGCGGGTAAGCCGATCACCCGGCAGACGTTCGGGCACAAGTGGCGTCCGGCGGTGAAGACAGCGGGTTTGCCGACGGGCACCGGATTACACGCACTGCGGCACTATTACGCCTCGCTGCTGATTCGGCACGGCGAGAGTGTGAAGACCGTTCAAGCGCGTCTCGGGCACGCTAGCGCGGTCGAGACGCTGGACACCTACAGCCACCTGTGGCCCGATTCCGACGACCGCACGCGAGACGCGATCGACTCGGTGCTCGGTGCTACTGCGGACGCACTGCGGACGGGGACAACGCCCACCCGCTGAACATGCAGTTCAGGGGGTTAGGGCGGATGAGTTGGCCTGTAAGCCGGATTCTGTCCCTCACCGCCGCGTGAACGGCGGCGAGGCGGCGACCATCCATCTGGACACACCGTCACCGGGTGCCTCGAGCGGCCTACCCGCAGACTCGGGCGAGCAGCCCTCGAACGCCTGCGCTGCCGCGCCTCGCGACGCGACATTCTTGGCCTTGCTTCGGGTGGGGTTTACCTAGCCGCTCCGGTCACCCGGAACGCTGGTGCGCTCTTACCGCACCTTTTCACCCTTACCACC
>NZ_JBAUJB010000475.1:0-4712 GCF_049683355.1 Mycobacterium sp.
GCCGACAACACCGGCGGCGAGCAGTCGGACGCGGCACGGTCGGGTCGGCGCCGTCGGCGCCGCCGCCCCAGCAAGGCCCCGGCCGCAGGCACCAACTAACCGCAGACCACCCACCCGATGGTCAAACCCGAACGCCGGACTCGGGCCGACATGCTGGCGGCGGTGGCGATCGCCGGAGTGGTCGCGCTCGTCGCGGCCGTGATCTGGTGGACCAGTGACGCCAGAGCGACCGACAGCGTGCCCGCGGCGGCCCCGGTCCCCAACCTGGAACCGCCCACAGCGGTACCGGAGTCGCTGACCGAGCGCTGGACCGCGCCCAGCCCCGCGACCAGCCGGCCCCTGGTGGTCGCAGGCGCCGTGGTGACCGGCGCCGACCGTGGCATGCAGGGCCGCGATCCCGGCACCGGCGAGCCGCTCTGGAGCTTCGCCCGTGACCTCGATCTCTGCGGGGTCACCTGGGTGTACAGCTATGCCGTCGCGGTCTACCCGGACGTCCGCGGGTGCGGGCAGGTCAGCACCGTCGACGCCGAGACCGGCATCCGCGGGCCGACCCGCACCAGCTACTCCGACCCCGAGGTCACGTTGTCCAGCGACGGCACCACGGTGCTCTCGGCCGGCGACACCCGCCTGGAGTTGTGGCGCTCCGACATGGTGCGGATGCTCAGCTACGGTGCGCTCGACGCCCCGATCAAGGCGGGTACGCCGAGCCTGCCGTTGTGCCGGCTGGTCTCGGCCGCGGCGAGTTCGGCGGCGGTGTCCGTGCTGGAGGCCTGCGACGGTCAGGCCGACCTGCGCCTGACCTTGCTGCGCCCCTCCGAGGAAGAGGACACCCCGGAGATGAAGTACGTGCAGCAGACCGGCGTCGGCGTCGACAGCGACGCCCGCGTGGTGGCGGTGACGGACACCACGACCGCGGTGTACGCCCCCACCCCGAAACCGAGGGTCGACATCGTCGACGAGACGGGGGCGACGATCGCCAGCACGGTGGTGCCCGGACTCCCCTCCCCCGACGCCACCATGTCGCGGACCGGCGATCTGATCACCTGGTGGACCGGTGACAGCCTGATGGTGTTCTCCGCCAACAACCTTCAGTACAAGTACACGGTGGCCGCGACGGGCGACAACGCGCCCGTCGGTCCGGCGACGGTGATGGCCGGACGGTTGATGGTGCCGGTCAGCAGCGGCTACGACGTGTTCGATCCGGCGACCGGCGTCGGCGACCGTCACATCCCGCTGCAGCGCCCGCCGGTCGAGGGACCCGTGGTGCCCGCGGTGGCCGGGTCCATGCTGATCGAGCAGCGAGGCGACGAAGTGGTCGCTCTCGGGTGAGCGGCGGCGATTTCGGCCCGAATCACATGTCGGGGGTGAAGGTGGCCAGCGCTTTGCCGTTCTTCCAGTACTTGAGCAGCGCGGCGGCGAGTTCGCGGTATGCCAGCGCGCCCTTGTTCTTGCGCCCGGTCAGCACCGACGAACCCGAAGCGCTGGCCTCGGCGAACCGCACGGTGCGCGGGATCGGCGGCGCCAGCACCGGCAGGTTGTAGCGGTCGGCGACGTCGAGCAGCACGTCGCGGCTGTGGGTGGTGCGCGAGTCGTACAACGTGGGCAGCGCGCCCAGCAGCGAGAGGTCGGCGTTGGTGATCTGTTGGACGTCGGTGATGGTGCGCAGGAACTGACCGACGCCGCGGTGGGCGAGCGTCTCGCACTGCAGCGGCACGATCACGTCGTCGGCGGCGGTGAGCCCGTTGAGCGTCAGCACCCCCAGCGACGGCGGGCAGTCCACGATCACCACGTCGAACTGTCCGGAAATCTTGGCCAGGGCACGCTTGAGTGCATACTCCCTGCCGGCCCGCATCAGCAGCATCGCCTCGGCACCAGCGAGGTCGATGTTGGCGGGCAGCAGGGTCATCCCCTCCGACGTCTCGACCAGTGCGGTGTCGGGTTCGACGTCGCCGAGCAGAACCTCGTGGATGGAGACGGCCAGCTTGTCGGGGTCCTGCCCCAGCGAGAACGTCAGGCAGCCCTGGGGGTCCAGGTCGACGAGCAGCACCCGCTTACCGAGCTCCATCATCGCTGCGCCCAGCGACGCCACCGTCGTCGTTTTGGCGACCCCACCCTTTTGATTGGCGACCGCAAGTACCCGCGTCACAACACCATCCTGTCATGCACCCGCGAGTGGCGACGCGGCGTGCGGCAGAATCGGGGCTGTGGCCCTTCTGCAGCACCGGCTGATCCTGCTCCGACACGGCGAGACGGAGTGGTCGAAGTCGGGTCAGCACACCAGCCGCACCGAGCTCGACCTCACGCCACGCGGCCGTGAGCAGGCCGCTGCGGCGGCCGAGACGCTGCAGCAGCTGCGGTTGGACGATCCGTTTGTGGTCAGCAGCCCGCGCAAGCGCGCGAGGATCACCGCCGATCTGGCCGGCCTCACCGTCGACGACGTCAATCCGCTGATCAGCGAATGGGATTACGGCGAGTACGAGGGAACCACCACCGTGGAGATCCGCCAGACGGTGCCGAACTGGCTGGTGTGGACGCACGGCTGCCCGGGTGGCGAGACCTCCGCGCAGCTCTGTGAGCGCGCCGACCGGGCGATCGAGCTGGCGCTGGGGCACATGGAGTCCCGCGACGTGGTCTTCGTCGGGCACGGCCATTTCTCCCGCGCGCTGGTCGTCCGATGGATCGAGCAGCCCGTCTACGAGGGTATCCGGGTGTCGATGCCGGCCGCGTCGATCGCGATCTGCAGCTTCGAGCACGGCATACGTCAGCTCAGCGCGTTGGCGCTGACCGGACACCCGGACCCGGCCGCACCGGCGTGACCCGCGAGCCGACGTTCGTCCTCACCGGGCCCGACGGGGTGATCACCGCGGACGGAGTACACACCGCCTTCCCGAAGATCGCCGACGCGCGAGCCGCTCTGGCGTCCCACAGCGCGCCGATCATCTTGGGCGCCTTACCTTTCGATCTCTCCCAGCCGGCGGCGCTGATCCGTCCGCAGACGGTGGGCTTCACCGAGGCGCTGCCCGAATGGCCGGTGCGTGAGCTCCCCGTCGCGCGGGTCGCCGAGACCATCCCGGCCGCCGACGAGCACCGCGCACGCATCGCGGCGGCGTTGACCCGGCTGCGCGACCCGGCAATCGACCTGCACAAGGTGGTGCTGGCGCGGGCGCTGCGGGTGGCCGCCGACGGACCGCTGGACGCCAGGACGGTGCTGCAGCGACTGGTCGCCAACGACACACCCGCGAGTTCGTTTCTCGTCGACCTGTCGGCGGCCGGCGAAGGGTACTCCGGCACCGCGCTCGTCGGCGCCAGCCCCGAACTGCTCGTCGCCCGACGCGGACAGCAGGTCACGTGTCGGCCGTTCGCCGGGTCGGCACCACGGCTCGCCGACCCCCGGGCCGACGAGGCCAGCGGTGCCGCGCTGGCCGAGTCGGCCAAGGACCGCCACGAGCATCAGCTCGTGGTCGACGCGCTGCGCGAAACGCTCGAGCCGTTGTGCACCAGGCTGCAGATCGCCGCGCAACCCCAGTTGACCAAGACCGCCGCGGTGTGGCATCTGTATACGCCCATCTCCGGACTGTTGCGCGAAAGAGCAACCACTGCACTGGACCTGGCGCTTGCGCTGCACCCCACCCCGGCGGTGGGCGGTTCCCCTGTTCGCGAGGCGACCGCCCTGATCGGCCAGCTCGAAGGGGATCGCGGCTTCTACGCCGGCGCGGTGGGCTGGTGTGATCAGCGCGGCGACGGCCGTTGGGTGGTGTCGATCCGGTGCGCGCAGCTCTCCGCCGACCGGCGCACCGCCGACGCGCACTCCGGGGGCGGCATCGTCGCCGAATCCGACCCGGACAACGAATTCGCGGAGACCACAACAAAGTTCAGGACAATTCTGTCGGCGTTGGGGGTGCAGCCGTGACCGACCTCATCCGCACCGTCCGCCCCGGCGACGAGGTCGAGTTGACCGCGATGATCCACGAGCTCGCCGACTTCGAACGCGCCGCAGCTGACTGCACGGTGACCGAAACTCAGCTGCGGGAAGCGCTTTTCGGTCCGCACCCGGTGGTGTACGGGCATCTGGCCGAAGTGGACGGCGAGGCGGCGGCCGCCGCGCTGTGGTTCCGCAACTTCTCGACGTGGGACGGTGTGGCCGGCATCTACCTCGAGGATCTGTTCGTGCGCCCGCGGTTTCGCCGTCGCGGCCTGGCCCGCAAGCTGCTCGCGACGCTGGCCCGCGAATGCGTCGATCACGGCTATTCGCGGCTGAGCTGGGCGGTGCTGGACTGGAACGTCGACGCGATAGCGCTCTACGACAGCGTCGGTGGGCGGCCGCAGAGCGACTGGATCACCTACCGGGTGTCCGGCCCCGGGCTCTCGGAGCTGGCCGCCGAATCCTGAGTCAGCCAGCGCAGCACCGACGGGCTGAACAGCAGCGCGAGCACGGCCACCGAAACCATCCCGACCAGCACCGCATACGGCAGCTGCCCCGAGCTGAAGACGTAGAAGGCCACCCCCAGCAGCAGCAGGTTGGCGAACACCGCGACGCCGCGGCCCCACCGCCGCCCCGTCCACAACGCCACGCCGGCCGCCACCACCGCCGATCCCATGATCGCGAACCATGCCGCCGTGCCGTACCCGCTGATCGCGGCCTCGCGGTGGCCGCCGAGCTCGCGCACCGTGAGCGCGACGGCCGTCACGATCGCCAGCGCGCCCTGCAGCGC
>NZ_JBAUJB010000476.1:0-1680 GCF_049683355.1 Mycobacterium sp.
CCCGGTGACCCGGCGCTACGCCGGGTACGTGAACTTCAACGGGTTGGTCGACGCCGACGATTCGATCGGTGCCGCCACGGAATGGACCACCTACGTCGGCGACGGCAAGCGGGTCTCGGTGATGCCCGTCGCCGGCGGACGGTTCTACTTCTTCTTCGATGTGGTCGAACCGCAAGGATCGCCCTACGAGAAGGGCAGCGCGCGTGAGGTTCTGCGTGCACACTTTGCGGACTGGGCACCGGGGGTGCAGACGCTGATCGACAAGCTGGACCCGGCCACCACCAACCGGGTCGAGATCCTCGACCTGGATCCGTTCTACACCTGGGTCAGGGGTCGTGTCGCAGTGCTCGGCGATGCCGCCCACAACACCACCCCCGACATCGGGCAGGGAGGCTGCTCGGCGATGGAGGACGCGGTGGCACTGCAGTGGGCGTTTCGGGATCATCCCGACGATGTGTCTGCGGCCCTGGCCGCCTACCAGCAGTCGCGGGCCGAACGGGCCGGCGATCTGGTGCTGCGGGCGCGTAAGCGATGTGACGTCATCCATGCCAAAGATCCGGAGAAGACCGCCGAATGGTACGCCGAGCTGCGAGAGGAGGACGGCACCAACATCATTCGCGGCATCGTCGGCAACATCGTGGGCGGGCCGTTGACCCCGGTCAGCTGACGTTTATGGACCTCAACACCGTCGAGACGATGACCGTCCCCGCCTGCCGCGGCGACCTGAGCCCGATCGGCCCCGAGGACGCGATCCTCGCCGGGGGTACCTGGTTGTTCTCCGAACCCCAGCCACACATCCGCCGGCTGGTCGACATCACCCGGCTCGGCTGGCGGCCGATCACCCTCGCCGACAACGGAATCGAACTCGCGGCAACATGCACGCTGAAAGAGGTGTCGCAGCTGACGTCCCAGCTCGCCGCAGCGCGGCCCGAGTGGACGGCGGCGCCGTTGCTACATCAGTGCTGCACCGCCCTGCTCGCCTCGTTCAAGATCTGGGCGACGGCGACCATCGGCGGCAACATCTGCCTGTCGCTCCCGGCCGGTGCGATGATCTCGCTCACGTCGGCTCTCGACGCCGAGCTGACGATCTGGCGCGCTGACGGCACCGACCGCCGGCTACCGGTGACAGAGTTCGTCACCGGGGTGGCCACCAATGCCCTGGGCCCAGGGGACGTCCTGCGTTCGGTGTGGCTGCCCGCCGCCGCGCTGCGTGCGGCCACGGCCTACCGCCAGCTCGCGCCGTCCCCGCTGGGCCGCTCGGGAATCGTCGTCATCGGCAGGCGCGACACCGCCGCCGACGGTGGCCGGTTCGTGTTGTCGGTGACCGCAGCCACCGTGCGCCCCTACGTGTTCACCTTTCCCGCCACCCCGAGCGCCGCCGAGCTGACCGCCGCGCACCGGACCATCGGCGAGGACGCCTGGACCCGGGACGCTCATGGCGACCCCGACTGGCGGCGCGCCGTGACCCTCGTGCTGGCCGAGCAGATCCGCCGGGAACTGGCATGAGCATCCGGGTGAACGGGTCTGAGGCACAGGGTGTTCCGGGCGCCGGCCAGTGTCTACGAAGCTATCTGCGCGAGCACGGCCACTTCGAGGTGAAGAAGGGCTGCGACGCAGGTGACTGCGGCGCATGCTCGGTGCTGGTCGACGGCGAGGCGGTGCACTCGTGTGTGTTTCCGG
>NZ_JBAUJB010000477.1:0-5181 GCF_049683355.1 Mycobacterium sp.
GCCCTCGGTGCCGCGCCCGCCCGGTTGCCGCTGTGCGCCCTGATCGCCGGCTGGCTGCGCGGACTCGCCGACCCGGCGGCCAGTGCCCAGGTACGCGCCTACGACGGTGGTCACGATCTCGACACCGCGCTGGACTTCGGCAGGCAGCTGCGCACCGAGATCGACGGCGCCGCCGATCCGATCGGAGTGCTGGTGGTCGCCGACGGCGCGAACACGCTGAGCCCAACCGCTCCCGGCGGCTACCAGCCGGACTCGATACCGGTGCAGGCCGTTTTCGACGACGCCCTGGCCGCGGGTGACTGTGCCGCGCTGACCCGGCTGACCGAGGGCATCGTCGGCCGCGTCGCCTACCAGGTGCTGGCCGGCCTCGCCGAACCGGCGCCGGTGTCGGCCAAGGAGCTCTACCGCGGCGCGCCTTACGGGGTCGGCTACTTTGTCGGCCTCTGGCACCCGTGAGCGCCCCGCGCCCGCTGGCGATCGTGGGCCCGACCGGCACCGGCAAGTCAGACCTGGCCCTCGCCATCGCCGAGGCACTCGGTGCCGAGATCGCCGCCGAAGTGGTGAACGCCGACGCGATGCAGCTGTACCGCGGGATGGACATCGGCACCGCGAAGCTGACGGTCGCGCAACGGCGGGGCATTCCGCACCATCAACTCGACGTGCTCGATGTCGTCGAGACCGCGACTGTCGCCCGCTATCAGCAGGACGCGGCCGCCGACATCGCGGCGATCGCCGCGCGCGGAGCCCTTCCGATCCTGGTCGGAGGGTCCATGCTTTACATCCAGTCCCTGCTCGACGAGTGGACGTTTCCGGCCACCGATCCGCACGTGCGGGCGCGGTGGGAGCGGCGCCTCGCCGAGGTCGGGGTGGCTCAACTGCATCGCGAACTGGCCGGGGTCGACGCGGCAGCGGCCGAGGCGATCCTTCCCACCGACGGCCGCCGCATCGTGCGCGCGCTGGAGGTCGTGGAGCTCACCGGCGAACCGTTCGCGGCGTCGGCGCCCCAGATCGGCGCCCCCCGGTGGAATGCCGCCATCATCGGGCTGGATTGGGACACAGAGGTTCTCGATCAGCGGCTGGCACACCGGACCGACAAGATGTTCGCCGACGGCCTGGTCGACGAGGTCACCTCGCTGCTCGGCCGGGGCCTGCGCGACGGTGTCACCGCGTCCCGGGCGCTCGGCTACGCACAGGTCATCGCGGACCTCGACGCAGGCGGTGACGGCTCCGCGGCACGGGAGCCGACGTTCGTCGGCACCCGTCGCTACGTGCGCAGGCAGCGGTCGTGGTTCCGCCGCGACCACCGCATCACCTGGCTGGACGGCGCCGCCCCCGGAAACCTCGACCGGGCGCTGCGGCGGTGGCGCGACGTATCCTGAGCTGGTGAGGTTCGCCAAGGGGCACGGCACGGAGAACGACTTCGTGCTGATTCCCGACCTGCAGGCCGCGATCGAGTTGACGCCGGTCGCGGTCGCTGCGCTCTGTGACCGCAGGCGCGGGCTCGGCGCCGACGGGGTGTTACGCGTCACCGTCGCGGGTGCCGCATGCGAGGCCGGGGTGCTCGACGAGCTGCCCGAGGGCGTGGCGGCCGAGGACTGGTTCATGGACTACCGCAACGCCGACGGGTCGATCGCGCAGATGTGCGGCAATGGGGTGCGGGTCTTCGCGCACTACCTGCGGGCCGAGGGCCTGGAGTCCCGACGGGAGTTCGTCGTGGGCTCGCGGGCCGGTGCCCGCCCGGTCGAGCTGCACGCCGCCGATGCGATGCGGGCCGACGTCACCGTCGACATGGGTAAGGCCACCGCGCTCGGCAACGGTTCGGCGGTGGTCGGCGGGCGCCACTTCGACGGCCTGGCCGTCGACGTCGGCAACCCCCACCTCGCCTGCGTCGATGACTCGCTGACCGATGCCGACCTCGCCGCACTGGACGTCGCCGGCCCCGTGACCTTCGACGCCGCACGGTTCCCCGAGGGCGTCAATGTCGAGGTGCTGACCGCTCCGGCCGACGGTGCGGTGAGCATGCGGGTGCACGAACGGGGAGTGGGAGAAACGCGGTCCTGCGGAACGGGGACCGTCGCCGCGGCCTACGCCGCACTGCAGCACCAGGGCCTGGCGACCGGTGCGCTGCGGATACACGTTCCCGGGGGCGAGGTCGCGGTGACCGTCACCGAGGGCGCCAGCTACCTGCGGGGTCCCTCGGTCCTGGTCGCCGCAGGCGAACTGTCCGACGCGTGGTGGCGATCGCAGTAATTCAGATGCACGAATACACCCAGAAGGGGCAACATCTCCAAGTACATGACTGAACCCAAGATCCCGAGCACCGGTGAGCTCGCCCTCGAAGACCGGGTGGCCCTGCGCCGGGTCGCCGGACTGTCCACCGAACTCGCCGACGTCTCCGAGGTCGAGTACCGCCAGCTGCGACTGGAACGCGTGGTGCTGGTCGGGGTGTGGACCGACGGCACCGCCGCGGACGCCGACGCCAGCCTGGCGGAGCTGGCCGCGTTGGCCGAAACGGCAGGCTCGGAGGTGCTCGAAGGCCTCATCCAGCGTCGCGACAAGCCCGACCCGTCGACCTATATCGGGTCCGGCAAGGCCGCTGAACTGCGCGAGGTGGTGCTGGCCACCGGCGCCGACACCGTCATCTGCGACGGTGAGCTCAGCCCGGCGCAGCTGAACGCGCTGGAGAAGGCGGTGAAGGTCAAGGTGATCGACCGCACGGCGCTGATCCTGGACATCTTCGCCCAGCACGCGACCAGCCGCGAAGGCAAAGCGCAGGTCGCCTACGCGCAGATGGAGTACATGCTCCCGCGGCTTCGAGGCTGGGGTGAGTCGATGTCACGGCAGGGTGGCGGCGCGGGCGGCAGCGGTGGCGGCGTGGGAACCCGCGGGCCGGGTGAGACGAAGATCGAGACCGATCGCCGCCGGATCCGTGAGCGAATGGCAAAGCTGCGCAGGGAAATTCGTGATATGAAACAGGTTCGCGATACGCAGCGCAGCCGTCGGCTCGGCAGCGACAAGCCCTCGGTGGCCATCGTCGGCTACACCAACGCCGGAAAATCCAGTGTGCTCAACGCGTTGACGGGCGCCGGTGTGCTGGTCGAGAACGCGTTGTTCGCCACCCTCGAACCGACCACTCGCCGTGGGGAATTCGCCGACGGTCGGGAGATCGTGCTCACCGACACGGTGGGTTTCGTCCGGCACCTGCCCACCCAGCTCGTCGAGGCGTTCCGGTCGACCCTCGAGGAGGTCGTCGACGCGGATCTGCTCGTCCACGTCGTCGACGGCTCCGACGTGAACCCGCTGGCGCAGGTCAACGCGGTGCGGCAGGTCGTCAACGAGGTCATCGCCGGTCATGACGGACAGGTGGCACCAGAGTTGTTGGTGGTCAACAAGATCGATGCAGCCGGGGACTTGGCGCTGGCGAAGTTGCGGCGGGCACTGCCTGACGCGGTGTTCGTCTCCGCCCGCACCGGTGAGGGATCGGACCGCCTGCGGACCCGGATGGCCGAGATGGTGGCGCCCCGCGACGTAGTGATCGACGTCACAATCCCTTACAGCCGAGGGGATCTCGTCAACCGGGTGCACGCTGACGGGCGCGTCGATGCCATGGAGCACACTGATTCTGGCACCAGGATCAAGGCGCGGGTGCCGATCGCGCTTGCGGCCGTCCTCAGCGAGTTCGCGACGTTCTGACCGCCACAGATGCGTATGTGGTTGGTGGTGCGGTAGGCTCGTCTTGAACGTCGGCTACGGACAGCTCATCACCATCTCGTCGAGCACACCGCCCGCTCCTGGAAACGCCGACGACCGACTACCCCACTACGGCGAAACCGCCACTGTGTGCGCACTTCCGCTTGACGGTTCCCGTCGCGGTTGCCCGGGCACACGCTGCCCGAACAGGCCGGAAAGGCACACACATGACCCCCCAATCCTTCGCTGAACTCGGCGTGCCCGCATCGCTGGTACAGGCACTCACCGAGCGCGGAATCACCGAACCGTTCCCGATCCAGTCCGCAACCCTGCCCGATGCGCTCGCCGGGCGTGACGTGCTCGGCCGCGGAAAGACCGGCAGCGGCAAGACGCTCGCATTCTCGCTGCCGCTGGTGGCGACCCTGACCGGGCGCCGCAGTTCACCCTCACGCCCGACCGGGTTGATCCTTGCCCCCACGCGGGAACTCGCCACGCAGATCACCGCAGTGCTGCAGCCGTTGGCCTCCGCGTCCGGCCTGCGCGTCACCACGATCTTCGGCGGCGTGTCGCAGAGCAAGCAGGTCAGTGCACTGCGCTCCGGTGTCGACATCGTCGTGGCATGCCCCGGCCGCCTCGAGGATCTGATGCGGCAGAAGCTCATCCACCTCGACGATGTCCGCACCACGGTGCTCGACGAGGCCGATCACATGGCCGATCTCGGATTCCTTCCCGGTGTCACCCGCATCCTGTCGGCGACTCCGGCCGGCGGGCAGCGGCTGCTGTTCTCCGCGACCCTGGACAACGGTGTCGACAAACTGGTGAAACGTTTCCTGAGCAATCCGGTGATGCACTCGGTCGAGGAGGCCGATGAAGTGCCCGCCGTGATGACCCACCACGTGTTCCACGTCGGGGGAGCACAGCAGAAGAAGGACCTCGTGCATCGGCTGGCCTCGGGGACCGGACGCCGGATCCTCTTCATGCGCACCAAGCATCAGGCGCGCAAGCTGGCCAAGCAGCTCACCGAATCGGGAGTTCCCTCGGTGGATCTGCACGGCAACCTCTCGCAGCCGGCGCGGGACCGCAACCTGGCGGCTTTCACCACCGGCACCGCCCGCGTGCTGGTGGCCACCGACATCGCCGCCCGCGGTGTGCACGTCGACGGAGTCGAGCTCGTCGTGCACGTCGACCCGCCCATGGAACACAAGGCCTACCTGCACCGGTCCGGGCGCACCGCGCGGGCAGGCAGCGACGGAGACGTCGTCACCGTCGTCCTGCCCGAGCAGCGCAGGGACACCCAGCAGCTGCTGCGGCGCGCAGGCATCACCGTGCGGCCGCAGGAGGTCACGGCCGACTCGGCTCCGGTGCACGCACTCGTCGGTGAGATCGCACCGCTGCGTGCGGCGCCGAAAGTGGTTGTCCCGGCGGCCAGAGCTGCCGGACCGAAGCCGGACCGCGGTCCCGACCACCGCCGCGGTGCGCCCGCCCGGGGCG
>NZ_JBAUJB010000478.1:0-3137 GCF_049683355.1 Mycobacterium sp.
CAGCGCGACCGCGGCCTCGTCGACGTTGAGCGCCACCCCGTCGCGGGCGCGCCGCAGCACCCGCCTCATGGCGGCCGGACTCGCTGCGCCCGACTTCGGCGGAACGGCGGGGGTGGGCAGGTCGGCGCCACGCTGGGTGTTCAGAGCCACTTCCCTGTAACTCCGGAGTCGTCGCGGATCATCCGCGCGTCTCACTATCTGAAACCGAGTGCGCGCGACATGCCCCTGACATAGACGTCACAGTAGTCATCCGGCGACGGCGCCGGGGTCCGCCCCGTCGATCGGGTGCCCGGATCAGCCCGCGGGTGTCGAATGCCGCACCAGCACCCAGGCACCGGGCAGCGCTCCCAGCGCGATCAGCAGCAGCGGGGCGAACTCCATGATCCCGGTGCCGCCGAAGACGATGTCATCGCCCGGACCACCGAAGGTGAACACCAGCACGGTCAGCAGCCACGTCCACAGCGGCAGCGCCGCCAGCCGGGGACTCGGCGTCCACTGCAGCGCCGCCCACACCAACAACGCGTTGAGGACCCCGCTGAGCAGCGCACTGACCGGCAGCGGCACCGGGCCGATCCGCAGGGGCAGGAAGAAGACCGCCATCAGCGCAGAGAACACCCCGTCGGCGCCGATCAGGACCAGCATCGCGAGACGGAGCCGGCCCGAGGCCGGCGTGAACGTCGCTGTCAGGTCGGGATGCTGTCGAGCACGGAGACGAGCGAACCCACGACCCACTGGAAGCTGTCGAGGCGGTCCTGCCAGTGCTGCAGGTTGGGATCCAGGTCCGGGTCCATGTGCTTCCCCTCAGTGCGACCAATCGGTTACGCGCAGCTTACCCGGTCATCTCCTCGCTAACCGAGCTTCAGCCCGGCCAGCAAGTCGGATTCCCAACCGCGGTCGTCGCGTTCGCCGGGCGCACCCGCGGCCAGGACATAGTGCTCCCACCCGTCGATGGGTAGCGCGATGCCGTTCGACAGTGCGCCGGCCCTGCCGTCCGCGGACACGCTCACCTGCGTCTGATGCGCGCGCAGCGCCGCGACCTTCGCCGGAAGGTGCGCACGGACGTCCAGCGCCGCATCGATCGCGTCGTCGGCGAAGCCGAAGGGAAGGTCGGCGCCGGTGACCCGCGTCCACTCCTCCGGCACGTCGGTGAGCGCCTCCAACCCGGCGGTCATCGCCGACGTCGACATCACCGTCCAGTACACCCTCGGCACCTGCCAGTCAGCCGCCTGAAGCGCCGGCGTCGTCACCCGGTGCACGTGCACGTGGTCGGGGTGCCCGTAGCCGCCGTCCGGGTCGTAGGTGACGACGACGTGCGGACGCAGGTCGTCGATCACCGCGGCCATCGCGGCCGCTTGTTCGCTGAGATCCCCGTCGACGAACCGTTCCTGGTGCCGCTTCGGGGTGCCCTCCATGCCCGAGTCGCGCCAGCGCCCGGGCCCGCCGAGGAAACGCGGGCGGTCCACCCCGAGCGCGGTCAACGCCGCCGTCAGCTCACCGATGCGGTAGCCGCCCAGCTGGTCTGCCCGGTCGACGGCGAGTTGCGCCCACTGCTCACCGATCACCTCCCCCTCCTCGCCGAGCGTGCACGTGAGCACCTGCACCTGCGCGCCGCGGGCGACGTAGTGCGCGATGGTCGCGCCGGTGGTGAGCGTCTCGTCGTCGGGATGGGCATGGACAAAGAGCAGCCGCGCGGTCTCCATCCGACCAGCTTGCCAACTCTTCACGCTCCACGGGCGCCCGGTCTGGCATACATTCGGGCCGTGACGCGGCGCACCGTTGAGTTCGGCTGCGCGGTCGTCGTCATCGGCCTGCTCGCCGGGGTCGCCGGAGCGGCGACGACGCTGCTGCTGCACGCGGTCGAGCATCTGACCTATCGCTACTCCTTCGGCACCTTGCTGACCGGGGTGGACCGCCCGATCCCCCGGCTGGCCATGTCGCTCGACGCCGGCCTGCAGGTGCTGCTGGTCGGGTCGGGGGCGTCCCTGGGCCGTGAGGGCGCGCCGCGGCAACTGGCCGCCGCGTGGGGTGATCTGGGCACCTCGCGGTGGGCGCTGACCGCCCGCGACCGCGAGATCCTGCTGGCGTGTGCCGCCGGTGCCGGCCTGGGCGCGGTGTATAGCGTGCCGCTGGGGGGTGCGGTGTTCGCCGCCCGCATCCTGCTGGGCTCGTGGCATCCGCGGGTGTGGGGCACCGCGCTGATCACGTCGAGCCTGGCGGTTGCGGTGGCCGCGCCCGTCACCCACCTCGAGCACGCCCTGGTGTGGCCCGACGCCGAACTGTCCTACCTGTTCGGGTTCCTGGCGTTGGCGCTGGCGCCGCTGTCGGTCGTCGTGGGTCTGGCCTTCGATCGGATGTTGTCGGCTGCCAAACCCAGGGTGCTGCCGCAGTCGGCGACGTTGATCCCGGCCATCGCCGCGGCCGGACTGCTGACCGGCATCTGCTCGATCTGGCTGCCGGAGCTGCCCGGCAACGGCCGCAGCATTCTCGAGGTCAGCACGAACAGCGGGCTGACGCTCGGCTCGGCCGCGGCCATCCTGCTGTTGAAACCGCTGCTGACCGCATGCTTCCTGCGAGCGGGGGCGGTGGGCGGGCTGCTCACGCCCGCGCTGGCGACGGGCGCGGCCGCGGGGTCACTGGTCGGGCTGGGCCTCAACCAGTGGACCGGCACAGACCTGCACGTGGCGGCGTTGTCACTGGGGCAGCTTGACCCAGTTGCCGGCGTCGCCGACGATGCCGACCGGCACCGCGCCGGTCAGGCTGACGTTCTGCAGCCTCGGACCCGCCGCGACGATCGTGGTGTCCTGGATGATCGGCAACACCGTCCACATGTCCCACAGCCGCGGCTCGACCGCGTCGATCACGTCGCCGACATCGGCGGTGCCGCGCAGCGCGGCGTCGATCCGCGGCTGGATGGTGCGGTCGCAGATACCGCTGATGTTGCTCGGCGCCTGGACGAGCTCATCGCTGTCTGGCTCCGCCGTCGGCGGTGGCGTGGTGGCGGTTGCGGGCGACCGCGGCGGCGGTCGCGACGGGGACGGCTGGGCGGACGGCGATGGAGACGGCGACGGCGTGCTCACCGGCTGCGCCGGGACCGGCGTCGCCTCCAACGCGGGGCAGCCGTAGCGCGACGCCAGCGC
>NZ_JBAUJB010000479.1:0-5249 GCF_049683355.1 Mycobacterium sp.
CCATGTCCAGATACCCCTGGGCCAGGGCCTGCCCGAGCAGCGTCGCGACGGATTCCCGGTCGCGATCGCCGGCCCGCAGGCCGGGGGTTACTGAGTCCCGCACATCCATGGCCATGCTCCTCAACATCTTGACATCGACTAGTTCGACTATGCCGTCAGTAACTAGTCACTGTCAAGATGTATTCCCGATTCGTCGAGACTGCGGTGGCGGCGCAGGAGTACGAGTGCGTCGCGCCACCCGCGCAGTCTCAATGCAGCGCGAGAGCTAGTGGGCGTCGGCGAAGTCCCGCAGCGCATCCACCTGGGCGGGGTCCAGTGAGGGTCGCACCGCCTCACGGGCTGCGGCGACGTCGGCGGCGGTCACGTCCGCGGCATCGATGGACCGGCGCATCGCCGTCAGCGCCGCCTCGCGAAGCAGTGACACGCAGTCGGCGGCGCTGTAGCCGTCCAGGTCGCGGGCCAGGCTGTCGAGGTCGACGGCTTCGGATCCTTCCGAGGCGAGCGGAACCGATTTGCCCGCCGTGCGCAGAATCTGGCTGCGGGCCTCGGCATCGGGAGGCTCGACGAACACCAGCTTCTCCAGCCGGCCCGGCCGCAGCAGGGCCGGATCGATCAGGTCCGGGCGGTTCGTCGCCCCGAGCACGACAACGTCGTTGAGCGGTTCGATGCCGTCGAGTTCGGTCAGCATCGCCGCCACCACGCGGTCGGTGACGCCCGAGTCGAAGCTCTGTCCGCGACGGGGTGCCAGCGCGTCGATCTCGTCGAGGAAGATCAGCGAGGGGGCGGAATCCCTGGCCCGGCGGAACAGCTCGCGCACCGCCTTCTCTGACGATCCGACCCACTTGTCCATCAGCTCAGCGCCTTTGACCGCGTGCACGCTGAGCCGGCCCGAGCTGGCGAGTGCCCGCACCACGTAGGTCTTCCCGCAGCCGGGAGGGCCGTAGAGCAACACTCCCCGCGGTGGCTGTACGCCGAGGCGCTCGAACGTCTCGGGGTGCTGCAGCGGCCACAGCACCGCTTCGGTGAGCGCCTGCTTGGTCTCGACCATGTCGCCGACGTCGTCGAGCGTCACCGACCCGACGGAAACCTCTTCGGTCGCCGACCGTGACAGTGGTCGGATGACGCCCAGGGCCCCGGTCAGGTCCTCCTGCTTCAACGCAGGCGCCTCGCCGTTCTCGCTGGCCCGCGCGGCGGCCCGCAACGCCGCCTCACGCACCAGGGCGGCCAGGTCTGCCACCACGAATCCCGGTGTGCGCTCACCGATTTCGTCGAGATCGAGATCACCGGTGGGAACGTCACGAAGCAGCACTTCGAGCAACTGCCTGCGCACCGCCCCGTCGGGCAGGCTGAGCCCGAGTTCGCGGTCGCACAGATCGGGTGCCCGCAGTCGGGGGTCGACGTTGTCGGGGACCGCCGAGGTGGCGACGAACGCCACACCCTTGGTCGCGATCGCCGAGCGGAACTCGGTGAGGACCAGGGTGGCCACCGGATCGGCGGGTACCGCCAGCAGGGCGTCGATGTCGGTGATCAGCAGGACACCGCCCCCGTCACGCACCGCCTGCACCGCCGATGCCACGTTGCCGAGCCGGTCCTCGGCGTGCAGCGACCCCACCTCCGGTCCGTCGAGTTCGACCAGCCGTCTGCCGGCGCAGACGGTGCGCACCATGGTGGCTTTGCCGACGCCTGCCGGGCCCGACACCAGGACACCGAGATTGGCTGTGGCGCCGAGCTTTTCCAGAAGCTCGGGCTCGTCGAGCGCGAGCTTGAGCCATTCGGCGAGCCGGCCGGCCGGCACGTGGGCGCCCTTGAGGTCGTCGAACCCGATCGCCGGGGGCTCCTCGGTGACGATGTGTCCGGCGGTGGCGTCAGGGGCCGACGGGGTGCCCTGCGCGCCGAGGGAGCCCCAACCGACCAGTGAATTGGGTTGCACGCTCACAGGTCCGGACGGATCCACCGCGGTGACCGTCAGCAGCTCCGAGGTCCACGTGATGCCCACCGACGACGCCAGCGCCGCGCTGGCCTGGGAGCTCGAGGTGCCGGGCCCGAGGTCACGCGGCAGCAGCGACACGGTGTCCCCGACCGTCATCACCTTGCCCAGCAGCGCCTGCCGCAAGGTCGCCCCGGCGATCGACTGGGTAGCCAGCCGTGACCCGCTCAGCGTGACGCTGCGGGCGCCGTACACCGTGACCGGAGCGACGAGCACCGAGGTGTCCTCCCGCAGACCGGCATTCGACAGAGTCACGTCGTCGAGCAGTGCGGTGCCCGTCGGCGTGCCGGCCGGCGCCGCCCCGACCACCGCGGCTGTGGTGCGCGCACCCGTCAGCGATACCGCATCCCATTCGCGGATGCCCAGTGCGGCGATGGCCTCGGGATGCAGCCGGACCACGCCGCGTCGGTTGTCCAGCGCCGAGTTGTTCAACCGGGCCGTCAGTGCGAGGTGCGCTCCCGGCGGGCGGGCCGGTGAGGTGTCGAGCTCGGACATGTCAGCCCCTCGGTGGCCGGCGCAGGCCGAGTCGCATCATCGACCGGCGATGCGGCTGGGCCCGACGGAAGGCTCGCCGCGCGGCGCGCTGCTGTCGTGGTTTGTCGTCCCACACCTCGGGGTGTTGCGACAGGAATCGCCGGGTGCGGATGGCGAACGGGATGTGGATGACGTAGGCCGCGATGATCAACAGGATGACGATGTAGCCGTAGAGGATTGCCGCCGCCACACCGATGGCCAGCAGGGCCAGCAGCGGCGCGACCATGTTGGGCGGGACCGAGAACGTGTGGATCTTGCGCATCGGCAGCGTGCTGACGGCCAACAGCGAGACGGTGATCATCCAGATCACCACGGCCGGCTCCGAGGTCCACCAGCCCTCGCCGAACTGCATCTTGGCGGCCAGCGGCCCGATCGCCCCGATCGCCCCTGCGGGGGCGGGCATTCCGACGAAGTACTTCTTCTCGTAGTCAGGTTGTTCGATGCTGAGCATCGCGTTGAACCGCGCCAGCCGCAGCACGATGCACACCGAGTAGAGCAGCACCACGATCCAGCCGATTTGGGACGTGGACAGCAGTGTGCCATAGACGATGAACGCCGGTGCCACGCCGAAGTTCACCGCATCGGCCAGCGAGTCGAGTTCCTCACCCATCCGTGACGTCGCGTTGAGCGCACGGGCGATCCGGCCGTCGAGGGCATCGAGGATGGCGGCGATCGCCAGGAACGCCATCGCCTCGGTCGGCCGGTCGTCGAGCGCGAACTTGACGGCACTGAGCCCGAGGCAGATCGCGGCGACCGTCATCGCGCTGGGCAGGATGCGGACGCTCATGACCGGCGCCTTCATCCGGCGCGTGCGGGGTTTGATCATGGCAACTCGGCCAGCACGGTCTCGCCGGCCAGCGCCCGCTGGCCGACCTCGACGAGGATGTCGGACCCGGCGGGCAGGTAGGTGTCCAGCCGGGAGCCGTAGCGGATCAGGCCGTAGGTATCACCGATGGCGATCTTGTCGCCGGGCTTGACGCCACAGACGATGCGCCGGGCCAGCAGTCCGGCGATCTGCACGGCGACGACCTCGGCCCCCTCGGGCGAGCGGATCAGGATGCTGTTGCGCTCGTTGTCGGAACTGGCGGCGGCCAGGTCGGCGGAGACGAACAGCCCGGGGCGGTGCGCGACGGTGACGACCTCCCCGCCGATCGGGGCCCGCTGCACATGGGCGTCCAACAGCGACAGGAAGATGCTGATGCGCGGCAACGGTGTTGCGGCCAGTCCGAGTTCGCTCGGCGGTATCTCCTCGTCGACCACGCAGATCAGCCCGTCGGCGGGTGCGACGACCAGGCCGGGCCGGGTCGGTGGCTGCCGTGGCGGGTGCCGGAAGAACGCGGCGTTGGCGGCGGCGGAGGTGAGGCCGGCGCGGCGCAGCCAGCGGTTCCGGCGTCCCACGAGCGCGACCGCCAGGCTCACACCGACGAACGGCAGACCCTCGGGGTGCATCGGCGGGACCGAAGATCGAATCAGGGCCGCCAGTCGCGCGGGGCCTGTTTTGAGGTCGGGGCGTCTGGCCATCGTGCAGCGATTCTACGGGTCCCTAGGCGACGGGCTCGCGTGCGGCAGGGACTGATCTGCTAGCGCAGGTCCCACACCAGGACACGCTCGCCGGCTGCCACCTCGCCGGTGGCCTCGTCGAGTTCGAGCAGGCAGTTCGCCGACGCCAGCCATCGCAGGTGATGTGATGCCGGCGGGCCGTAGCTGGTCACCGCATCGCCGTCGAGCACCCCGCGGCGGAACTGGCGCTTGCCGCGGGGAGAGGTGAGGTCCTCGCTGAGCACGGCCGTGCGGCGCGGCCGGTCGGGGTCGGGCAGGCCCATCGCGGCGCGCAGCGCCGGCCGGATGAACACCTCGAACGACACCAGGGCGCTGACCGGATTGCCGGGCAGCGTGATGATGGGGGTGTCGTCCACGCGGCCCGCGCCCTGCGGCATGCCCGGTTGCATCGCGACCTTGACGAACTCGACGGTTCCCGACAATGCGTCCTTGACCACCTCGTAGGCGCCGGCGCTGACGCCGCCGGTGGTGACGATGAGGTCGACGTGTCCTGCGGCGGTGTGGTGCCGCAGGGTTTCGCGGAACGCGTCGACGTCGTCGCCGGTCATCGGCGACGCCACCACCTCGCCGCCGGCGTCGCGCACCGCGGCCGCCAGCATCACCGCGTTGGACTCGTAGATCTGACCAGGCTGCAGCGGGGTGCCCGGCGCCACCAGTTCGGTGCCGGTCGACAGCACCAGTACCCGCTGGCGTGGCACCACCGTCAGATCGGCCAGGCCGAGCGCGGCGGCCAGACCCAGCACCGCGGGTGTGACGACCTGACCGGCCCGCAGCACGGTGGTGCCGGCGGTGACGTCCTCGCCCGCGCGGCGGATGTGCTGCCCGGGCCGGGCGCTCGTCCGGATCGTCACCGTGTCCACGGCGCCGTCGGTGGCCTCGACGGGCACCACGCCCGTCGCCCCCCACGGCAGCGGCGCGCCCGTCATGATCCGGTGGGCGACGCCCGATGTGATCGTCGGGATGTCGGTGCGGCCTGCGGGGATGTCCTCGGCGACCGGAAGCCGCACCGGGGTGTCGTCGGTCGCGGCGGCGACGTCCTCGACGAGGACCGCGTATCCGTCCATCGCCGAGTTGTCGAAGCCCGGCAGCGACAACGGGGCGACGACGTCGTCGGCCAGAACCAGGCCGAGCGTCTGCGCGACCGGGAGGGGCACCGGCCGTCGTGCGG
>NZ_JBAUJB010000480.1:0-9115 GCF_049683355.1 Mycobacterium sp.
CCGCTGATTATGGCTTTTGTCGGGGTGTGCATCGAAGGGACGCTATGAACGTGGCGACGGCAGGTCTCACGGATTTGAAGTTTCGGCTGACCCGCGAAGACTTCGCTGACGCGGTTGCCTGGGTGGCACGCAACCTGCCGTCACGGCCGACGGTCCCAGTGCTCGCCGGGGTGTTGCTCACCGGATCCGACGACGGTCTGACCATCTCGGGTTTCGACTACGAGGTCTCAGCCGAGGTGCAGATCGCCGCTGAAATCGCTTCTCCAGGAAGCGTTTTGGTATCCGGGCGGCTGCTGTCCGACATCGTCCGGTCGTTGCCGGCCAAGCCGGTGGACGTCAGCGTCGAGGGCACCAGGGTGTCGTTGACCTGCGGAAGCGCTCACTTCTCCCTGCCCACGATGGCCGTCGAGGATTACCCGACGCTGCCCACCCTGCCCGACGAGACCGGGATGGTGTCCTCGGATCTGTTCGCCGAGGCGATCGGGCAGGTCGCCGTTGCCGCCGGCCGCGATGACACGCTGCCCATGCTGACCGGCATCCGCGTCGAGATCTCCGGCGAGAAGGTGGTTTTGGCCGCCACCGACCGGTTCCGCCTGGCCGTACGGGAGCTCACCTGGTCGACCGAGGCCGCCGGGGTGGAAGCTGCGGTGTTGGTGCCGGCCAAGACGTTGGCAGAAGCCGCCAAGGCAGGTACCGACGGCGAGGAAGTGCATCTGGCGCTCGGTTCCGGACCCAGTGTCGGCAAAGAGGGACTGTTGGGGATCCGTAGCAGGGGCAAGCGCAGCACCACCCGCTTGCTGGACGCCGAGTTCCCGAAATTCCGTCAGTTGTTGCCCAGCGAACACACCGCTATCGCGACCATGGCGGTCGCCGAACTGAGTGAAGCGATCAAACGTGTGGCCCTGGTTGTCGACCGCGGAGCGCAGGTCCGGATGGAGTTCGCCGATGACGTGTTGCGGCTGTCGGCGGGCGCCGACGATGTTGGTCGCGCCGAGGAGGACCTGCCCGTGCAGTTCTCCGGAGACCCACTGACCATCGCGTTCAACCCGACGTACCTCACGGACGGACTCAGTTCACTGCATGCGGAGCGGGTGACGTTCGGCTTCACCACCTCGAGCCGGCCGGCGGTGCTGCGCCCGGCGGGAGAGGATGACGGAGGCGCCGGCGGCACTGGGCCTTTCCCGGCCGCCGAAACCGACTATGTCTATTTGTTGATGCCGGTGCGCCTTCCAGGGTGAGCCGATCACACCGACAGAAGAAGGGGCGTTGACATGCAATTAGGTCTCATCGGGCTCGGCAAGATGGGCTTCAACATGCGATCCCGTCTGCGCGACGGAGGCCACGAGGTCATCGGATATGACCCGAGGCCGGAGGTCTCCGATGTGGGGTCTCTCGAGGAGCTGGCGTCGGCGCTCGATTCACCGCGTGTGGTGTGGGTGATGGTGCCTTCCGGCACCGTGACCGAGCAGACCATCTCCGCCCTGGCGGGCGTACTGAGCGACGGCGATCTGGTGATCGACGGCGGAAACTCTCGGTACACCGAGGATGCTCCCCATGCAAAGTTGTTGGGGGAAAAGGGTATCGGGTTCATCGACGCCGGAGTTTCCGGCGGCATCTGGGGCCTGACCGAAGGTTACGGTCTGATGGTGGGCGGCGCCGATGCCGATGTGGAACGCGCCATGCCGATCTTCGACACGTTGCGTCCGCCGGGGCCCGTGGAGGACGGATTCGTTCACGTCGGTCCGGTCGGGGCGGGACATTTCGCGAAGATGGTGCACAACGGCGTCGAGTACGCCCTGATGACCGCGTACGCCGAGGGCTACGAGATGCTGGCCGCCGAGGACCTAGTGAAGAGCCCTCAGGCTGTCTATCAAGCCTGGTCGAACGGCACCGTGGTGCGCTCATGGCTGCAGCAACTACTGGCCAGGGCGCTCAAAGAGGATCCCGGGCTGACCGACATCAGCGGTTACACCGAGGACTCCGGCGAGGGTCGGTGGACGGTCGAAGAAGCGATCCGGCTGCGGGTTCCCGTTCCCAGCATCGCGGCGGCTTTGTTCGCGAGATTCCTTTCCCGCCAAGATGATTCACCAACGATGAAGGCGGTCGCGGCGCTTCGCAACCAGTTCGGCGGCCACGCTGTCAAGCGAGTGAGCGAGTCCGGGTGACCGGGGTGTATCCGTGCATGTCCGCCACCTTGCCCTGACCGACTTCCGGTCCTGGGATCGCGTCGAACTCGACCTCGAGCCGGGCCGAACCGTATTCGTCGGCCCCAACGGCTTCGGGAAGACAAATCTCGTTGAGGCGCTGTGGTATTCGTCGACGCTGGGCTCTCACCGAGTGGCCTCCGACGCACCTTTGATCCGTTCCGGCGCTGATCGTGCGGTGGTGTCGACCATTGTGGTCAGCGAAGGACGGGAGCTCGCCGTGGATCTCGACATCACGTCGGGACGGGCGAACAAGGCCCGGTTGAACCGGTCTCCGGTGAGGTCGGCCCGTGAAATCCTCGGCGTGCTGCGCGCTGTGCTGTTCGCGCCGGAGGATTTGTCGCTGGTGCGCGGCGATCCGAGTGAGCGAAGGCGTTATCTCGACGAGCTGGCGACCACCCGACGGCCCAGGATCGCCGGGGTGCGGGCCGATTACGACAAGGTGCTCCGGCAACGGACCGCCCTGCTGAAGACCGCGGCCGGGGCTCGGTTCCGCGGTGACCACAGCGCGCTGGAGACCCTCGATGTCTGGGATGGACATTTGGCTGCCCACGGGGCCCAGTTGATCGCTGCGCGTGTGGAACTGGTGACAGAATTGGCTCCCGAGGTGGAGAAGTCGTATCAGCTGCTGGCGCCGACGTCGCGTCCGACCACGATCCGTTACCGCAGCGGTGTGGACGTGGTGGAAAGTGAAGCGGCAGCGGGTATCGCCGACGCCGGGGTCTTCGAGGCCGGGTTGTTGGAGGCGCTGCGCCGCCGCCGTGATGCCGAACTGGAACGCGGGGTGTGCCTGGTCGGACCACACCGCGACGATCTGGAGTTACGACTCGGCGATCAGGTGGCCAAAGGCTTTGCCAGCCACGGTGAATCATGGTCGGTGGCGCTGGCACTCCGGCTGGCGGCCTACGAACTGCTGCGCACCGAGGGCGGGGATCCGGTGCTGCTACTCGACGATGTGTTCGCCGAACTCGACAGTGCCCGTAGAGAAGCGCTCGCCGCGGTGGCGGACTCGGCAGAGCAGGTGCTCGTCACCGCCGCCGTACACGAGGACATCCCGTACGAATGGGACGTGCGCCGGGTCGATATCACCATGAACGACGGCGACCACGGGCGCGTGTCGGCGGTGAAGTGATGGATGACGAACACCTCGACGAGGACGCCGTGGACGAGGGCCCGGTGGGACCGCCCGCAGACCTCACCCGGATCAAAGGGATGGACCTGGTGCGGCGCACCCTCGAGGAGGCGCGCGGGGCGGCACGGGTCCAGGGGAAGAACGTCGGCCGCGGCCGGACCTCCCCCGCCCCGCGTCGCGTGGCCGGCAACAGCAGGCGTCGCTGGTCGGGTCCGGGACCCGACGGCCGTGATCCGCAACTGCTCGGAGCGGCCACCAGCGACCTCGCTCGCAGCCGGGGGTGGTCCGGGCGGGTCGCCGAGGGCTCGGTGTTCGGGCGGTGGCGGGCGGTGGTCGGCGAGCAGATCGCCGCGCACGCGACCCCGACGTCGTTGAACGACGGCGTCCTCACGGTGTCGGCCGAATCGACCGCGTGGGCGACCCAACTGCGGATGGTGCAGGTCCAGCTGCTGGCCAAGATCGCCGCGGCGGTCGGCGACGGGGTCGTCACCTCTCTGAAGATCACCGGACCGGTGGGTCCCTCGTGGCGCAAGGGCCCGTACCGGGTGCCGGGCCGGGGGCCCCGCGACACCTATGGGTGAGCCGCTCCTGACCACTGGCTGAGAGCGGCGACAAGGATTCATCCACAACTCTCAGGCGTCGGCACGTGTCGAGATTCGAGAAATTCCGCAGACGGCGCAATTAGGTGTGCAGAAACGCCGCCTCAGAATCAGTGGTGACGGTGCCTGACGGTAGACTCGTCGGGAGATCCGCGAGGGGCGGTCGCCCCCCGCATGCGAACCCCAAGGAGACGCGTTCAACGTGGCTGCCCAGAAGAAGAGCGCTTCAAATGAGTATGGCGCTTCCGCCATCACGATTCTGGAGGGCTTGGAGGCCGTCCGGAAACGTCCGGGCATGTACATCGGATCCACCGGTGAGCGTGGCTTGCACCACCTCGTCTGGGAGGTTGTCGACAACGCCATCGACGAGGCCATGGCCGGCTACGCCACCAGGGTCGATGTCAGGATCCTGGGCGACGGCAGCGTCCAGGTCACCGACGACGGTCGCGGCATCCCGGTGGAGATGCACGCCAGCGGCGCACCCACCGTCGATGTCGTCATGACCCAACTGCACGCCGGTGGCAAGTTCGGCGGCGAGAACAGCGGCTACAACGTCAGCGGTGGTCTGCACGGCGTCGGCGTCTCGGTGGTCAACGCGCTGTCCACCCGACTGGAGGCCACCATCTTCCGCGACGGTTACGAGTGGTTCCAGTACTACGACCGCTCGGTACCAGGAACCCTCAAGCAGGGCGGGCCGTCCAACAAGACCGGCACCACCATCCGGTTCTGGGCCGACCCCGGCATCTTCGAGACCACCGAGTACGACTTCGAGACCGTCGCACGTCGGCTGCAGGAGATGGCGTTCCTCAACAAGGGCCTGACCATCGACCTCGCCGATGAGCGCGTCACCCCCGAAGAGGTGGTCGACGACGTGGTGAGCGACACCGCCGAGGCGCCGAAGACCGCCGACGAGAAGGCGGCGGAAGCCGCGGGTCCGCACAAGGTCAAGCACCGCACCTTCCACTACCCCGGTGGTCTGGTCGACTACGTCAAGCACATCAACCGCACCAAGACCCCGATCCAGCAGAGCATCATCGACTTCGACGGCAAGGGTCCCGGCCACGAGGTCGAGATCGCGATGCAGTGGAACGCCGGCTACTCGGAGTCCGTGCACACCTTCGCCAACACCATCAACACCCACGAAGGCGGCACGCACGAGGAAGGCTTCCGCAGCGCGCTCACCACGGTGGTGAACAAGTACGCCAAGGACAAGAAGCTCCTCAAGGAAAAAGATCCCAACCTCACCGGCGACGACATCCGCGAGGGCCTGGCGGCGGTGATCTCGGTCAAGGTCAGCGACCCGCAGTTCGAGGGTCAGACAAAGACCAAGCTGGGCAACACCGAGGTCAAATCGTTCGTCCAGAAGATCTGCAACGAGCAGCTCTCCCACTGGTTCGAGGCCAACCCCGCCGAAGCCAAGACCGTTGTCAACAAGGCGGTCTCGTCGGCCCAAGCCCGCCTCGCCGCCCGCAAGGCGCGGGAGCTGGTGCGCCGCAAGAGCGCCACCGATATCGGCGGGCTGCCCGGTAAGCTAGCCGACTGCCGCTCGACCGATCCGGTTCTGTCGGAAGTGTATGTGGTGGAGGGTGACTCGGCCGGCGGCTCGGCCAAGAGCGGTCGCGACTCGATGTATCAGGCTATCCTGCCGCTGCGCGGCAAGATCATCAACGTCGAGAAGGCGCGCATCGACCGCGTGCTCAAGAACACCGAAGTACAGGCGATCATCACCGCGCTGGGCACCGGCATCCACGACGAATTCGACATCTCGAAGTTGCGCTACCACAAGATCGTGCTGATGGCCGACGCGGACGTCGACGGCCAACACATCTCGACCCTGCTGCTGACGTTGCTCTTCCGGTTCATGAAGCCGCTCATCGAGCACGGGCACGTGTTCCTCGCCCAACCGCCGCTCTACAAGCTCAAGTGGCAGCGCAGCGAGCCCGAGTTCGCCTACTCCGACCGGGAGCGCGACGGTCTACTCGAAGCCGGGCGGGCCGCGGGCAGGAAGATCAACGTCGACGACGGGATCCAGCGCTACAAGGGCCTCGGTGAGATGGACGCCAAGGAACTGTGGGAGACCACGATGGATCCCAGCGCGCGCGTGCTGCGACGGATCACGCTCGACGACGCCGCTGCAGCCGACGAGCTGTTCTCCATTCTGATGGGCGAGGACGTCGAAGCCCGCCGCAGTTTCATCACCCGAAACGCCAGAGATGTTCGCTTCCTGGATGTTTGAGTCGACCTACGAGGGAACTGAATGACTGACACAACGCTGCCCCCCGGCGACGAAGCCGGCGACCGCATCGAACCGGTCGACATCCAGCAGGAGATGCAGCGCAGCTACATCGACTACGCGATGAGCGTGATCGTCGGGCGGGCGCTGCCCGAGGTCCGTGACGGCCTCAAGCCGGTACACCGCAGGGTGCTGTACGCGATGTACGACTCCGGCTTCCGGCCCGACCGCGGACACGCGAAATCCGCACGGTCGGTTGCCGAGACGATGGGCAACTACCACCCGCACGGCGATTCGTCGATCTACGACACCCTGGTCCGGATGGCCCAGCCGTGGTCGCTGCGCTACCCGCTGGTCGACGGTCAGGGCAACTTCGGCTCGCCGGGAAACGACCCGCCAGCCGCCATGAGGTACTGCGTTACCGAGGACGCCGTGGTGCGTCTGCCGGACGGCAATTCCATCCGGATCGGCGACGTAGTGCCTGGAGCGAAGCCCAACTCGGACAATACGATCGAGTTGAAAGTGCTTGACCGCCATGGTGCCCCGGTAGTCGCCGACCGCCTGTTCCACTCCGGCGAGCATCCGACCTACACCGTCCGTACCGACAATGCACACCAGGTAACGGGCACGGCCAACCACCCATTGCTATGCCTCGTCGATCTCGGCGGGGTGCCCACGCTGCTGTGGAAGCTCATCGAGGAGATCAGTCCCGGCGACGTAGTGGCGATGCACGCCGAAAGTACGGTTTGTGATGGAGATCAGTCCAAATCCGTCATAAACCGTGCGCTCGCGCGGTCTTTCGAGTTGCACGGTGATGATCCGGACATCCGTTCGATCGCTACCGAACTGACCGATGGCAGGTTCTGCTACGCGCGGGTGGCATCAGTCTCGGACGCGGGAGTGCGACCGGTTTACAGCCTCCGAGTCGACACTGAAGACCACTCCTTCATCACCAACGGATTCGTAAGCCACAACACCGAGGCGCGGCTGACTCCCCTGGCGATGGAGATGCTGCGTGAGATCGACGAGGAGACAGTCGATTTCATCCCCAACTACGACGGCCGGGTCCAGGAACCCACCGTTCTGCCCAGCCGGTTCCCCAACCTGTTGGCCAATGGTTCCGGTGGTATCGCGGTCGGTATGGCGACCAACATGCCGCCCCACAACCTGCGTGAGCTGGCCGAGGCCGTGTTCTGGTGCCTGGACAACTACGAGGCCGACGAAGAGACCACGCTGGCCGCGGTCACCGAAAGGGTCAAGGGACCGGACTTCCCGACCCACGGCCTGATCGTCGGCTCGCAGGGCATTCACGACGCGTACACCACGGGCCGCGGCTCGATCCGGATGCGCGGTGTGGTCGAGGTCGAGGAGGATTCCAGAGGCCGCTCGCTGCTGGTCATCACCGAGCTCCCGTATCAGGTGAACCACGACAACTTCATCACCTCGATCGCCGACCAGGTGCGTGACGGCAAGCTGGCCGGCATCTCCAACATCGAGGACCAGAGCAGCGACCGCGTCGGGTTGCGCATCGTGGTCGAGGTCAAGCGCGACGCGGTGGCGAAGGTGGTGCTGAACAACCTCTACAAGCACACCCAGCTGCAGACCAGCTTCGGCGCGAACATGTTGTCGATCGTGGACGGGGTGCCCCGCACCCTGCGACTCGACCAGCTGATCCGGCTCTACGTCGTCCACCAGTTGGACGTCATCGTCCGGCGGACCACCTACCGGCTGCGCAAGGCCAACGAGCGAGCCCACATCCTGCGCGGACTGGTCAAGGCGCTCGACGCGCTCGACGAGGTGATCGCGTTGATCCGGGCCTCGGAGACCGTCGACGTCGCCCGCGCCGGCCTGATCGATTTGCTCGACATCGACGACATCCAGGCGCAGGCCATCCTCGACATGCAGCTGCGGCGCCTTGCCGCTCTCGAGCGGCAGCGCATCGTCGACGACCTGGCCAAGATCGAGGCCGAGATCGCCGACCTCGAGGACATCCTGGCCAAGCCGGAACGTCAGCGCGCCATCGTCCACGACGAGCTCAAGGAGCTCACCGACAAATACGGCGACGATCGCCGCACCCGGATCATCCCGGCCGACGGCGACGTGGCCGACGAGGACCTGATCGCCCGCGAAGAGGTCGTCGTCACGATCACCGAGACCGGGTACGCCAAGCGGACCAAGTCCGACCTGTACCGCAGCCAGAAGCGTGGCGGCAAGGGTGTGCAGGGTGCCGGGCTCAAGCAGGACGACATCGTCAACCACTTCTTCGTCTGCTCCACCCACGACTGGATCCTGTTCTTCACCACGCAGGGCCGGGTGTACCGCGCCAAGGCGTACGACCTGCCCGAGGCGTCCCGTACGGCGCGCGGTCAACACGTGGCGAACCTGCTGGCGTTCCAGCCCGAGGAACGCATCGCGCAGGTCATCCAGATCAAGAGCTATGAGGACGCGCCATACCTGGTGCTCGCCACCCGCAACGGCCTGGTGAAGAAGTCCAGGCTGGTCGATTTCGATTCCAACCGTTCCGGCGGCATCGTCGCCATCAACCTGCGCCACGGCGACGAGTTGGTGGGTGCGGTGCTGTGCTCGGCCGACGAGGACCTGCTGTTGGTCTCGGCGAAGGGCCAGTCGATCCGGTTCTCGGCGACCGACGAGGCGTTGCGTCCGATGGGCCGGGCGACCTCGGGTGTGCAGGGGATGCGGTTCAACGAAGAGGACCAGCTGCTGTCGCTCAACGTCGTGCGTGAGGGGACGTACCTGCTGGTCGCGACGTCGGGCGGCTATGCCAAGCGCACGGCCATCGAGGAATACTCGTCCCAGGGCCGCGGCGGCAAAGGCATCCTCACGATCCAGTACGACCGCAGACGTGGCACTCTGGTCGGAGCGTTGATCGTCGACGACGACACCGAGCTGTACGCCATCACCTCCACCGGAGGTGTCATCCGGACCA
>NZ_JBAUJB010000481.1:0-2323 GCF_049683355.1 Mycobacterium sp.
GCTGGGAGCCGGTCCGCTGCACCAGCAGCCGGGCGCGGCCACCCAGCCCGGCGCCCCGGTGGGCACTGAACAGTTCGCCCCCGTCGCGCCGGTACCGGGACCGCCGGCATGAGCCGCGAGTCGGGTCGGCGGGATCACACCGCAAAATCGGCCAAGTCACGGTCGGCGGGTCCCGCCAGGACGGCGAAGACACCGCCGAAGACACCGCCCAGCCAGGAACGCTCGGCGAGATCGCGGCGCTCCCGGCAGGCGGCGCCCCAGAACGGCCTGCGCAGTGCATCGTTCGTGTTCCGGCACCGTGCCGGCAACGCGGCGATCTTCCTGCTGCTGGTCGTGGCGGCGGCCCAGTTGTTCACCCTGCAGGTGCCGCGCGCCGAGGGCCTGCGCGCCGAGGCCGCGGGCCAGTTGAAGGTGACAGACATCGACGCGGCGCTGCGCGGCGCGATCGTCGACCGCAACAACGACAAACTGGCGTTCACCATCGAAGCGCGTGCGTTGACGTTCCAACCGGTCAAGGTGCGCAAGGAGTTGGCGGAAGCGGCGCAGAAGGCGCAGGAGCAGGGCTCGGAGGCCCCCGACCCGGACGAACGGCTGCGGGACATCGCTGCCGAGGTGGCTACCCGGCTGGGCAACAAGCCGGACAGCGCCACCGTGCTCAAGAAGTTGCGCAGCAACGAGACCTTCGTCTACCTCGCCCGTGCCGTCGACCCCGCGATCGCCGAGGCGATCACCACCGAGTTCCCCGAGGTCGGCTCGGAGCGTCAGGACCTGCGCCAGTATCCGGGCGGGGTGCTCGCCGCCAACATCGTCGGCGGCATCGACTGGGACGGGCACGGTCTGCTCGGCCTGGAGGATTCGCTGGACTCGGTTCTGGCCGGCACCGACGGCTCGGTCACCTACGACCGCGGCTCCGACGGCGTGGTCATCCCGGGCAGCTACCGCAACCGCCACGACGCGGTGAACGGGTCCAACGTGATGCTGACCATCGACGACGACATCCAGTTCTACGTGCAGCAGCAGGTGCAACTGGCCAAGGACCGGTCCGGCGCCAAGAACGCCTCGGCTGTTGTCCTCGATGCGAAAACCGGTGAGGTGCTCGCCATGTCGAACGACAACACCTTCGACCCCTCGCAGGATCTCAGCCGCCAGCAGGAGCGCGAGCTGGGCAACCTCTCGGTGTCGTCACCGTTCGAACCGGGTTCGGTGAACAAGATCGTCACCGCGGCATCGGTGATCGAGTTCGGGCTGTCCAACCCCGACGAGGTGCTGCAGGTGCCCGGGTCGATCAACATGGGCGGGGTCACGGTCGGCGACGCGTGGGAACACGGGGTGATGCCGTACACCACCACCGGGGTCTTCGGAAAATCGTCGAATGTCG
This sequence comes from Mycobacterium sp., assembly GCF_049683355.1. GTDB lineage: Bacteria > Actinomycetota > Actinomycetes > Mycobacteriales > Mycobacteriaceae > Mycobacterium. The sequence goes on from NZ_JBAUJB010000481.1 coordinate 1,379, forward strand.
GCACGCTGATGCTCGCGCAGCGCATCGGGCCGGAGCGCTACGCGGAGATGCTGCGCAAGTTCGGCCTGGGTCAGCGCACCGACGTCGGCCTGCCCGGTGAGAGCGCCGGCCTGGTTCCCCCGATCGACCAGTGGTCGGGTAGCACCTTCTCCAATCTGCCTATCGGCCAGGGTCTTTCGATGACCCTGCTGCAGATGACGGGGATGTATCAGGCCATCGCCAACGACGGGGTTCGCGTCCCGCCCCGGATCGTCAAGGCCACCGTCGCCTCCGACGGCACCCGTACCGAGGAGCCCAGGCCCGAAGGCGTGCGGGTGGTGTCGGCAGAGACCGCACGTACCGTGCGCAACATGTTCCGCTCGGTCGTGCAGCGCGACCCGCGCGGCGTCCAGCAGGGGACCGGCCCGCAGGCTGCGGTCGAGGGGTACCAGATCGCCGGCAAAACCGGCACCGCCCAGCAGATCAACCCGGGCTGCGGCTGCTACTACGACGACGTCTACTGGATCACCTTCGCGGGAATGGCGCCGGCCGACGACCCGCGCTACGTGGTCGGAGTGATGCTCGACGCACCGCACCGGGCCGCCGACGGCTCGCCGGGATCGTCGGGTGCCCCGCTGTTCCACGAGATCGCGTCCTGGTTGCTGCAACGGGAGAACGTCCCGCTGTCGGCGGATCCTGGTGCCCCGCTGACACTTCAGGCGGGCTGAGCCGAACGCCGCGGCCGGTACTGTGTCAAGGCCATGAATCTGCGCCCCTCACATCCTGCCGGTCTGCCGCTGGTCGCGGTGTCCGATCTGGTGGCCGGCCTGTCCCTGGGCCCGTCGATGTCCGACGTCCAAGTCACCGGCGTGACCCTGCGCGGGCAAGACGCCCGGCCCGGGGATCTGTTCGCGGCGCTACCCGGGGCGAGGGCGCAGGGCGCCCGGTTCGCGGCCGACGCGGTGG
>NZ_JBAUJB010000482.1:0-1780 GCF_049683355.1 Mycobacterium sp.
CGGGCGACTTCTACAAGCCCGGGAACCAGATCGTCTACGACGCGATCCTGGACCTGTACGGGCGCGGGGAGCCGGCGGACGCCGTCACCGTGGCCGCGGAGTTGGACCGCCGCGGAATGCTGCGGCGCGTCGGCGGAGCCCCCTATCTGCACACCCTGATCTCGACGGTGCCGACGGCGGCCAACGCGGGCTACTACGCGGAGATCGTGGCCGAGAAGGCGCTGCTGCGTCGCCTCGTGGAGGCCGGCACCCGGGTCGTGCAGTACGGCTATGCCGGCGCTGACGGTGCGGACGTCAACGACGTCGTGGACCGCGCGCAGGCCGAGATCTACGACGTCACCGAGCGGCGGGCCTCCGAGGACTTCGTGGTGCTCGAAGAACTGCTGCAACCCACGATGGACGAGATCGACGCCATCGCGTCCTCGGGAGGCATGTCCCGCGGCGTGCCGACGGGCTTCGTCGAGCTCGACGAAGTGACCAACGGCTTGCACGCCGGGCAGATGATCATCATCGCGGCCCGACCCGGCGTCGGTAAAAGCACGCTGGGCCTGGATTTCATGCGCTCGTGCTCGATAAAGAACCAATTGCCCAGCGTCATCTTCAGCCTGGAGATGAGCAAGTCCGAGATCGTCATGCGGCTGCTGTCGGCGGAGGCCAAGATCAAGCTCGCCGACATGCGATCCGGACGGATGAGCGACGACGACTGGACTCGGTTGGCGCGCCGGATGAGCGAGATCAGCGAAGCCCCGTTGTTCATCGACGATTCGCCGAACCTGACGATGATGGAGATCCGGGCCAAGGCGCGGCGGTTGTCGCAGAAGGCCGGTCTGCGGTTGATTGTCGTGGACTACATGCAGCTGATGTCGTCGGGCAAGAAGTACGAGTCCCGCCAGCAGGAAGTCTCGGACTTCTCCCGCAGCCTCAAGCTGATGGCCAAGGAACTCGAAGTGCCGGTGGTGGCGATCAGCCAGCTGAACCGCGGGCCGGAGCAGCGCACCGACAAGAAGCCAATGGTCTCTGACCTTCGTGAGTCGGGATGCCTGACTGCGAACACCCGAATCCTCCGTGCGGACACGGGTGCGGAGGTGACGTTCGGCGAGCTGATGCGTACTGGGGAGCGCCCACTGGTGTGGTCGGTCGATGACCGCAAACGGATGGTCGCGCGGCCGATGACGAACGTCTTCTACAGCGGGTACAAAGAGGTGTTCAAGGTCCGGTTGGCATCCGGGCGTGAGGTGGAGGCGACGGCCAACCATCCGTTCATGACGCTTGACGGATGGACTCCGTTGGGAGAGTTGACAGTCGGTGCGCGGGTGGCAGCCCCACGGCGGGTGCCCGAACCGGTGCAGACCGAGCGGATGCACGACTCCGAGGTCGTGATGTTGGCGCACATGATCGGCGACGGGTCGTGCGTGAAGCGCCAGCCGATTCGGTACGCGAGCGTCGACGAGGCGAACCTGGCGGCGGTAGAGATCTCCGCGGCGCATTTCGACGTGACGCCGATCCGGGACGAGTATCCCGCCGCTCGAGTGACGACGTTGCGCCTGCCGGCGCCGTACCGACTGACACACGGCAAGCGCAATCCGATCGCCGCCTGGCTGGACGAGCTGGGCCTGTTCGGCAAGCGCAGCTACGAGAAGTTCGTGCCGGCACAGGTGTTCGCGTTGCCGAACGACCAAGTGGCGCTGTTCCTGCGGCATCTCTGGGCGACCGACGGCTCGGTGCGGTGGGATGCGAAGCTGAGCATCGGACGTGTCTACTACGCCTCGACCAGCCGGCG
>NZ_JBAUJB010000483.1:0-2424 GCF_049683355.1 Mycobacterium sp.
CCCGCGCGTCGCTGGGCATCATCGCCGCGTCCCGCGCGCTGGCGCTGATCCGCGGGCGCGACTACGTGATACCGCAGGACGTCGTCGAGGTCATCCCGGACGTGCTGCGGCACCGCCTGGTGCTGACCTACGACGCGCTCGCCGACGAGGTCTCCTCCGACACGGTCGTCAACCGCATCATGCAGACTGTCGCGCTGCCCCAGGTGAACGCCATCCCGCAGCAGGGTCATTCGGTCCCACCCGTGGTCCCGGCTGCGGCAGCCGCAGCCGGCGGCCGCTGACCCGGTAAGCGGCGCACTAAGTGACGTCTCCTCCCGATTCTCCAGGCGCCAAACCCTCCGGTCGCAGCGTCGACCTGCCCTCGCTGCAGCGCGGCGAGATCCGCGACCCGGCCTTGACGGCAGCGTTGCGCAAGCTCGAGCTGACCGTCCGGCGAAAACTCGACGGGGTGCTGCACGGTGACCACCTCGGGCTGCTGCCCGGCCCGGGTTCCGAACCGGGGGAGTCGCGGATCTACCAGCCCGGCGACGACGTCCGCCGGATGGACTGGTCGGTGACGGCGCGCACCCAGGCGCCGCACGTGCGTCAGATGATCGCGGACCGCGAGTTGGAGACCTGGCTCGTCGTCGACGTGTCGGCCAGCCTGGACTTCGGCACCGCCGGTTGCGAGAAGCGCGACCTCGCCGTGGCGGCCGCGGCGTCGATCGCGTTCCTCAACAGCGGCGGCGGCAACCGGCTGGGCGCGATCATCTCCAACGGCGAGACCACCCGCCGGGTGGCCGCGCTGTCCGGCCGGGTGCACGAGCAGGAACTGCTGCGCGCGATCGCCACCACGCCGCGGGCACCGGTCGGGGTCCGCGGCGATCTGGCCGCGGCGATCGACGCGCTACGCAGGCCCGAGCGGCGCCGCGGCATGGTGGTGATCATCAGTGACTTCCTCGGTCCGGTCGACTGGATGCGTCCGCTGCGGGCCATCGCCGGCCGCCACGAGGTACTCGGCATCGAGGTCCTCGACCCCCGCGACGTCGAGTTGCCGGCCGTCGGCGATGTCGTCCTGCAGGACACCGAGACCGGGCGCACCCGCGAGTTCACCATTGACGAGCAGTTGCGGGCCGACTTCGAGCAGGCCGCCGCCGCACACCGCGCCGAGGTGGCGCGCACGCTCCGGCGCTGCGGTGCGCCGTTGCTGTGCCTGCGCACCGACCGGGACTGGATCTCCGATGTGGTCAGGTTCGTCGCCGGTAGGCGTCGCGGCGCACTGGCCGGTCGATGAACAGCGCACCGACAGGCGCACGGTCACAAAAGAAACAACGAAATGACAAGTAGCACATGACTTTACCGTTCTTCGGGCCGATGTCGCTGTCCGGCTTCGAGCACCCGTGGTTCTTCCTGTTCTTCCTGGTGATCATCGGGCTGATCGCGCTCTACGTGGTTGTGCAGCTGTCCCGTCACAGGCGGGTACTGCGGTTCGCGAACATGGAGCTGCTGGAGAGCGTGGCGCCGAAGCGGCCCAGCCGATGGCGCCACCTTCCGGCGACCCTGCTGATCCTGGCGTTGGTGTCGTTCACCGTCGCCATGGCCGGCCCGACACACGACGTCCGCATCCCGCGCAACCGTGCCGTGGTGATGCTCGTCGTCGACGTGTCGCAGTCGATGCGTGCCACCGATGTCGCGCCCAACCGGTTGGCTGCCGCGCAGGAGGCGGCCAAGCAGTTCGCCGACCAGCTCACCCCGGGCATCAACCTCGGACTGATCTCCTATGCCGGCACCGCGACCGTGCTCGTCTCGCCTACCACCAACCGGGAGGCGACCAAGAACGCGATCGACAAGCTGCAGCTCGCCGACCGCACCGCGACCGGCGAGGGTATCTTCACGGCGCTGCAGGCGGTCGCCACGGTCGGTGCGGTCATCGGGGGTGGCGACGAACCCCCACCGGCGCGCATCGTGCTGATGTCCGACGGCAAGGAGACCGTGCCGTCCAACCCGGACAACCCCAAGGGCGCCTACACCGCGGCCCGTACCGCCGACGATCAGGGTGTGCCGATCTCGACGGTGTCCTTCGGGACGCCCTATGGCTATGTCGAGATCAACGACCAGCGTCAGCCGGTCCCGGTGGACGACGAGATGCTCAAGAGGATCGCCGACCTCTCCGGAGGAGAGGCGTTCACGGCATCGAGCCTCGAGCAGCTCAAGGAGGTGTTCACCAACCTTCAGGAGCAGATCGGCTACGAGACCATCAAGGGTGACGCCAGCGTGGGTTGGCTGCGGCTCGGTGCTCTGGTGCTCGCCGCGTCGGGCCTGGGCGCGTTGCTGATCAACCGGCGCCTACCCGGCTAGAAATATCCCTGTGTCGCTGCTCCCACCTGCCGTATGGCGATTTCTTGAGAATGAGCGCGAGGCGTTAGGTTGGCGGGCATGACTGCG
>NZ_JBAUJB010000484.1:0-11137 GCF_049683355.1 Mycobacterium sp.
CGGCGTGCAGGGGCGGTACTGATGGCCGCCGCCGGCCGCGTCGCGCTCATCACCGGCGCCGCGCGCGGACAGGGTGCTGCCATCGCCGCGCGACTGATCGGCGACGGCTTCCGGGTGGCCGCATGCGACGTCCTCGCCGACGAATTGACCGCAACGGCAGCGGCATTCGGTGAAGACAGGGCGATCGCGGTGGCCCTGGACGTGACCTCGCCGCAGCAGTGGGCAGCCGCAGTCGGCGCCGTCGTCGAGCGCTTCGGTGCGCTCACCACGCTGGTCAATAATGCCGGTGTGCTGCATCGTGCCGCGTTGGCCGACGAGACGGCGGCCGGTTTCGAAGGGAGCTGGCGGGTCAACTGCCTGGGCCCGTTCCTCGGAATCCAGGCGGCGCTGCCGCATCTTCGCGATGCCGAAGGCGCCTCGGTCGTGAACACCTGCAGCACCGGCGCGATCCGGCCGTTCCCCAACCATGCGGCCTACGGATCGTCGAAATGGGCGTTGCGGGGTCTGACCCAGGTGGCCGCCGTCGAACTCGCGCCGACGGGGATCAGGGGTCAACTCGGTGTTCCCCGGTCCGGTCGAGACGCCGATGGTGGACGAGGGCACCCGGATCCGGTTGGCCGCGCATGCACTGACGGGCCGCGTCGGCACGCCGACGGAGATCGCCGACACGGTGGCGTTCCTGGTCTCCGACCACGCATCGTTCATCACCGGATCCGAGCTCATCGTCGACGGTGGGCAGTGCCTGCAGATTGGATGAGGACCTCAATGCCGAAGACGCTGTCCGTGGGAATCATCGGCGCCGGACCGGGCGGCCTGGCGCTGGGGATCTTCCTGCGCAAAGCCGGTTTCGCGAACTTCACCATCTTCGACCGCGAAGACGGCGTGGGCGGCACGTGGCGGGTCAACACGTATCCGGGTCTGGCGTGCGACGTGAAATCGCACCTGTACTCGTACTCGTTCGACCTCAACCCGCGCTGGTCGCGACTGTGGTCCGGGCAGCAGGAGATCCTGGAGTACTTCGAACGGTGCGCACAGCGCCATCAACTCGAAGCACATCTGAAGCTGAACACCGAGATCGTCTCAGCCAGTGGGCAATCCGAATTGAGAACATGGACGCTGAGCGTGGCAGACGGCCAGGAGTACACCTTCGACATCGTGGTGTCCGCGATCGGGATCTTCACCCAGCCGGTGATGCCGGATCTGGTGGAGGAGCAGCCGTTCACCGGGACCGTGATGCACACCGCACGCTGGGATCACTCCGTGGACCTCGATGGGGCCAGGGTGGCGGTCCTGGGCACGGGGTCTATTGCAGCGCAGCTTGTTCCGGAGGTCGCGAAAGTGGCGTCCAAGGTCTACTCGGTGCAGCGGTCGCCGACATGGGTGCTGCCGAAACCGGACCGGCCCTACACCGAACGCGAGAAGTGGCTGTTCGCCCATGTCCCGTTCGCCAAGAAGGTCCAGCGCAGCAGGCTGTGGCTGCGCAGCGAGTCCAACATCTCGGTCATCGAGAACGGAAGCGACAAGACCCAGCAGTTCAAGGCCGTCGCACTGCGCGCCCTGGAGGCGACGATCGCCGACGAGGAGCTGCGCACCGAGCTCACCCCGACGCACCCCTTCGGATGCAAGCGGTTGGTGTTCGCCACCGACTATCTGCAGACGCTCAAGCAGCCGCACGTGCAGGTGGTCTCCAGTCCGGCGCGGACGCTGCGGTCGCGCTCACTGGTCACCGAGGACGGCACCGAGCTCGGCGTCGACGTGGTGGTGTGCGCGACCGGTTATGCGGCGGCGGACTATCTGGGCCAGATCGACGTGCTGGGCGCCGACGCGACCTCGCTGCGCGACACCTGGCGCGACGGGGCGTTCGCCTATCTGGGGATGGCCGTACCCCGTTACCCCAACTTCTTCATGCTCTACGGCCCGAACACGAACGTGGGATCCAACAGCGTGATCTTCATGCTCGAGGCGCAGGCGAAGTACATCGTGCGCGCGTGTGAGTACGTGCGCCGCAAGGGCAGGTCGTACATCGAGGTTCGCTCGGAGGTGACGACACGCTTCCTGGCCCAGATCGACACGTGGATGCAGGGCACCGTATGGCTGACCCGGTGTTCCAACTATTTCCGCGCCGCCAACGGCCGCGTGGTGACCCAGTGGCCACGCAGTGCCCGGGATTTCTGGCGCCGGACGCGCCGGTTCCGGCCCGGGGACTACACGTTCGACCCGCCTCGGAGCCGCCCGGTCATCGAGGTGGGCGCCCAGACCGCGGGCACCCGGTAAGGCAGCCATGGCCATCGCGGAGGAACCACCGGTGCGCGACATCGCCGATCGACTCGATCCGGCGCTGCGTCACCTCGCCGTGGCTCGCACCGATCTGTCTCCCGCGGTGCTCGGCGCGGTCCGGGATTCACTCGGTCAACGCCGCGCCGAGGCCGCGATGACCGTCGACACCGTGGGCGTCGAAGTCGAACAGCGCGATGTCCGGGTGGAGGCCGGCCGCGTTGTCACCGTCCGCATCTACTGCGGTGCGGCGGCACCGTCGCCCGCGGTCATCTACTGTCACGCAGGAGCGTTCGTCCTCGGCAACCTCGACACCGACCATCGGCAGTGTGTCGAACTGTCCCGTCGCGGGCGCTGTGCGGTGATCTCAGTCGACTATCGGCTGGCGCCGGAGAATCCGTTTCCCGCGGCGTTGGACGATGCCCGCGCAATCCTCGAGTGGGCAGCGCCGCCGAACTGGGTATCGATGGCGGTGCACTGGCGGTCGCCGGCAGTAGCGCGGGAGCGGCCCTGGCGGCCGGGCTGGCCCAGCACGCCGCCACCGGGTCGGCGCCGCGGGTGGTCTTCCAGCTGCTGCACCAGCCGGTGCTCGATGACCGTCCCACGCCGTCGAAGCAGGAGTTCACCACCACTCCCGGCTTCGACGGTCCGGCGGTGGCGTGGATGTGGCGTCACTACTGCGGCGCAGAGGGTGTCCCCACCGAAGCCGTCCCGGCCGCGGCAGACGAGTTGAGTGGCCTGCCAAGCACATTGATCACCTGCTCAGAGCTGGACCCGTTGCGTGACGAAGCGGTGGACTACGCGCTGCGGCTGATGTGGGCCGGTGTCAGCACCGAACTGCACGTGTTCGCCGGAACCTGCCACGGGTTCGACTCGATGGCTCCGGCCGAGGAGGTCAGCGCCCAGCTGTGGGCGATCCAGGGCTCCGCGCTGCGTTGTGCGCTGCGGCGCTAGCCGAGTTCACGGGCGATGGCGGCATGGTAGGCGGCGATGTGGGCGGGATTGACCGTGCGGAAAAATCTGTCGGGCAGGGGCGACTCTTTGAACGCCTCGACGGTCATCGTCCGGTTGAACAGCGTGATGCCCTCGCCGGGGCGAGCGAACTTGTACTGCACCGTGATCCGGCCCGGAATCCCGCCGTTGCCGTCGCTGTCGTGGCCGAGGTTGCCCACCGAGTTGAACATCCACAGTTTCGGCCGCATCGCGATAGCCAGATGCCAGGTGAAGATGCGTTGCCCGTCCGGACCCGACTCGGTCCAGGTGTCACCGACCTCCAGAGGTAGCTTCTCCGGCGACGTGCCGACGTGTGCGCTGCCCGGGTAGGTCTTCGGCCAGTTCGCCGGATCGGTCACGAAGTCGTAGATCTCCTCCGGAGATCGGGTGAATGCTGTCTCGGACGTCGTCGTCACGATTCCCACACTGGCTGCCCTTCTGTCGGCTCCCGCACTACCTTTACAAAATGTCGTGCGAGTGTCACGCGATCAGAGGCGGGCGATGACCTCCGAGGCAAGCAGCTGCAGGGTCTCATCCGAGCAGCGGTCGTGGGTGAACAGCACGATCTGACCGAAGCCCATCTCGACGAGCTCACCGAGACGGTCGACGATCGCGGGCGCGGTGCCGACCAGGCCGGCTTCGTGCAGGCCGAATGCGGCCATCCCGAACCGCTTCTCGGCGAGACCGCGGATTCCGGGCAGCGACTTGTCGTCGGGAGCGAGCGCCATCACCGCCTCGATCGAGAGAACGATGGAGTCGGGATCGCGACCGATGTCTTCGCAGATCGACCGAAGTGCCGCCAGCTTGTGTTCCAGTTCACCCAGTGCGTAGGTGGGCACATTCCAGACGTCTGCGTAGCGGGCGACCAACGGCAGCGTGAACTTCTCGCCGACGCCCCCGACCACGATCGGCGGCCGGGGGTGCTGGACGGCCCCGGGTTTGATCGGCATGTGTGACACGGTGAAATGCTCGCCGGCGAAGTCGATCCACTCCTCGGTGAACGCCTGGTGCAGGATCTGCAACGTCTCGCCCAGTCGGGCCGATCGCTGCGCGAACGTGCCCCACGGCAGACCGGCACGCCGGTGCTCGTCCTCGATCGAGCCGCTGCCGAGACCCAGCGTCAGCCGGCCGCCCGAGATCTGGTCCAGCGTCGTCGCCATCTTCGCCAGAGTCACCGGATGGCGGAACTGGTTGCACAGCACCATGTGTCCGACCCGGATCCGCTCGGTGCGGGCCAGCAGGGCGGTGGCCAGCGTCCAGGCCTCCATCGAGGGGTACTCGGGCATCCCGGGGCCGTACAGATGGTCATAGAGCCACAGCGAGTCGATGCCGAGTTCCTCGCAGCGCCGGGTCCGGTGCAGGACATCGTCGAATGAGAACCCCATCTGGGGCAGGTGGACACCGATCTCGGGTCTGTTCATGACCGCGTGGTCACCTTTCCGCGCACGGGCGCTGGTGTACATTCCCCCGCACGCATGGTAACGACATTCTCAGTATTGGAGAAGGTAGTTCTGAAATCGTTTCGGCTACCTCGAGCCAGAAGGGCCGACATGCAGTTCTCGATCACCCACCCGATGCACAGTCACCCGTACAACCCCGAACTGGTCACGGGCGCCGGCATCGCTCAGGTCGCGGTGGCTGCCGAGAAGGCCGGCTTCGGCGGGTTCGGGTTCACCGACCATCCGGCACCAACGCAGCGGTGGCTGGAAGCCGGTGGCCACGATGCGCTCGACCCGTTCGTCGCGATGAGCTACGCCGCCGCCGCCCACACGACGACGTTGCGACTGATCCCGAACATCGTCGTGCTGCCGTACCGGAATCCGTTCGTGGTCGCCAAGGCGGGCGCGACGCTGGACCTGGTGTCGGACGGCCGGTTCACGCTGGCGGTCGGGGTGGGCTATCTGAAGCGTGAATTCGCGGCACTTGGAGTCAATTTCGACGAACGCGCGGCGCTGTTCGAGGAGTCGCTGGAGGTGATCCGGGCCATCTGGACAACCGACGATCTGACCTTCGAGGGCGCGCACTTCAGCGCCATGGGCGTCACGGCCCATCCCCGGCCGGTCGGCAAGCCGCATCCGCCGATCTGGATCGGTGGCAACACCGCCGCGGCGCGGGCCCGGGTGGCGGCCCACGGCCAGGGGTGGTGTCCGTTCCGGGCTCCCGCGGTGCTCGCCCAGACCGCCCGCACCGCCACGATGGACTCGGTTGACCGCCTCGCCGCCGCGATCACAGATCTGCGTCGGCGCCTCGAGGACGCCGGTCGGGACCCCGGGGGCGTCGACGTGGTGTTCACCAACAGCGCCGGCGGCAGCCCCGGCGACGACGACTTCGACCCGGACGCGTTTCTGGCCGGGGTGGCAGAACTCGAGACGGCCGGGGTGACCTGGGTTCAGGTGTCGGTGCCCGACGACAGCCTGTCGCACACCCTCGAGGCGATCGAGGAGTTCGGGTCATCGGTCGTCAGCGAGGTCATGCGCCGCTGAGCCGGCCGGTGTCTTGCCAATGTTGGCGCCGGTGAACAGGCCGTTGAGCGCATCGACACACGACTCGATGCCCTCGAAGATGTGCTCGCGGTGCACCAGCAGACGCTCGTGGTCCCACTGCCGCAGCGCTGCGAACGCCTCGTCGAAACGGCCCCATTCGTCCAGCGCGTTGAACCCCTGCATCGTCGCGGTTTTCGCGAGCAGGTTCACATAGTTCGCCGGCCCGGGATGATCGCCGGTGAGGTAGCTGGAGATGACGCCCCAGAGCACGACGCGCGCCTTGTGCGCCAGCCGACCGAGCACCGCGTCGAGGATCGGACCGCCGACGTTGTCGAAGTACACGTCGATACCCCGTGGACAGTGCTCCTTGAGCGCGGCGGGCACATCGTCGCCGCGGTAGTCGATGCACGCGTCGAAGCCGAAGTCCTGCACCACAGCCCGGCATTTGTGCGGCCCCCGGCGATACCCACCACTCGTGCGCCGGCGATCTTGGCGATCTGCCCCGCCACCGAACCGGTGGCGCCTGCGGCCGCCGACACCACGACCGTCTCACCGGGCTGCGGGCGACCGACACCGGTCATCCCGAAGTACGCCGTGGCCCCGGTCGGGCCGTACACCGACATCACCGCACGGTGGTCGACCTGATCCCCGGGCCCGGGCACCGGGGTGGTGAACAGGTCGTCGCGCACCAACGTGTACTCCTGGAAACCCGTCAGCGTCGTCACGACGTCGCCGACGGAATAGGCCGGACACCGGGACATCACGACGTCGCCGATGCCGGCTGCGCGGATGCACTCGCCCAGTTGTACGGGCGGCAGGTAGCCCGGCTGGTCGTCGAGCCAGGTCCGCGCCGCGGCGTCGATACCCACGTATGTGGTGCGCACCAGGGCCTCACCATCGACGGGTTCGGGTGCGTCGACCGTGACCAGTTCGGTGTCCTCGGGGGCGACCAGCCCGCGTGGCCGGCGGCGCAACAGGATCTGGCGGTTCTTCTGCGTCGGCATCACGCAGAAGTTACCCAAGCCGCGGCCATGCCGGACCCGCTCAGCCGGACCCGCTCAGCCGGACCCGGTCACCTCCATTCGGGCGGCCACCGAGCGGGTTCGGGCAACTCGGCCAGCACCTCGAGCCTCGACGCGTCGAAGCTCAACATGGCCTCGATCGGCAGGCTCTCGGACAGCGGGTCGGCGTAGCTCCATGCCGCGTCCTCGACGACGGCGCCGCCGACGGTGACGCTCCAGTAGGTGGCGTGCCCCTTGTAGTTGCAGTAGCTGGTCGTCGCGGAGCGGCTCAGCAGGTCCGTGCGCACGAGCGCCGGATCGACGTAGAGCCTCGGTACGAGCGCAGTCTCGAAGAGGATCGTCGTGTCGTCGGTGTCGACGAGGGTCGCGCCCAGCGCGTCGACCCTCAGCCGTCGTGTGGTCGGGCGGCAGTCCACCCGGTGGTACGGGTTGGGCGGATAGTTCACCAACTGTCGCCCCTCCTCGATCCAGCTGTCCATCAGCGCCCACGGCACCACGACGTAGCCAGGAGCTTCCGGTACCGGATCGCCCGGCAGGTCCCCGACCTCGTCGGCGGCGAAGGCGTAGCTGAGCGGCCGGCCGCGGCGGTGCACCATCAGGGCGCGTTCGGTGTCGATGACCGTGCGGCCGTCGCGGATCGCCTGTACCCGCCGCGGGTGCGGCTCGATGTACACGACGTCGTCGACGATCCGGGGAGCGAGCAGGCCGGCACGGTCGCTGCTGAGCGGGCCGGTTCCGGCGACCAGGCTCATCGAAGGTTCCCGGTGAGACTCGGACTCGTCGGCGCCTGCATGCCTTCAGACCTTACAAAATCTTCTGGAGATGTCACGCTCACGCGGCCCGGACCCCCGCCGGCTCATGTCAACAAACGGTGTCGGTTTTCGCGAAGGAGACATCGCGTGTGCGGAACCCTGTCAAATGGGTACCACGACCACGATCGGCACCGACGGCGTGCGGCGGCGGGTCGGAGACGAACGGGGTGACAGTGAAACGGCTCAACGGCGTGGACGCCATGATGCTGTACAGCGAGACCCCCGAGATCCACATGCACACCCTCAAGATCGGCATCCTCGACGTGTCAGACGTCGAGGGGTACGACTTCGAGCAGTTCCGGTCGATCGCCGCGGCTCGCTTGCACGCACTGGCCCCGTTGCGGTACCAGCTGGTCGACATACCGCTGAAGTTCCATCACCCGATGTGGGTGCAGAACGCCGAGATCGACCTCGACTACCACGTGCGCCACGCCCGTGTCGCCGCCCCGGGAGGCCGCCGTGAACTCGACCAACTGATCGGAGAGATCGCCGGCACTCCGCTGCGCCGCGATCACCCGCTGTGGGAGATGTACGTCGCGGAAGGGTTGGCCGACAACCGCATCGCGATCATCCACAAGGTGCACCACGTGCTCGCCGACGGCATGGCCTCCGCCAACCAGCTGGCCATGGCGATCCAGCCGCAGGAGCCTGCGGTGGGAGGTCAGCTCGCCGCCGCCCCGGCCGATTCCGGAACACCGGCAAACCTGCTCAAGGCTGCCGGACACGACCACCTCAGGCAGATTCGAAGGCTGCCACACCTGATGAACCAGACCGCCACGGGCATGCTCCGGGTCCGCAGGAAGTCCAGGCAGCGCGGCCGCAATCCCGATCTGGCGCGCAACTTCTCCCCGCCGGCCACGTTCATCAACCACGTGGTGACGCCGGGGCGGCGCTTCGCGACCGCGCCGCTGGCGCTGAACGACGTGAAGGACACCGCCAAGCACCTGGGCGTGACCCTCAACGACGTGGTCCTGGCGACGGCGGCCGGTGCCCTGCGCCGGCTGCAACTGCGCTACGACGGCAGAGCCGACGCACCGCTGATCGCCGGGGTCCCGGTGAGCGTCGACACCTCCCCGCAGCGGCTCGTCGGCAACGAATTCACCTACATGACACCGTCATTGCCCGTCCACGTCGACGATCCGCTGGAACGTGTGCGGCTCACCGCAATGTCGACGTCGATCGCCAAGGAGAACCACCAGCTGCTCGGACCCACGCTGATTCCGTCCTGGCTGACCTATCTGCCGCCAGCGCTGACACCGGGCATCTTTCGCAGCCAGGCTCGGCGGGTCGAATCCGCGACCGTGATGAACCTGACGATCTCCAACGTGCCGGGACCGCGGCAACGGGGGTTCATCGAAGGCGCGACCGTCGACGAGATCTACTCGGTCGGGCCGATCGTCGCCGGCAGCGGGATGAACATCACCGTGTGGAGCTACGTCGACCAGCTCGCCATCTCAGTGCTCACCGACGACCGCACGCTCGCCGATCCACACGAGGCCACCGATGCGCTGATCGAGTCCTTCGTCGAGATCCGCCGTGCTGCAGGGCTGGCTGACGCGCTGACCGTGGTCGAGACCGCCATGCCGATGGCTCCGGCGACCTAGCTTCCCCGGCTGCTCCCCGGCTGCGCCGGTATTCAGGCGGAAACCGTTGCTCGGTCGGTTTTTTCGCCGCACCCAACGGTGACACAGGCTGCGCTCGGGCACCTGCGGGCTTTACAGATGTTCGAATAAGTGTCACGCTGTATGTGCGCGAGACCACTTGCGCACAAGGTGCGGCGATGACGCAGGAGTCCCCAGGGAGGCAGACGGTGACTGCTCGCACGTCCGAGGTCGGCGGCCTCGGGCCGGCCGACCGCAAGAGCTCCGGAGTGCGCAGCTCCGGCGACATGCTGCTCACCTACGACCTGACGGCAGTCGCCGCCGACGTCGAGGAGGTCGTCCGCAACGCGGGTGGATGGCTCTGCGACCGGGCCCGGGCCGGCTGGCAGGTCACCGTGCTGGTGCCACCGGGCAGTGACACACGCGCACTGACGATCCTGGGCCTGCGCGCGGGAAACTGGGAACCGGGGGAGTCCGTGCTGGGCCCCGAACCGCCGGCCGCTGTCGCGGTGGGTGCCGGCGTCCTGGGCCACCACGACCGGCTGCGCCGGGAGGTGCTGGCCAGCTTCGAAGGAGCCGGTACCGAGGTCACCGTGTGGGGTGAATCGCCACTGTTTGCCGGCGACCCGAGATTCGGGCGGGTGCAGCACCCCCTCAGCTGCGCCGCGCAGGCCTTCAAGGCGCGGGCACTTCCGCCGTCCGGCGCCCCTTCATCGTCGCCGGCCGTCGAGCAGTTCCGCAGCTGTGCCTTGTGGTACCCGCCGGAGGGCAGCGATCTGGTGCCGGTCTCGTCAAGCCGGTGACCGGGGATCGAATACCGGTGGCTTCACGACCGTTGCGCCCCGAAGGTCGCGAGGGCGCCGACGACGGCCTCCTGCATCGCCTCCGCCTCGTGGTGCCGGCCGCGGGGATCGGCGAGGTCGTCCGGTCTGCGGGCGGCTTCCTCTGTGACCGGGCGCGCGCCGGGTGGGATGTCAGGATGCTGCTCTCGTCACCGTGTGACACCCGCGCGCTGCGCATCCTCGGCATCACGGCACACGAAGTCGACGCCGATCTCGTCTCGGTGATCCGCGGGCTCACCGGCGGCGGCCTGGCGGTCTGCGCCGACGTCCTGGCCCGGGACGCCGACAGCCGCGACGAGGTGTCGCGATTGGTCAGCCGGGGTCTGGCCGAAGTCACCGTGTGGGGCCGGCCGACACTCGGCAACCTCGCCCAGGGACTCGAACCGGTCACACTCCCGATGAGCGCCGCGGCCAGGGCGTTCAAAGCGCACGCGCTTCTGGCGACCGGCGGCGCGGCGGACAGCGCCGCCGCCGTCGAACCACACGAAGAACTGTTCCGGGTGCGCGGGCTACCTCACCGCCGGCGGAACTCGCTCTGAGTCGCGGACCTCAGCGGGTCTCGCGGTTGCGGTGGACGTACCAGCTACGCGCCACGACAGCGAAAATGAACGCCGCGAAGCCGACCAGGAACCAGTCCTCGACACGACCGGTGTGGTTGCCGTGCAGCATCAGCAGCAGGAAGATCGCCCCCAGCACCCCGCCGATCTGCTGGATGCGGGGGTTCTCCTTCGACCAGCCCCACTCCGCGGACGGCACGTCCTCGACGTCAACGCCGCTGCGACGTTCCACCTCGGTGCTTGCCACGGCTGCTCCTCACGATCGGGGCTCGGTTGCCGCCATTCTGACACAGGTCTACTACGAGCGGCCGTAGAGCCACCGAATGCACAGCATCGGCACAGTAGGCTCGCCGGTCATGACAGCGCACAGCAGACCGGGCCTCTTCGACGACAAGGTGGTCTTCGTCACCGGTGCGGCACGGGGCCAGGGACGGGCACACGCCATCCGGTTCGCCGAAGAGGGCGCCGATGTCATCGCCGTCGACCTGTGCGACCAGATCAACAGCGTGGCCTATCCGATGGCGACGCCCGAGGACCTCGAGGAGACGGTGCG